>CAIRAY010000041.1 GCA_903876665.1 uncultured Fibrobacterota bacterium | reverse complement strand
TAGCGGAACCGGAACCGAAGTGCCACGGAGCGTCTTGCCGAAAGGGCCTTAGCCACCCCCCGCCCCTGCATTTTCGAACCACAACTAGAAGCGAAGCAGATTCCAGTACCACGCGATGATCCGGTCGCCCCAGAGGAACATCACCGGGCCCATCACACCTATGAAAGGCCCAAACGCCAATGGCTCGTGGTTGGATTCTTTGCGAATCAATCGCCAGGGAACCATCACCACCAAAGCCAGAAAAGAGGCCGCAATCACAGCTGCAACGGAATGTCCCCAACCCATCATGGCCCCGAAGGCCGCCAAAAGCTTGACATCGCCCAAACCCATGGCATCGCGCTTGAGTAGCTTGCCCATGATGAAGGCGAAAAGAAAAAGTCCACCGCCTGCGGCCGCAATACCGATAAGGCTTTGTTGCCAATCCATTCCACCGGGAAGAAATGAAACGGCAACTCCAATCAGAAGGCCGCCGACCGGAACCGTATCCGGAATCAACTGATACGGGAAGTCCACTGCAGCAATGGGCACCAAAGTGATCATCATCCAAAACACGGGAAGCACCCGGGCAAAATCAATCAGCTCGGATGCATCTGGGTGTACTAGGCGAACCGCGCAAAAGGCCAAAATCCCGGTGATAGCTTCCACTATTGGATACTGAATGGAAATCAGTGCCCGGCAGTCCTTGCAGCGGCCCCGGAGCATCAGCCAACCCAGCACGGGAATATTGTGGCGCAGGCGAATCGGCGACATGCAATGCGGACAATGGGACGCAGGAAAGGCGATGGGCAAATCCCGAGGAACCCGGTAAATCAGCACATTAAAAAACGACCCAAAAATGAGTCCAAACAGGGCAAAAACCCATTGACCCAGCCAAACCGGAATTTCAGGAATTGAAAACATGGGAAGGAAGGTAGCAAAAACAACCCGACCCACAAATCAGCGCAAGGCGTTACCAGCTAACTCCAGGAACCCTGCGACCAGAAATGTCAAAATTGAACCCAGCCTTCTTTTCCACCAGGAGGTGCGAGTTGAGTCTCTTGCAGGATTCAAGGCTCGTGGGACCTTCCAGGACAAGCTGTTCGGCAGGGATCTCCATCAGGGCAAGCTCCTCCGGAGTCAAGGTGGTACTGGTATCTCCAATGGCCGGATCCACCACCCCCGGATCCACTGGAATGGGGTCAACGGGAGGAGGCTCCACTGGAATAACCCCGAGGAGTCCCGAACCTTTCAAGGCCATCCCGAGCTCCTTGCTGGCGTAAACAGACAAGTTGCCCGCGAAATCGGTCACGGCATTGGGAGCAAAGGTAACCGCAATGGAAGTGCGGGTTCGGCTGGGAAGGACCAGAACTTTGCCCGACAGGGGCGTAGAAAAACCTATTCCCGACAGACCAAGAGAAACATTCCCGGATGCGGTCGCACACTTATTCATGATCCGCACCACCCTCACGCTATCATCGCCAACGCTTACGGAGCCAAACAGCAGGGTTCCTTGCTTTGCGCCACGCACGGTAATGCACTCCGGGGCCGCATAAAGGGCAACAGGGAGAACGATTCCAAGAATCATTGCGGGAATCAGTTGTTTGGCCATCATAAGAACACCTCGGTCGGAACTTGCTTTTCCAATGATACTTAACATATCGGAGGGCATTCAAGGAACCCCGTATTCCATTATGGACACAAATACCCAAACAAGGCGCCTCTTCTGTCCATTTGTTCGCAAAAAGACCCAATCATTCCCGGCATTCCCGATTCCTTTTCTGTTTTCTAAATTCCGGTCCAGAAAATCAAACCCGAGGTCCATGTGAACTACGCAGATGCAGGTGTTTCGCTCGAACGTGCCGACAAGGCCATGGTTGGCGTAAAGAAGTCCGTCCGTACCACTTTCAACGCCGGCGTCCTGGGCGACATCGGAAACTTCGGTGGCCTGTTCTCCATCAAGCACCTGAACATGAAAGATCCGGTGCTGGTTTCCTCCGTCGATGGCGTGGGCACCAAGCTTAAGATTCATATCGGCCTCAAATGCCCAACCAACCCCGGTCAAGACATCGTGAACCATTGCTGCGACGATATTTTGGTCCAGGGCGCTCGCCCCTTGTTCTTCCTGGATTACCTGGCCACCGGCCACCTGGAAGAAGGTGTGGTCGAAGGCGTGGTCGAAGGCATGGCCAAAGCTTGCCGTGAAAATAATTGCGTTTTGATCGGTGGCGAAACCGCCGAGATGCCCGGATTCTACCACGAAGGAGAGTACGACATCTCCGGAACCATCGTGGGTGTGGTCGAGCGTGAAAACATTATCGACGGCAAGCAAATCAAACCCGGTACCATCATCCTCGGCATCCCTTCCACGGGCCTACACACCAACGGATATTCCTTGGCCCGCAAGGCCCTGTTTGAAGCCGGCGGCTATAAGCTAGACTCCAAAGTCGCCGGACTCGAAGGCACGGTGGGTGAAGCCCTCGCTGTTCCGCACCGCTCCTACCAGAACGCCCTCATCGACCTCATTGAGCAAAAGAAAATTCAGGGCCTGGTGCACATCACCGGTTCGGGATTCCAGGGCAACATTCCCCGCGTCCTCCCCGACGGCGTGGATGTGGTCATTGACCGCAAGAGCTGGACTCCGCCCAAGATTTTCCAGTTGATCCAGGAAGCCGGAAAAGTGGAGAAAGACGAGATGTACAGCACCTTCAACATGGGCGTTGGAATGCTCGTGTTCATCGACCCCGCACTCGAAGCCGAAGTCCGCGCACACTTGGCAGCCAAGGGCGAAACCGTCTACGCCTGCGGAAAAGTCATCGCAGGCTCCAAGGGCGTGCAGTTCCAGGACTGATTTCGCCCCCGTTGGGGTCCAAAAAGTAGGGAATTACCAGGTGAACTCCACCCAGGATTGTAATTCGCATTATTCCCAGGAATTGCGAGTTTGCCCACCTCCCAAAACCGGCTGTCAGCAGAATGTGGAGGTTACCTGCAGTGCTTTTAAGCACTGTCGGGTACACCTGGTTCTGCTGCAGCTCAAAATTTATTGGAGGTGGAGTCAAACGAGTAATTCCCAACTTTTATCCCTTAGGCTTTTGGGCGCCAATTGTTATGTTCCAGATACCCACAATGATTGGGAACCCCTAACTTCCGAATAGGGCAGGAATCAAGCACTTCTTGGATTTAGGGCAAATTAATACACCTGGAGACATCATGAAAATTCTATTAGCCTTAACCACCGCCCTCGCAACGCTAGCCCTCGTCGCCTGTGGCGATAGTGCTTCTCCTTCAAACCAAGCCTGCCTCGTTAAGGATGCAACAGGCAAGAATATTGTTTGCATACAAGCCAACTCGGGTGAATTCCCCAAAGCCGATTGTGATGCATTGGCCTTTGCTGGTGCAACGGTTGCTGCTTCGGGCGTTGCAACCGTTGAAGGAAGTTGCTCGTCTACTGGAAAGGTCACCTCTTGCAGTGGTTCAGGAACTGGTGGCACATCCTCAATCATTGTTTATGATTCTTCCGCTGTGGACATGTGCTCCACCGATCCATAGTTTTCTTTGTTTAAAAAAAGCCTCGGCTACTGCCGGGGCTTTTTCATTTGAATCGTCCATAATGCCCATTCTGGGCTCGGTGGGGAATGTGCCTTACTTCTTTTCCGAACGCTCCTCTTCATCCCTTTCTTCTCTTTCTTCCTTGTCGTGTTTGGCCTTTTTCTCCTGCATCTTGACCATGAATTCATTGAACTTCTTGTGCTGTGCAGGAGTAAGAAGGTTCATGAAAGTGGTTTCCATTTCAACGCGTTGATCCAGTTGCTTCTTTTCCCATTCGATCAGCCCGGCCTTGGCTTGATTGACTTTGGCAATATCTATCGGTGTTTGGGAGAGAGCGTCAATGAGGGCCTTGTCCAGTTTTTCGCGCTCAGCACGCAGGACTTCCATCTGGCTCCTTTTGGCTTGGTGCGTGGCTTTCAGCTTGGCTTCCTGGTCATCGGTGAAATCCAGCTTGTCCATCATGTGCGGGTTCATCAAGCCACCGGGCGCACCCATGCCACAGGGGCCACCTCCACGCTCACCACGATCATGCCCCCACCCACCAGCAATGGCTGAGGTGGCGGTCAAAGCCAGACAAATGCTGGCTCCAAGGATTATTTTAGGTAACGATTTCATAGATAACTCCTATTTGAATGTGTCTTCTGCACATAAGATACGGTCATGCCCAAGCCCTGACCAGCACGACTCTTTCAATGGGAATTATTTACCGATAAAACCGGACGGTCAGAATCCCCGTCGCTTCTTCACGGCTTCGGCCTTGGGCTCGGGGAATAGCTCCTGGAGCACTTCCGGGGTTAATAGCACTCCGAAACGCAAACCTAGCGTGCTGATGCGGAAACGCTCGGCCTTAAGCTTTTCCAGCAGACTACGGATCCAGAAGAGGCCGCAAATGATGACCTCGGAACGGCCATTTTCAAGTCCGGGAAGTTGTGTGCGAAGTTCTTTGGAAAGATCGCTAATGCGGGTAATCACCTTGTCCAGCTCTTCCATGGAAAGCTCCAGACCTTCCAGAATGGATCCATCAAATTTAGAGAGTCCCAAGTGCAGCATGCCCAGGGCCACCGCAGTTCCACCCACCAAGGTCACGGGCATTTTTGCGTAGGGCTTGAGCTCGAGACCTGCGAAGGTTTCTTTGGACCACTTCTTGTATTCGGGTCCGGGAATCACTCCCATCTCGTTCTTGAGACGGAGGGCTCCAATGGGAATGGAGAGGAAGGTGCGACCTTGGGAGAGCTCGGTGGAACCCCCGCCCACATCGATGGTCAATTGCTCGCTGCCATGCCAATGGGCCACTGCGGCCCAGGACAGGCGGGCTTCATCTTCACCGGCGAGAATTTCGGGCTTGATCCACAGTGCTTTTTCGACCGCCTCGAGGACTTCGGCTTGATTGCCTGCCTTGCGCACAGCCTCGGTCATGACCACGCGGTCGATACGCGCACCTAGCGCGTGAGCCGTCTGGCGAAAAGTCGTTAGGACGGAAACCAGCTCGGCAATTCGCTCCGGACTTATGGTTCCGGTGGAATGCAAATCTTCTCCCAAGCGAACCACCTCAACCTTTTGCACCTTGGGCATCAGGCGGGCCTTTCCCCCGACCTGGTCCCAATCCGCGATCAGAAGAAGGGTCGAATGGGAGCCAATATCAATGGAGGCTGGGAGTAGGTGCAACATTATTTTGCAGGGTTTTTGGATGGATCATCACAATGGTCACCGCTGCACTGGTGCTCTTCCAGCTGGGCTTCGTCTTCGGCGGAATAACGCTCGGCGAGCTCATCGTCATCGTCATCCTGTTCGGATTCGGACCGGTCATTTTCGAGCTTGCCTGCGATCTGCTCCATGAGCTCTTGGGGCTTGAGCAAGAAATGCCGCGCGAACAAAACCGCCTCGTCCACAATATCGGCCCCGTGGGTTTCGGACCAGGTTGCCACCAATTTGGAAGTTTCTGTACCGGGAGTCTGGCCATCGCGCATTTCTTTAGCAATGCTCAGCGCCAGCAGAATACCCAAATGGATGGGGCGTGGCTTGCTCGTCGATTCCACCAGGGATTCGATGCGGGTCAGGGTGTCTTCGAGGCTTGAGGATTCGAGTTCTTTACGGATCTTTTCGTGCATGCTCATGGGAGCAAATGTAGGAATTATTGCAAAGGCCTACGGACTGGGGCAGGGAACCAACAAATCAAGTCAACGGTTTGTTTTGCGCTATGCAACCAGAAATTTTGTTAGATCTGTCTTGAAAATTTTCGCTAGCTTGTGGGCCATTTTGAGGGAAACGGAACGCTTGCTCCTCTCGATTTCCGAAACATTCTGCGCACTGATTCCGAGCAATGCGCTTAATTGCTTTTGCGTCATGGATACCTTCCAGCGCTCAGCGGAAACAAAGCACCCCGGCGTCATTTCTTTTCGCGCCTTTTTGTACCACTCTGTCTGCGTGATATCCACTGTCTCATCATCTGGATCGGGAATGATCCGCACAGGTTTATGAAAATAGTTGCTCACCAGCTCTAAGAACGCAGGGGGCAAACTCTCGCCGCGAATCTCAATATGGGGCACTTTCACGACTGTTGGCAACACTCGGGCCATTGGCCTTTTGCCCTTAGAGCGTCGGGGCGAAGGCATCGGCTACTACGGCATGAACTTCCCAGCCATGCAAACCACGATGATTCACCTGGCAAACGACCAACAACGCGGCACCGCGAACTCCACCTTCTTCACAGCCTTTGATTTGGGCGTCGGAGCAGGCATGGTCCTCGGAGGACTCATTGCCCAGAAGAGCGGCCTTTCCCCGGCCTTCCTGATCGTCGCCGCCTCTGCCCTTTTGGGGGCAGTGCTGTTGCGAATGCAAAAAAGCTTTTCACCGCATTAGGTCAAATGCACCGCACGGGTCTTCACCACCAGCATGGTTCTGGCCTGGTCATCGGTAATGCCTAGCAGGCCAGCAAGCAAGGTGAACGGGCTCACCGTGTTGCCTTGGCCATTGGTCTTGACCAGGTAGGTCAGCTCGACGCCTTGTGCGCAATCTTTACACACAAGCTTTAGCACATGCTCATTGAGATCCATTGCGTGACCACGGTGGTTCACGATCTTGGCCATGGTCTTGTTTGCGAAATCCTGTTCGAGCTTGGCCTTGTCGCACTGGCCTGCCCACTGGTATTCCAAGGCATCGGGCATTTGTTTGCTGAGCTTGACTTCGAGGGGAACGATTTTGGTGACGGCCATGCCATGGGGGAAGGGCCGGGAAATTTCACGCAACATTTCCTGGTACTTAGGACCAAAGAGCGGGAGCTCCTGCAACAGCTCAATGGATACGACTTCGCAACAGGATTCAAGGCCTAAGGGAAGCGCGCCGGTATTGTGGATCCTGGGCTTGGGGCTGAACCCTTCCGAGAACTTGATGGGAATTCCAAGACGCGCCAGGGAGCGCTCAAAGACCCCCATGGTGTTCTGATGGGGCAAAAAGCGGGATAGTCCGCGCTTCTCAAAGATGAATTCGTAGTGGAAAGCCGAGCCCTGTTTGGGCTTGCGGGAATTGACCAGCTCCACGATCTGCTCGGGGGTGCGCGAAGGAGCCTGGTACTTCTCGGGTGGCGGGGCGAGCTTGGTGTCCTTGCCATTGCCCGGAATTCCACAGTTCTGGCATTCGCCCCATTTGCAGTCAGGTACCGGAGCGGACTCGGGGTTCCAGACCTTGCGCCATTCGCTGAGCAAATAGGACTTGGTGACACCGACATGCAAGAAATCCCAAGGGAACACTTCTTCTTCGCTACGGGTGGCCAGGGCCCAGGATGGATCGTAATTGGATTCTTCCCAAAGCTTGACCCAGCCCTCGTAATTGATTTTTTCGCTATGGCCTTCCATGACTTGACCCTGCTGATAGGCCTTGTAGATCAGGGGCGCAAGCCGGCGGTCGCCACGGCTGTACACGCCTTCGAGGAAGGTGGTGTTCCAGTCGTTCCAGTTGACCTTGACATTCTTGTGCTTGTAGAACCGCTCGCGCACAAAGGCCAGGTGCTCATAGACCTGCTCGCGCTCCATGATGGGCGCCCACTGCAAAGGCGTAAAGGCTTTGGGAATCAGAATGCCCACGCTGGCCTGGATCATGATACCCTTGTTGTGCCTGCGTCCCACGTCCACCAGCTTCTGGATGAGACCGCAGAAGGCTTCCATGTCTTCCATGGTCTCGCTGGGAAGCCCGATCATGGTGTATAACTTGATCTTCATGAAGCCGTTGGAGAACACGCTCTCGGCGGCGTCGATCATTTCTTGGTCGGTCAGAACCTTGTTGATGGCTTTGCGCAAACGCTCGGAGCCGGTTTCGGGAGCAAAGGTGGCACTGCGGCCGCCCTTGAGCGCAGCAACCTTTTGGGCCAAGGATTGTCCAAAACTATTGGCCCGCAAGGAGGGCAAGGAAACATCGACCGAGTCAAAGAAGGGATCGTCGATGATCGCGTCAGTCAGCTTTTCGATGGGACCGTAATCCGCAGAGGAAAGGCTGAGGAGGCCGATTTGCCGTTCTCCCGTGGCCTTTAGGCCTTCTTTGGCGAGCTCGAGGACTTCGTCGGGCGGGAGTTCCCGCGAAGGGCGGTACCAGATTCCGGCTTGGCAGAAACGGCAACCTTGTGTGCAACCCCGGGAAACCTCGATGGCAAAACGGTCATGAACCAGGCCCATATTGGGAACCAGGTTCGCAACGGGGTATTGATCCTTGCGCAGAGCATCAACCCACACGCGCTTGATCCCCGCCGTGCTCTTATAAGAACCGGTAGCCGGTTTACTGGGTACGATTTCACCCACGACGCCATCGGCTTCGGTTTTTACATACAAAGTCGCGAAGGATGGCACATAAATGCCATCCCAGGTGCTGAGCTCTTGCAAAATTTCCAGGCGGGTTTTGTTTTGTTTACGAAACTCGCCCACGGTGCGCAAAAGTCGGGGAGCCAGATCTTCCCCATCGCCGACCACAAACGCGTCGAAGAACTCCGCAATGGGCTCGGGATTCGCAACGGATGGACCACCGCCCACCACTATGGGCTCGGCCTCACCCCGGTCCTTGGTCCAAGCCGTGATGCCGGCAAGCTCCAATACATAGGGTACATTGGTGAAATTCAGCTCGGTCTGGAGAGAAATCCCCACCACATCGAAGTCCCGGACAGCACTCCAAGTGGCGTGCGTGTAGAGAGGTACCCCGTGGGTGCGCATCAAATCGGCCATATCGGTCCAAGGGGCAAAGCCCACTTCGCACAACAAATCGGGCTCGCGGTTGATGCAGTGGTACAGCACCTTGGTGCCGTTATGGGACATGCCGATTTCGTAGATGTCCGGGAAAACCAGGGCCATGCGGGCCGTCAAGGTTTTGGGATCCTTGATCACGCTATTGGCTTCGCCTCCCATGTAACGGGAAGGGCTCTCAACAAAGGACAGGATCGCACCAAGTTTATTCAGGATATCGTTCATGGGGTCAAATGTAGAACCTTAATCGCAGGGGCGAAAGCCTTCCTGAAGGGTGGCGGAATAGCACCGACCGACGGGACAGGATGTATATTTCAAACTGGTCACATTCCTGAAGTGGCTAGATCACGACCTAGAGGACCCATGAAATCATCTCTTTCCTGTATCGGCTTGGCTTTTGCAATCCTACTGTTCAACAGTTGCGCAGGCACATCCCCCAAGGGAAAAGCTACGGGCAACTCCCCCACTCCGCTCAAGGTTCTTTCTATCAACTCCGCGGACCAGAAGGAATTTGAGCGCAAGCTGCGGGACATTGACCAATGGCTCGGCGATTCCGGAATTGGGGATTCGGTCAAGCTCACCCTGAGTGTACTCCGAAATAAAACGGTTGCTGCGGCAAAACTTCATGAAGAATGCCGGACTTTCGATGTGAATTCCCTTCCCAACAAACATTGCCAGGAGTTTTTTGGAAAAACCCTCGGGGCCTTTGCGGACACCTTTGATTTGGTGATGGGAGACTTGTTCCTGAGCCGCCTGAGCCAGATTGATGGACAAAAGGATCGTATGGAGCAGATCCGCACCTGCGTCAGCGCCCTGGGAGCCTTCGTCAACCCCAGCGCCCTGCGTCAAAATTTGGTACGCCCCCGCGTCATCCGCTCAACTCTGGAACCCATTTCCGACGAGCAGGGGGACTTCTTCTACCGTTTCGAAATTCGCACCGACTCCGTCCGTATTGCCAGGCTTGTGGACCTTGCGGACTGGTGGAACGCGACCTGCGGACCCGTGGTGAAACACCCGGTCAGCAATCAGTTCGCTCCGTATTTTTTGAACGCACTGCCAGATGCATTTGGTAAAAGTGGATTTGTCGTATCCACGGACTCCGGCCAGCTTCTCATCCAAAATAGTGGTTTTTTCCACTATGGCTACTCCCTGAATGGGAAACCCCTGATTCAGGAGCCCGTGGATCCCCTTTTTGTGGATGGCGGAAAATCCTATTTGGAAGTTTCCATGGAACCTGCGGGAGCCCGGGCAAAGATTGTTCTACGTGGCGATTCGGTCAAAGTGTTTGAAGGCAGCATGCGGATTCCCATTAAAGATGCATCCGAAATTAAAGTGGCCTGGAGCGTGGATTCCGCGAGTACCCCAAAAGCAACCAAGGTTGCACCGCCTATCCAAAAGGTGGTTCCAGTCCAGGTCGCAGTTCCTGTCCAGGTTGATCCTCCTGCGAAGACGACTCCCCCTGTCCAGACAGCCCCTCCGGCAACAGTCGCGCCAACCGCCCCAGTCTCCCCTCCTCCCCAGGTTGTTCCTCCTGCGCGGGTCGTTCCCAAAGATGCCATTCCCAAAATCCAAACGAGCGCCCCGCTCAGCAAAAAACGCAAGGTGGCTATGGTCCTTTGGGGGTCAAGCCTTGCCGGCTTTGGCTCGAGTGTTTATTTCAATTCCCAAGTGAATTCCTCGATTCAAAATTACAACGTCGCCGAAACATCCCGTGACGCTCAAGGACTACAAACGGCTTACGACGATTGGAATGCAGCGTCCGGCCTGCGCACCGCAAGTTACAGCTATTCTCTAAGCGCCATCGTTCTAGGATGTGCCCTATGGTTCTGGCCCGAAGGAGGAAAGTGAGTGATGAACAACATAAATGAACCTCGACAGGGGATCCTAGTTATGAGTGATGAGTTCCGGGCGCTTTCTGCAAAATTGAGGATAGGGAAAAGCATGTTGACTTTGGCATTCCACTCATCGTTCATCACTCATCGTTCATCACTAGCACTTCTTGTGGCCATTGTCTCGCTATTCTCCTGCTCCAGCGAAACTCTTACCGATCCCGATGTCGTAATTGCCTCCTGGACGGCAGATGGAAGTTCCTCTTCCGCTGAGGATTTTTCCAGCTCCACGGGACTCCCCCTGTCATCGGGCATTTCTTTTTCCAGCTCCACACAATTGAGTTCAGGAGTAATTTTATCTAGTTCTATCCAGGGCCAATCTAGCGCAATAATCTCCAGTTCTACCTTGCCTTCGTCCTCCTCTGTCTCTTCGTGCCCCAGCGAAACCAGCACCAGCTTTACCGATTGCCGGGATCAAAAGGTTTATTCCAAAGTGACCATTCTGGACCAGGTCTGGATGTCCCAAAACCTGAACTACGACACACTCAATACCACCGGAAGCTGGTGCAATTCCAATATTTCGGCAAACTGCGCGACTTATGGGCGCCTCTATAATTGGACCACCGCGAGTGTTGCGTGCCCAAGCGGGTGGCATCTCCCCAGCGATGCGGAATGGCAAACTTTGGAGAAAGCACTGGGAATGACCACAGCCCAGGCCACGATTTCAGGAACGTGGCGAGGCACCAATCAAGGCACCCAATTGAAGGCCTCAAACCCACTATGGACTTTGAACACCGGCACCAACGCATCTGGCTTTGCGGCCCTCCCAGGGGGGTACGCTACTCCACCCACCTTTTTCCCGTTAAATATCAAAGCCTATTTTTGGACATCCACCGAGACAGGTACCACTCCTTATTATCGCCACGTAGCGGACAATGAAGCGCGCATTGTCCGATACACGAATCCCAAATCCTATGCATTCTCCGTTCGGTGCGTCAAAGATTAAATCAGGCCGTTTTTATTCCATTTGGGCTACTTTTGGGGGGAAATCCAAGATTCCTTGATTTTTCTATCTTTGGCCCCGCTGATGGGTATGCTCGATATAAAATCTCTTTCCACTTCGGAGCTTAAGGGCTGGACGGAATCCATCAGCCACAAGCCGTTCCGTGCCGACCAAATCCAGAACTGGCTATTCAAGGGCCTGGTGGACTCTTTCGATGTCATGGAAAATGTGCCCGTTGACTTGCGGGACAAGCTGAAATACCATTTCCGCATCCAGTCCCTCGAAGAATCCAACCGCTTAGAATCGACAGACGGCACCATCAAATTTGCTTTCAAGACCCACGATGGCCACTTTATTGAGACGGTCTTGATTCCCGCGCGGGAACGGTTCTCGGTTTGTGTTTCCACTCAGATTGGATGCGCCATGGGCTGCACCTTTTGCCGAACCGCTACCATGGGCTTCATCCGCAACCTCGAAACAGGTGAAATTCTGGAGCAGATCATCCGGGTCAAACGCCTGCTCGCCGAACAAGGCGCCGATGTCACCAACATCATTTTTATGGGCATGGGCGAACCTCTGCAGAATCTCGACAACGTGCATCGCGCCTGCGTCACTTTGCACGAGCGCAAGCACCTGAATATGGGCGCCAAGCGCCTGACCATTTCAACATCGGGCGTGGTTCCCAAAATTTTTGAGCTGATAGAGCGCGAAACGCCTTGCCATCTCGCCGTCAGCCTCAATGGCACAAATGACGAAATGCGTTCCAAAATCATGCCCGTCAATCGTCGGTGGCCCATGGCCGAATTGCTTGGCGCCTGCGACGCCTACACACAGAAAACCGGCAACGAAGTCACCTTTGAATACGTGATGATTCAAGGCATCACCTGCACCCCGCAGGCCGCCAAAGAATTGCTTAAAATCACTCAGCAACGCAGTTGCAAAGTCAATGCCATTTTGATCAATGCCAGCGAAAACCCAGCCCACCTGCCCCCCACGCAGAAAGAGGTGGACGAATTTCTTGACATTGTTCGAGCCGGGGAAGTTAAAATTACCATGCGAACTCCACGCGGGCGGGATATCCTCGCCGCGTGTGGACAGCTCGCCATTAAACAGAAGAAGGTTGCCTCATGTTGACACAAAATCTGTCCGAATTTTGGGAGAATTTATACTCCGACGGAAAGGATTACTGGGATTTGAAGGCTCCCACTCCCGCATTGCTTGAGTTCTTTAAGAACAAGCAGTGTCCAGCCAAGGCCAAAAAAGGTTCCGTGCTGGTTACGGGCGCGGGTCGCGGACACGATGCGGCTGCCTGGGCTGCGCGCGGTCACGATGTGGTTGCCGTAGATTTTTGTCCTACCGCCGTGGACGCGCTGGACTCCCTCTCCCGCAAAACCAAAAATCTGAAGGCTCTGGATCTCGATCTTTTTGAGCTGAGCCCCAAGGACGCAAAGAAATGCGGACAACTGTTCGACATCGTCTATGACTACTGCTGCTTCACCGCCATTCATCCTGGCCGTCGTGACGAGCTCATCGAAGTCTGGCACAAGATGCTCAAGCCCGATGGAATCGTCATCGCGTTCTTTTACCCGCTCATGAATGGCAACACCATGCAGGGTCCACCGCACTGCACCACCGAAGGCGAGCTCATGGCCCGGCTCGATGGTATTTTTGATGTTGCAGCTCGCATTAAGCCCACGGGCTCCGTAAAGGCACGTGAAGGCAAAGAAGAAATCTGGCTCCTCAAAAAAACGGAAGAATAATACCATGACCCTCGAAATTTGCCCCTGCGGAAGCACCAAATACTACTCGGAATGCTGCGAACCCATTATCCGTGGCACCACCGTGGCCGAAACTCCGGAAGCGCTCATGCGCTCCCGCTACACGGCTTATGCCAAGCAAGAAATTCCCTGGCTCAAGGACTCCTTGGAGCCCTCGCAGCAAGGCGATTTTGACGAAAAGAATGTGGAAGACTGGTCCAAAAATTCCGAATGGCTGGGTCTAGAAATTCGCGCTTCAAAAATCGAAGGCGATTCCGGAGAAAAAGGCTGGGTGGAGTTTGTTGCACGCTTCAAGCAGGAAGGCGTCGAGCGAGTTCACCACGAGCTGGGTGAATTCAAGAAAGTTGCCGGCAAGTGGTTCTTCTTTGAGGGCCACGGCATCAAGGGCGGAACTTTCAAGCACGAAAAGCCACCGGTAGGGCGCAACGACCCCTGTAGCTGCGGGTCGGGCAAGAAGTTCAAGAAATGCTGTGGGCAAGGCTAAAAAACGGCTCATCTGCGTCGTTGCGCAAGGCCTGACATAGTTCTACTATGCGGCGGCCTTGCAACGCCTCGCATCTAAATCGTTTCAAGATTGGAAGGGAATATAATCGCGATGATCAAAGTATTTGTCGATGGACAGGAAGGCACCACGGGTTTGCAAATTCATGAACGGATCGCACTGCGCCCGGACATTGAATTATTGACCATTGATCCCGCGAAGCGCAAGGACACTGCCGAGCGCGCGCGCCTTCTCAATGTCGCCGACATTGCTTTTCTCTGTCTCCCGGACGATGCGGCCAAAGAATCCGTCAGCCTGGTTACCAATCCGGGCACGGTGGTCATTGATGCAAGCACGGCCCACCGGACTTCTCCCGACTGGGCTTACGGCCTTCCGGAGCTTTCTGCAGGCCACCGCTCCCGCATTGCGGCATCCAAGCGCATTTCCAATCCGGGGTGCTACGCAACGGCCTTCAATCTGGCCATGTTTCCCCTGGTTCACAACGGAATCGTTCCCGCGAATGCGAACCTTGCTTGCCATGGTGTCTCTGGTTACTCCGGCGCGGGCAAAAAGCTGATCGCGGTGTACGAAGCCGAAGGCGCACAAATTTCCCTCCCGGGGGCTTCGCCTAAACTGTTTGCCCCACGGCCATACGGCCTCGCGCTTCAGCACAAGCACTTGCCCGAAATGCAGACCGTTTGCGGACTTTTGCACCAGCCCTTCTTCAATCCCATGGTTGGCCCATATTACAAGGGCATGGCGGTAACTGTCGCCCTGTTTCCCGCCCAATTGTCCAAAGTAGCCACGCCTGCGGAGCTCGCGCAGTTTTTGGCACACTACTATGCGGGGCAAAAGTTTGTGCGGGTGTTACCCTTTGACCCAACCCCGGCGCTTGACGGTGGATTCCTGGATCCAACCTCCTGCAACGACACCAACCGTGCCGACATCTATGTATTTGGTCACGAAGCGCACATGCAAGTCACCGTGGTCCTCGACAATCTTGGCAAAGGCGCCTCCGGGGCTGCAGTCCAAAACATGAACATTGCCCTAGGACTCGAAGAATCCCTCGGACTCGGGTAATCCCAAACTATTTTAAATATTTTCTCGCGGATGCGTACCAAATCCGCTTCTCCTTCGTCTAACCTATTGGGAAGACATTCTGGAGAATTATTGTGCCCTACTTTCAATGGTTGCGAGATAGCCCCACATCGCCCCTGCATGCCGTTCAACAGCACTTACGCCTGGCCGCGAATATTTCTCTCCCCGTGCTCATCCTGGGAGAGACCGGTGTTGGAAAAGAACTCATCGCCCGCAAACTTCACAGCCTGGGGAACCGGCGCACCGGACCATTCATTGCGGTCAACTGCGGATCCCTGAGCGCGAGCCTCCTGGAGAGCACGCTCTTCGGAGCTGTTCGTGGCGCTTACACCGGGGCCAACGCAGACTCCATGGGCATGATCCGGGCTGCGGAACAAGGCACACTTTTCCTGGACGAAATTGGGGAACTCCCGCTGGAGGCCCAGAGCCGCTTGTTGCGAGTCCTACAAGAAAAATCCGTTATGCCCGTCGGGAGCCATCGCGAAATACCGGTGGACTTTCGCCTGATTTGCGCCACCCATCGAAATTTGCGTGAACAAGTTTCGCGGGCCCATTTCCGCGAAGATTTGTTTTATCGCATTTGCGCATTCCCCATCGAGATCCCCCCTTTGCGCCATAGACCGCAAGACATTGAGCCACTCGCGCGGGCCATCTGGTTTGAAATTCTGGGAAACACCACCACGCTCCCCTCCACACAAATTCTGAGTCAGTATTCCTGGCCCGGAAACATCCGGCAACTCCGCAATATTTTGGAACGCTTTGCAGCCCTTCAGTGCACAGGGATTTCCTTGGCCGAAATCCTGCATGAAGAATGCACACAACGTCACGTTAGGGATTTATCGCCTCCACAATACAGAGTTCGCCCCACCCTGGCCCGGGAATCCATTCAAACAGCACTCGAACTGTGTGGCAACAATAAGACCCGCACCGCCCAATCCCTAGGGATTTCCAGGGGAAGCCTTTGCTATCAGCTGCGGAAATTCGGACTGGCTCCGACCTTAAAACCCGTAGGCTAGACCAAAACTGTGGCTACCCTTCAAGGATTTGTGGGCTGCGTAGGCGTATGAAGCTTCTACACTGCCGAGGAGAAGTCCAATTCCACCATTGATCGTCGTTTCGGTCTGGGATGTCACCTGGGACCCCATGCGCAGGGTCAGGAATTTCCGGTAGGTTGATTCGATCCCCAGCATATATTCCCGCAGGCCATCATTGCTACGGCGCAAATCCGTATGGACATTCCAATCGAGAGATTCCGGAAAGTTCAAGTGATAGGAAATCCCGGCTTGCAAGGTTGTGGGGGCAAGATCCTGTTTGGCATCAAAGGACTCCACCCATCCAAAATGGAAGAGCCCTGCGGCCAAGCGCCAGCTTTTGCTCAGTCCGTACCCCATCACCGCATCGGCAAGCACCGCCCGTGAGTCATAGTTGGAAATATTGAAATGGGAAAACGAGCCTTGGAGTCCCCAAGTGAATGCGCCCGGCCCCGAAGCCAGGGCTAGCCTTTCGCTCCAGACAAATGCGCCAAAGGAGCCCGTCGTGGCACCAGTTAAATCATCGCGCTCGGCAAAATCTTTAACGTCCAAAAAATTGACGCCGGCGGAGACCCGTACCGAACCCAAAGGCTGAACCACCTGCAACGTATTCCAGTTGGCGCCAAGCCGGTCGGAAAGCCGCACCTGATTGATGGATATTTGCGGAGAATTGGCCCACGCAGCGGCCATGGGATTCCATGCGGACTCGGTTGCGGAGCCTGGATTCGCAAGCCCTGAACCGGCAAGCGCAGTTTGGCGGGCGGTAGGCGCAACCTTCATCACCTTATAACTGGAAGAACCCAGCTCGTTCCCCCATTCCAAGCCATGGACCACCGAAAGGCAACCCAGGAGGGTCGCCAAAAAGAGCCATTTAATGTTCAGGAATGTTCGCACGGCCTAAAAATACAAATTCTAGGGGATTCGGGTGCGCACGCCCACGGAAACCGGATTCCATTGACCCGCAAGGGTTTCGTATACAAACACCCAATCCAGTTGCAGAGGCCAGGGCTTTTTGTTCCAGCGCAAATTGAATTGATAGCCAAGGCCACAGGTCAGATTTTTGGAATCAAACCCCGCGCGCAACCACCCTCCGGAAATGGGCTCCCATTCAGCGCCAAACCGGGCGGTCCAATAATGCCAATCAGGGTCAAATACAAACAAAGTATCGGCAAGCAAATAATCCAAAACCTCGACCCTTAACCCAAAGGGACGCCCCTTGACCTTGGTGCTGTAGGTAGCGCCCATTTCCAGGGTCTTGGGACGCAGGGCCTGTGATTCGCTGCCATTGCTCGGGTTGCGAGTCCAGCGCGCCGAAAGGTCGCTGTTGAACCCCAGATTCCGCACGACCATGCCGGTTTCAAAACGTGAACTCCAGGTGTGGTGCCAGCCCAAATTGTAGCTCGTGGGACTTTGTCCGTCATCACGGAGTTCTGAATAATACTGGGCGACACCCAGGTTTTCGCCGGAGCGGGAAAAAGATACTCCCAATAAATCATAGCGATTCAAGCGCCAGCCCACAGCAATGTAGGCCATATAAAAATAGGGGTAAGCCTGCCCCAGGTCCTCGTCCTCTTCATTGACCACTTCAAAATCCGTGTCACCCCGCCCCAAAAGCGCAAAACCCACGCCACCTCGTGTGCCCACGCCACTCTGAACGCCCACCTGGGTACCGGTACGGCCCATGGAGCGCTGTTCGCCCCCAACCGACATCACAATTCCCTGGCGGGACGAAGCCACCAAGGCAGGATTCCAGAAGGCGCCTGGCTGTGCTTCCCGATCCGCGACCCCGGTATTCCCCAAGGCCTGTTCCCGGATACCCGCACCCATGCGCTCCACAAAACCATCCAAGCCCGCAAGGTTTGCTTTTTTGGATTCCCACGCAAAAGCAGTTGCACCCAGGACCAGAAAAACAATAAAGACATGAAGGCGCATCATTGGGCAGCCCCTAGCCACATGGCTTTTCCCCAGGCTTCATGCCCGTGATTATCGCGTACCCGGACATAATACATGCCCACTGTCACATAATTTCCCGCATCATCCCGCCCATCCCAATAATCCTCACGGGCATTACTGGAACGAATCGGATCTGCCGCGCGAGTGGCATTACGCACAACCGTTCTCACCTTGCGCATCTCGTACCCAAAAACTTCAATAGTCACTTTGGATTGCTGATCGAGCCGGTAATTAATGGCTGATCCACTTCCATAGCGCATGACGGAAGGGACGGTTCTGACCTCGGCGAGCCCTCCCTTGACCGGAGTTTGATTCAGAATGGCGCGCCAAGTTTTTCCGCTATCCGCCGAGACAGAAATCCCGGCTCCGTAAGTGCTCACGGCAAGACCCATTCCACTCACCAAAGGAAAGGTGCTTACTCCCGTAATAAATGCGTCACGGTCAATGACCCTCGCATCAAGCCCCCAGATCCAATTGCTCGCGTCTTCGCGATCCGGCAGACGCAGAGAATCCGCCCAAGCAACAGGCCCTTTGGAATTTATACGCAATAAACCACTCCAGTTATTTTCAATTCCCTGCACCGCAAGCCAGGCATCGTCTCCCAAAAAGGCCACCGAGCTGACGGAAATATCCAGACTGTCATAGGGCAGGTTTACTGCGGTAAAGGTTTTTCCGTCATCCACAGAACGCCAAAGGGAAGAGATGGTTTTGGTGTTGGAGCCAGATTTACCCTTCACAATGCTGCGCACCCCGGACTCCACGAATATTTGCCCCGCGGCGCTCCGCCAAATTCCCGTGATACGCAGGGAATCAGACACTCCGAGCTTTAGCTTATGAACCGAAGAACTATCCCGGTTCCCCTTCCACAGTCCCTTTTCCGACCCAGCCCAAAAAGTTCCGGAGACAGAATCCAAGGCCAAAGCCCAAATCGATAAATGACTCAATGTATCTACTTCATCACCCTCGCTCAAAGTGTCCCACAACGCCTTTTTGGGATTCAAAAGCAAGGCTGCAGAACCCTCCCCAATGGCCACATCGCTCCATTCTGTCGCCCGGGCGGGACTCAGCGAAAGGCCCCAAGGACCACGCGCACACCAGACCAAGCCACCTCGGTCAAAAGCCACATCCGCCATGGAAACCGTCAGCGGAGTAGGCCACGCCGCGGCAGCATCCACTCCCAGACCTGCGGCGGACACGGGAAACTCAACGGCATCCGCCCCTTGCACACGAATATAGCCTTGGGGAAGAATGCTCGCATTGTTCTCGTCCAAACCAAATGCCTGCACCAAGAGAGTGGTTCCGTCGCGCAGGAGCAGGGAGCGGCGATGCTCCCCCGTCACCGAAGAAAACACTTCGTCCTGCACCCCAAAAACATCCTTGGGAAAAAGGACGGATTCAAAACTGGCTACTTGCAAATTTGCACCCGAGCCGGTAACATAGACACGCGTAAGGCCATTGGAAACATCGCCCCGCGCCAGGACCCAAAGCTGACCCGGAAACGCTCCCGGGCAAAGCGCAAAGGTAAAATTGCTCACTAGGCTCTCGGCTCCAAAACAAGAAGCGGCCAAGGCCAAAAGGAAAATGAATTTCATGGGATCACCTCATGTCGATTTCTTCGACATCCTTTGTGGCGACAAAGCGGAAAGCGGAATCGCCCAAATTCGGGTCCTTGCGCAGGTTGGTGATTTCGTACAAAGTCGTCGAGCCGGTTTTATCGGTGGTGACAATTTTTACCGGTGTCTGGTCCGATTCCTTAAGCCAAACCTCCATGGCGGTGAAGGCCTTGACCTGACCCTTGGGATCCAACTGGATAATATGGACCGGCACACCCTGAAATACCCCTTTTGAAAGGGAAAGAGGTTTGCACTTCAAATAGCGGAACATGACTTCTGAAGGGTGCATGCCCCCATCCGTTTCGACGCTGTTCTTGATCATGACTTGTTTTTGCAGTTCATTGTACTGCCAAAGCGAAATCCCGTCGCTATAATAATGTTGACCCGGAAGGCGCAACCGGAACCGGTCCCCGGACCCAAGCAAGAAGTCCCCTTTGTAGGCGGCCTGCACCGATCCATCGGAAACTCGGGATTCAACCCGGAAATCCATGCTCCAGATCTTTGCGGACTTGAGCCGTTCTCCGGATTTGGCCAGAATGGACTCCGCCTCCGAAGCAAAAGACGAGCACACCAAGACAAACAAGGCGAAATACACTGATTTATAGGCTTTGAGCATAGATCGAATGTACAAAATACCACGAACCTGTCCCGAAACGCCCAGCTCCCTTTTTGCGGATTCTACGTATTTGGCGACATTTTTGTTGAAGATTTCAATCCTGATTTCTCATTTCCCTTCCCATGCCCTTGAATTTTAGTCAAAACAAGGCTTTCTGGATTTGGCACACCCCTTGCAAAAGGGTACCTACAAAGACACCTAAAAGGAGAACAACATGTCCATCAAGACCTCAAAAATCATCTCTTCCGCCCTGCTTCTCGCATTCAGCGCTTTTGCTGAAGAAGCTTCGGGACCCAAGGTCGAATTCACCGGATACCTGGACGCCGACATGGCGGCCACTTACGACAAAACCGCCAAGAATCTCGTCTACCAGTCCAACCACGAAGCAGACCTGGTAGCAAACGCAAAATTCTCCGACAAGGTGACCGTGAGCCTCGGAATTACGAGCTACACGCCAAAAAGCGTGCCTGCGGGTGGAACACCGGTGGTGGATGCATCCGGAAGCCTGACCCGTTGGCCAACCCTTTACTTTGATGGGGTCTGGGCGAGCTATGAAACGGACATGGGCCTAAAGCTTTTGGCAGGTGACTTTACCGTTACTGAAGGCGCCTTTAGCTACTATGCCTACAAGCGCACCCTCTTTGCCGCCTCCATCATGAAGGAGAATTATTTCCGTGGCCTGGGCGTAGATTACAAGGGCGTGAGCGTTTATGCCGGATCTTCGGATCTAAGCAACACGGCCTCAGCGGGCTACCTAGCCTACAGCTTTGAATCCGGGGATTACTCGGCCAAGCCTTTCTTTTACATCACGGATGACATGGATGGAAACACGTTTATCAAGACCGGCGTAAGCGGAAGCGCAAAATTCGGCGACCACTCGGTGAAGGCATCCTACGGATTCCTCAAGGATCCCGATATGGATGCGAGCCAGACCGCAAAGGTCGAAGCTGCGCTGGCCTTTGGCGCTGTAACCGTTGCAGGAACCGCATTCTACGCCATCCTGGCTGACGATGCAGCCAAGCAAAGCGTCATCGATGTTCCCGAAGAGTCCTTCTACTACGTGGAACCGGGCTATACCGTAAACGACAACATCGCGGTTGGACTTCCCCTTGAAATTCATAACCGCGCCAAGGGCGCCAAGGATTCCGACTTCTCCACCTACCCAACCCTGTATGTAACTCCAATCGCAGGAAGCCAGGTTGTCGTCTGGGGGGGCCCCACATTCTACTACGACACCAGCGCAGATGCAACATTCTCCTTCGGGACCGAATTGATCGCCAGCTTCTAACACACCCCCGACAAAGATTGCACCCCATGGATACCCTTGTCCATGGGGTTTTTCTATCTTCCTTGCATTCTTTATTCGAGACGGTAAACTATGCTTCGCAAATTTGCACTTCCCCTTCTTGCCGCGGCCGCTTTTGCCTCCGCCACTGAAGTCACATTTTCCGGCGCCATGACCGCCGATGTCGAAAACAACCTCGACAAATCCTGGAATTCCCACAATTCCGCCAATCAGGACATTTCTCTTACCACCCGTGCAGCTTTTGACGAGAAAACCGCCGTCGAGCTCTATGTCACCAATTATTCCACCGTGCTTGGCGCCGACTCCGTTCTCCGTCCTTCGGTGGTCCGTAGCGTTGAAGACAACCGATCCGCTCGTTTCGACGATGGCGATAGCCGCTGGGGCTCCCTGGTATTTGATGGAATCCAATTCCAATGGGAATTTTCCCGCAAGGCCAAATTGCTGGTGGGTGACCTGACCTGGTCGGGTGGCAACATGAACTATTACGGTTACCGCTGGGCTCAGGAATACGGATCGATCATGAAGGAAACCTATGTCCGGGGTATCGGCTTCGATCTCGGTGGAGAAGGTCAAATTTACTTGGGCGCTCCCGATGCCAACAACAAGGCCATTTGGGGCTTTGCGGCTTATTCCATTCCTCTTTCCGATCGTACTGACGAAAAATGGTCGGTCCGTCCCATGGGCGACCTGGTTTTCAAGAATGGTGGCCGTCAACGTCGCTACACCCTTGGCGTCGAAACCCAGTATTCCAAATCCACCGGAAGCCTGGACTACGCGATCAATGCAGCGGGAGCCATGATCCCCAACCAAGACAAAAAGACATACACGCTTCTGGCCGAGCCCTCATTCAACTACAAGAATTTTAGCTTGGGCGCAAGCCTCTACCAGGCCTTTTTGGCAAATGACGACAGCACCGCGGCATCTCAGTCCGACATTCCTGAAGAACGCTTCGCCTACATCGAGCCCGGATTCAAAATCCTGCCCAAACTTGCCTTTGGCCTAGGCGGTGAATACCACGATCCATCGCTAAAATTGGATAACGACGAATACTTCGCCTGCACACCCAATGTGTACCTGTACCCGTCCGAAGAGATGTCCGTGACACTCTGGTCCAAATACCGCTGGAACATGAATGCAGGTGATTTGTTGTCCGTAGGCCTCGAAGCCGCCGTAGAATTCTAAGAGGGACTCTGAAACGCGCGGACAATCTCCGCTTGGACGCGCTCCGCCTCGGCATGGGGAACCTGGCAGGTTCCCGCTGAAGGTCTTCCACCTCCGCCAAATTTCGTCATCAACTCCCCGATGTCCACATGGGAATGTTGACTGAGGATGGAGCGACCCACGGCAAAAACTGTATTTTGCCTGCGCAGGCCCCAAAGTACATGAATGCTAACCGCCATTTTTGGGAAAAGCGCGTAAACTACAAACCGATTCCCTGCCCAAATCGATTCTTCTTCTCGCAAATCAATAATTCCCACCGCCCCTTCCATCCGGGTGCAACGCCGGATCTGTTCCCCGAACTGGAACATGTGGTCCAGGTAAATCTGCACTCGCTCCGCCACATCGGGATGAACTAAGATTTCCGCAATGGTGTGATTGCGACAATAAGGGATTAACTCCATCATTAATTGGTAATTACTGAGACGGAAGTCCCGGAAGCGCCCCAGACCCGTCCGTGCATCCATCAGGAATCCTAACAACACCCAGTCGTTCGGCTCAAGAATCTCCTCCATGGAATACTGCGCCGATGTGGCCTTGTCTACCGCAGCAAGCATGGCCTGGTCAATGCGAGGAAACGCAAGACGCCCCCCCAGCCAGGAATACACAAGGCGAGCAACGGAAGGTAGTCGCGTATCACATTGAAAACGCCCCATTTCCCTGTCTTCCAAGGGAACCAAATCATCTTCTAAAACATTGTAGGCCATGGCACAACCAGGCACATAGGGAAGTCCCGCAATAATATCGCGGTCATTGACTTCGACGGTTCCGTCCTGCATATCCTTAGGGTGGGAAAATAGGATGGAGTCGGTTAATCCCGCCTCTTGAAATAACATTCCACAAACGAGCCCGTCAAAATCACTGCGGGTGATCAGCCGGTATTTTCCTGAAAGTCGTATTCGATGCCGTTCCATATTCCATTAACATAATTCCACAAAGCGTGGAATCAAAGGATCTGGAGGCCGTTCGAGCTCGGCGCGCTGGATTAGTGTCCGCAAATCAAACCCTAGCCGCTCAATTTCCAGGGATTCATGAATCAAATACTGCTGGGCAATTGCCCGGGTAAATTCAGGGTGATACTGAACTCCCCAGACATTCTCTCCGTATTTGACTGCATGGGAGGCCTCTCGCACCGATCGGGCGAGAACCTTGGCACTGTAGGGAAGGCGAGTAATAGTCTGGTAGTGGAACGCAAAGGAATCAAAATGGGATGGATACAATCCAAATAGAGGATCCGCCTCATAATCCCCCAAAAATTTCAAACGCTCGTAGCCAATTTCGGGACCATCGGGAAGAAAGCCCACGACACCGCCCAAAATCTGGGCCAACATTTGATGCCCATAACAAATCCCCAGAATGGGAATGCCCGCATCCAAGGCCCACCGCACCCAATGCATCGCCTTTTTATCCCAATTGGAAGGATGAGTCACCATGGAATGGGAGCCCGTAATGATCAAACCCTTCAGGCTTTTCGGATCGGGGAATAGCATTCCCTCGGACCAAACGTCAAAAAGCTCCCGGGACGTCTCCGGAAGGGTCTGCAGGACCCAATCCTCAAAATCACCCATTCGACTGGACAGACCTCCGCCAAAAGTCGAGCCCATCTTCAATATTGCCATTTCTCGCATACCCCTTTGTACGCAAAATGCACACCAATTGAAAAGAGCCCAAATTCGGAAGAATTTGGGCGTGGCTTTACATTTTTGTTGAAATCAGAGGGCAGGACCTGACGAAGTTGGAACAGGAACCGGTGGAGGCGCTGGGGTAAGGACCGCAGGCGCTATGGGTGTCGCCGGGATTACGGACTTAAGGATTTCGTCAATATTCTTTTGCATTTCGGGGTTTGCCTTGGGGCGAAATACCCGCAACAAGTCCAAGGCCTCGGGGGTCCCAATCTTTGCGAGGGCCAATACCGCTTCCCGCACCAAAGCGACCTCCGCAGAGGAGAGCACCTCGGCAAGCTCAGCCACGAATCGCGGACTCTGGCTGGAGCCCATGATACGCAAACCCAGCAAACGGTATTCTAGCGAAGAAGACTCCCGCTGCACGGTTCGCACCAGAATTCGATTGGACACTTCGCCCAGCGAAAGTAGACTGTCCTGCAGACGACGTCCCTGGCGCGGATCCCAAGTTTCATCGGTCAAACCTTTAACCAGATCTTGCAACATTCGCTCCGCGATCAATTCCTTGATGGTGACAGAATCGGCGCTTCCCTTTCGCATTTCCTGAATCTGGAGCTCGAGACGATCCACGCGCGCACCGTATTTTTCCGTATTCTTGGACTGGGAATCCAGGCGTTTTTCGAAAATAATCAAGCGTTCGGGGGTAGAAGGCTGGGAACCACTGGACATGAACCCCGTAAAGCTCAGGGCGGTCCAAATCCCGGGAGCGGAATACCCATCCGGGGAGCGATTTTCCCGGTCACGCATGTAAAAACCAAATTGCTCGTTCTGATAAAAGAACCGGTCGACTTCCTTGGCGCCCACGGAAATCCGCAAAAAATCGCGGAAGGACCAGGAAAGTCCTAGTGCATGGTGCAAGTCATCGTTGCGCTGCAACCCATCGTAAACCAGCTCCAGTCCACCAAACAATCCCTGGGAAACGCCCCAGAACAATTCCGCCATTCCCGAATCCAATCCAGGCACCACCGACATGCCCCCGTTGAGACTCGTCACGCCAAAAAACTTTTTGGATGCCACCATGTACAGCTCACCGGCATAAGAAGTCCGCAGGGAGTCAGGCACGGAGTAAAAGTGGGCTTCCTGGGAATTGAAGATTTGACGAGCACCAAAGCTCAGGGAAGGAAACCAGTCCTGTTCCTGCAAAAACTGCATTTTGCCCGATACCGAAATTTTGCTTCCGACCTCGACTCCGAACTCGGCGCGATCGAACAAGCCCAAGCGCACTCCACTCACCCAGGGAAAGGCGCTGGAATATTCACCCGACTCAGGAACCCGCTGCCAGGCGAGCTCCCCGTGAAGCTGGTAGGCACTGTGAGGCAAGACACCTGCGGTGGGAATGGAGGGCAAGCCATCGGTTCCGCCAAGAGCCCAGGAATTCATGGCGCACAGGATCATTAACGACCATGCGAACCCAGTACGATTTCCCAGTGTCTTTACCATCCTAACTCCAATGCGGTCAAATCATTCCGACGCTGTGGTAGAGTTCGGCCATCTCGTCTTCGGAGAGTTCGCGGAAATCGCCCGCGGCCAAATCGCCCAGGTGCAAGGGTCCAAAGGAAACCCGCTTCAAATCGCGGACACGCCGGCCAATGGCCTGCATCATACGACGGAGTTCCCGATTTTTACCTTCCACAAGAGTTATTTCGGTTTTTTCCTCGTCAACCTTTACCGCTTTCGCAGCTCCCCACTCCCCTTCGCCCAAATCGACCCCCTGCAGGAGCTCGGCTCGGCCCTCGGGGCCAATGGGACGGTCGGTCCAAATGTTGTAGGTGCGGCGGATTTCGAAGGAAGGATGGGTCAAGCGGAAGGCCAGGTCCCCATCGTCTGTGAAAAGCAAGAGCCCACGGCTCTGCAAGTCGAGACGACCCACATTGCGCAGATTCCGAAATACCGGCGGCAAAAAGTCATACACGGTTTCGCGACCCTCGGGATCGATACGGGTACTGACACATCCGGCGGGTTTGTTCAAAACCAGCACCGTATATTTGTGGGGTGCGCGGACAGGCTTGCCATCCACGGTTACCTGGTCGCCTTGCAGGACCCGGCGTCCCAAATCCGAAATCAGCTCGCCATTGATGCTCACGCGACCTGCGCGAACCGTTTCTTCTACGCTACGGCGACTCCCGACTCCGCAGAGTGCGAGAAACTTGTTGATGCGCATGCCTTCAGGCGCAGGTTCGTCCTGCTCGATCTCTTGATCTTCGAAAAATTCTTCATCCATTCCCCCAAGATAGGAATTTCGGGGCTACCCAAGCTCGTGGCCAGCTTGCACTCCGGCGATGGTTCCTTCCGAAACAGCCACGGTGATCTGACGCAGGGGCTTGGAGGCGATATCGCCCACGGCAAAAACATCGGGAATGCTGGTGTGCATGAGGCCATCGGTCTTGATGTATCCAAATTCATCCAGCCCAAGCCCGTCCGGAACCACATCCAAATTGGGATTCATGCCAATGAAGACAAAGACCCCATCCGTATCGAGGATATGGCGCTCCTTGCTTTTTACATCCTCAAAATCCACCTGCATGCCCGTCGCGGTCTTGATGAAGGCACGGGGTTCATGGTTGAGGATAAATTCAATTTTGGGATTGGCGTGGGCCAGGTCCTGGGCCGTCTGGTTGGCGCGCAATTGACTTCCACGGTAAACAATCCGCACATGTTTTGCAAATTGGGAAATAAAGATGGATTCTTCCACGGCGGAGCTTCCACCCCCAATCACCACCACATCCTTGCCTTCATAGTACTTGGCGTCGCAGGTCCCACAATAGGAAATGCCTTGACCCTTGTATTCCTTTTCACCGGGCACACCCAAAGGTCTGGGACTTGAGCCCATGGCCAAAATGAGTTTTTTCCCGCGAATGGTTTCGAGCCCATCGACCAGAACGGTCCGATTACGCAAATCAATTTGGGAGGCATCCACGGCCGCACGGAAATCCGCACCGGCCTCGCGGGCCTGCGCTCCCATGCGATCTCCGAGCTCCATTCCACTGATGGGCTTGGGGAATCCGGGGTAGTTGGAAACCAAGTGGGTCGTAGACACTTGTCCGCCATGCATGTAATTCAAGTCCACCACAATGGTCTTCTTTTTAGCCTGGGCCGCATAGATCGCCGCAGCAAGGCCTGCAGGACCTCCACCCAAAATCAATACATCGCAATCCGTGGTAAAAGGTTTATCCTGGGAATGGATTTCTTGAGCGCGCGAAGGCCCCACCAATGCGTCTAAATTGCGTACCAGGTCGCCACGCTTGATTCCACCGGTCAGCAAATCACCAACCCGAACCCCATTTTCATAGAACAAGACGGTCGGGGAAGACCTTACCCCCAGACTGGTGGCCAGCTCGCGATTATTTTGTCGGAATATTTTCACAAAAGTGACATCTTTTCCATACAAAAACCCCATGGCATTAAACTTGGGAGCCAAGGCTTCACAGGGCGCGCATTCATCCGAATAGAAATCTACTGCGACTTTGCCGCCCTGAAGGACCACGGACTCAAATTGGGACGCGTCGATATGGGGAATGGTTTCAGACATGGAATCCTCCTCGTTTGTCATTCCCGCGCAGGCGGGGATCAAAGTTCATTGTTCGCCTGGGTTAGGACCATACAAAGCTACGCCCATTTCTAGCAACTTCTGTACCGGCCGGCAATCCGGGGAAAGAATTTGGCCGGAGGCATTTTTTGCCACAGAAGCGCAACCGCCACCACAAGCCAAGCGGACATTGCAAGTGGTGCATTCGGAAATGGAACATACATCCCGGGATTCCCACTGTTCTAAAACAGGGCGATTCTCGGTTTGTGCAGGCCAGAAGGTTCCCAGTTCCTCATCCTGTTTTCCCACAGTTGCCGTGCAGGAATAAATTCGACCCGTTCCGTCCAAGGCCCATTCGGTCTTGGTTCCCGTGCAGGCATCAAAAAGCGGCGCAGGCAATTCTCCATTTTCGAACAGGAAGCGGGAAATGGAAAATGCGGGCTTATGAAATTCCAAAATCTCCGGGAACTTTTGCACCAGGCCATACAATTCCTGATACAATTCAACCCGGGAATAGAGGCGTTCATTACCGACCTGGCAGGTATGCAGTTCGTAATTGCGGCCCAGCTGGGTTTTGAAGTGCGGATTTTTGGTCCAACCCTTTTCCACCGCAAAGCGGGCAAGGTCGGGCAAGGTGTGGAGGTTTTCACGGTCCACCACCATGCGCAGATTGATGGTCATGCCCATGGAAAGAGCGGCATCAATGCCCTCCACAATCCGCGCAAAAGATTTGCCCCCACCGCGCAACATTCGGCGCTGGTCATGGGCGTCCTGGGGTCCATCCAAGGTGACCTGGATTTCGCGAATATTTCCATCGGAAAGAACATCCAAATAGTCAATCAGATTGTAGCCGTTGGTCACAATCGCCAAATCCAAATCTTCGACTTTGGCCTTCTGCAAAAAGTCGATCACAAATTGCCGCATGGCCGCAACGGGCATCAGAGGCTCACCCCCGAACAGGGTAATGTACTTCTTGCGCGCAGGGAATTTTTCCCGCACCCATTGAAAAAAGGCATCTACGATTTCGGGATTGAGAGCCACCGGAGTCCAACCATAACTTTCCTGAAAACAATAGGTACAGGAGAAGTTGCAGCTGTACCAGGGCACAAAGAATATTTGCACCTCATCCTTTTCCCGGTCGTCCAAAAAATCCAAGTACTTGGCCCGGTACAGTTTTTCTTCCTGCAGTGGATCGACCACATAGCCTTTATTCTGCCAGTCCTCAAGCGCATCCTCAGAGGGAAGCTCCCCCCGACTGGTCCGCTCACCGATTTCTGCATCCAACATATCGGCGTGGCCCGAAAGCAGATTTACCAGGAACCACTGCTTAGAATCGCGTACTTGGGAAAGAATGTTATGAGCGGAATATTGCATAGGAACAAATCCAGTAGAAAAGGAATGGAATGATTTTTTCGGATTGAAATTCCCGGTTGTCCTGTCATGCCCAGAGGCGTTGTCATGCCCGGCACGGGCATCACCGCACCATTCTGCATTATTCTGTGATGCCCGTACCGGGCATCACAGATTCGCCTCGCCTATTCAGCGGCGATGTTCGCACTAGTCGTGACAGCCGGCGACAATCTTCGAAGTCTTAGCGCAGCATTGAGCTACCTGAGCTTTTTCTTTCTTCGGAGTGGCAAGGCTCTTCAGTTCGGTTTTCTTGGTGGTGGTGGTCATCTTCACGGGGAACTCCTTGGTGGGTTTTATGGATTAGCAACAGCAATATTTTTGCGTACTAGGTTTTACTCCGGCAATGGTCCAGCTACAAACTTCGACCTTGCCTTTGGAATAGGGTTTTGATTCTTCGATGATATCAATTTCGGGGAAGCCTGCGTGTAAAATTGTGGCCAAATACTGTTCCCGGGTGTCGGACCCAGCCCAGCATTCGGCGATGGCCGCAGAATCATTCTTAAATTCGGCAGGGACAGCCTGCAGGGAGTAGATGTCGCTGATCACAAAGCGGCCACCGGGCTTGAGGCTTCGGAAGATTTCCTTCCAGACTTTGCCCTTGTCCGAGGCGTGATTCAACACACAGTTCGAAATAATCAGGTCGGCTTGATTGGTTTCCAGGGGTAAATCCTCTAATTCCGCCTTTTCAAAGCGAACATTGGCGACCCCCAGTTTTTTTGCGGTAGCCCGGGCTTTTTCAATCATGCCTTCGGCGATATCGATCCCGACCACAAAGCCTTCTGCGCCAACGCTTTCTGCCATGCGCAAGACATCTGTGCCTCGCCCGCTTCCCAAATCCACGCAAAATTCTCCGGGAAGGGCCTTGGCATGATTCACTGCCCCGCCACAGCTAAGGCAGCAGGCGGATTCGGCCAAGCCACTGTATCGCTCACTGATTTTTAATATGTTCTGAGTAGTCATGGGAACAATATAAGCATTTTATGATATTGCGTCAAGAGGGATGCTAGTGGAAAGTGGAAAATGGAAAGTAAACAGCCCGCGTCCCAGCACGAAACCTTAGTGGAAAACGGAAAGTTTCGACGAAACTTTGCAAGAGGAAGTACCACCCGCAATTTTCCACTCTCCACTAACCAAGCTCTCCTGCGACCCGTGCCTTTCACTTTCCACTTGTATTCCAGTCCCGCAACTTTCCACTAACGAAGCTATCCGCGCACCGCGCCTTTCTCTTTCCACTTATATTCCACCACCCCCCTCTCACCAATTCCGTTCGAACCGCACATTCGCCCAAACTCCGTCACCCGCTGCGGCGGAAGAGGACTCCATGCCACCGCGAGCTCCACGCAGGGATGACTGGGTCAAAGCATAGCCCACCTGGGATTTGGCTCCCCATGCGCCACTCGATGATTCCCATCCTAAGCGATAAGAAACATCAACATTCGAGTTGGACCAAGTGGTCATCGTCGAATTCCCCATTCCTTGGGTTGACCCGGTTGAGGAAAGATCCGCACTGCCATTGATTTCGAACACCGGACCATGCCAGACTTGTTGCACAGTCCAAACCTGGGAGACACGTAGCCTCAATCCGGCAAAATCTCCGGAAATGGGCGAAGATTCTATTGTAGGCCCCAGCAAGATGCGTCCCCCATCCCACTTGGAAACCTGGATTAGGCTTTGCGCGTTGACTCCCCAGGTATTTTCGCCCTCCCAATCCCTTGAGCCCCAAAGGGTTAAATTGGTCTCGCTCCAATTGCCAAACATACCCAGGGAAAGACTGGGTTCGACGGTGTACATGCGAATTCCTTCCCAATCATAGGCCGAAAGAGCCAAACCCGTCCAGGCCGAAAACTCCAAAGTCCGCCAGGCTGTACTCCACCTTTTGGATACATCCAAACTCAGGTAATTTGGATAGGAACTATCGGAGGGAGTTCCGCCCGTCATCCCTAAATTCCATTGATAATCAACCGGAACAAATTCATCGTCCCAATTCAAATCATCCACATCGTCTGCGAAGGCGGTCACGGCTAAAGCCAGCAGCAACGCTATTTTTGCGAACATACAAACTCCAGGGAAGAAAAATCGAGGAAACATCGAGAACAAAAAGCGACATTCAAAGCCTTAGGGGATTGTCATGCCCGATTGCCCGTTATGTCGCATAATTATCGAATTACTTCCTTCTTTGGCAATTCTGCATGCCCTGGCCAGCGCCAGCGCCAGCGCCAGTTCCGTTGCAACCACCCTTTCCCTTGCCCATGCCTTTACCCTGGCCACGTCCCATGCCCTGACCACTAGGCTGAATTCCAAGCTCGGTCCGCAGCGCCTGAGCTGTCGCCATGTCACCGGATTTGCGAGCTTCAACCATTCGGGCAAATTTGTCAAAATTTTCTGCTGTCACCTTTCCATCGAGTCTGCTGTCTGCACCTTTAAATGCATCGTGCTCAGCCTTCCAGGAAGCGTAGTCGCGGGCGGTAAGCGCCTGTTCTACCTTGGCGCGATGAGCGTCGATTTCAGCCTGGGTGTGCGTGGTGGTGGTGGTCTGAGCGCTGACGAGAGCGACAGAGATTGCAATGATACTGATAATGGTTTTCATGGTGGACTCCTTGTGTTGTTTTTTGTCCTCAACCAGTACTACGCGCGGGCCTACAAACTTCTTTCAAAATATTTTCACCAATTGTGGTTTCCCATTTTGTGGCCCATTCCCCGTCCCATTCCTGGGCCCATGGGCCCCATTCCTCCCATCATGTTCCAAGGCTCAATGGATTCAGCGCAGAAGTCATTTCCACAGATTTGCCCTAGCACCCGGACCTGCTTGGGGTTATTGAGAGGAACTTGGCCCCGCACAATCCATGTATGGCCTGAAAAATCCTGCAAAACCAACCCCGTAGAATTTTTGGAAATCACAACCCCGGCCAAGCGACCGGATTTGGGATTCACCCAAAGCTCTCGGCGTTGCCCCTCAAAAGCCATGCGATAGGGCATCACATTGTGCATCATGGTGCGATGCACCTTAAAGGTCAGGTCCAACTTGTAATTCGCTACACCAAGAACTAGACTCAAGGCAAGTACAATGGGAACCACAACAATTCCCCGCACCCTGTAACCATAGCGGAAATGACGAAAAACAACCGCACCTAAAATTACGACAAGCCCGGTAAATAATCCGAGGATCAGAGGCAACGCCCCCAAGGTCATTTGATGGAATCCCTGGCCCCGCATTCCTTGACGGGCTTCTGGCCACAACGCTTCCAGCACAAGACCAAAGGCCAAGGAACCAACCAGCATCGTCAAGACAAACAGAAATCCCGTAAAAAAACGAGCCAAAACAAACCGGTAGGCTGGAATTTGCTTGACATGCCTTGCACGCGTGGCATTCAATATTTGTTCGCTGAGATCGTTCACGAATCCTCCAAAATCAGATTCAAACCCAACTTTTGGGCCTCGTCTGCCACAAATTCCCGTGCACGGCGAATCCGGGTAGCCACGGTATTTCCATTTTCCTTCAAAATATCTCCGATTTCTCCGTAGTCCTTTTCTTCGAGGAACCGTAAAACAAATACATCGCGCAACTTGGCCGGCATCCGTTCCTGAATGGCGTGCAAATGTCGGGTGAGTTCCGCCATTTCCGTTGGACCATCCGTGCGAAAAAGGGACGAGGGAATCAGATTGTCATCAAAGGGCTCAAGTCCAGCGCGGACAGTGGTTTTTCGAATGCGCGAGACCATTTGATTGTGCGCAATGCGGTATATCCAGGCAGAGAAACTCATGCCCGGATCAAATTCCCGAATATGGCTAAATACCCGCAAAAAAACATCCTGCAAAATGTCCTCAATCTCTGACCGGCAGGTGTAGCAACGCCTGCGCACATAGCGCGCCAAAGGCTCCTGATATCTGCGGATCAGTACGCCCAAGGCCCGCTCTTCCCCTAGGGATAGCCGTTTGGCCAGATCAACATCCGCTTCGGATTCAATATCATCCATCACCCCATTATACGCATGAGGAGGGGGAATGTTTCAAAATATCTGGAAATTTTCAATGGACCCATCGTGAATTGATTAATTATTTCCTTTTAAATTTTAATCAATGTACATTTAGCAAATGGCCATCTCCATATTTCAATACACCGACTTCCGGGAATTTCTGAAAATCGCTCTGGAGGAGCGCAAGGCCAAAAGCAAGGCCTGGTCCCATCGCTATATCGCCCAAAAAATCGGTTTGAAGTCTGGTGGTCATATTTCTTTGATCCTCAGCGGCAAGGCAAGCCTAAAAGACAAAGCCCTTGATGAATTTATATCCCTTCTCAAACTCTCTCCTTCCGAAAGCCTGTACTTTCGTAACATGGTTTATTACAACCAAGCTGCAGACCACCGCGAACAGAAGATTTGGTTTGACCGCATGATCAATAGCCGGGACTCGGTAACGACGGTCCTGGAAACCCAACAATATGCCTACTTCAGTCGCTGGTACTATTCGGCCGTGCGGGAAGCCCTGACCATTTTTGATTTTTCAGGAGCCGAATTTCAGGAGTTTGGAACAAAAATGATTCCCCCACTTCCGGGGGCAAAGGTACGCGAAGCCATGGATTTGCTGCTGCGGCTTGAACTGATTGCCAAGGATCCAGATGGATTTTTCCGACCTGTCAATCAGATCGTAACTACCGGTCCCCAGCTCCATGGCTTCTACTTTAATGAACACATTTCCAACATTCTGGAGCTAGCCCGCGATGCCGTACAAACTATTCCGGTGGGCGAAAAGTACAATTCCTGGGTTTCCATGGCGATTAGCAACAACAGCTTTCAAAAGGTCGTGGAAGAAATGCGAAATTCCCGCAAACGCATTTTAAAGATTATCGAGAAAGAGGACAATCCAGAGCGCGTATTCCACTTGAACATGAACCTTTTTCCCTTTACGCAAAAAACCAAGAGCAAAAGAAAATGAAAAATCTCCTAATGGCATTTGGAATCCTATGCATCGCAGGCTGTTCCGATGATGTGGCTGGCCGGGGAACAGGCTCCGAGGGTGAAAGTTTTGTTTACGGAATGGTCATCGATTCCCTGACCCAGGCAAGGCTAGAATCCAGTACGGTCATTCTTGCCTCCTCTACTTGGGCAGACACCGTTTATGCGGACTCGGCGGGTGCATTTAACATTTTACCCCCCGATACGGGTAAATATTTCTTGCTCGTCCATTGGCGTGACTCTCTGCACACTCAACTAGGCGGAATCCAATTTACTGGCGAAAGCTTGAACTTGGGGACACTCGGTCTTTTCCGGTACCAACACCTTGCAGGCAAAATCACGGGGCAACCCGCATGCTCTCCATGGCAAGTAAAAATGTCTGGAACTCAGTCTGCTACAGTCACAGATAGCCTAGGCAATTTTTCCATGGATCAAGTCCTCCCCGGGCGAGGCGAACTTACGGCCTCCTGTGGCGATTTCTGGAAAACCTGGTTCATCACTCTTTCGGGCCAGTGTGGAGATGCCAAATTAGGATCACTGGACTGGACCAATAGTGGCACGACAGGAACAAAAGGAAATGCCCCCAGCCCTGGTCAGTCCTCACATATTGTCGTGAATGCGGATTGCCTGGTTATCACGGGGAGCAACTGAGCCCCTAGGGAAATCAAGGGAGCATCCTGTTTTCCGTCTCCCGATCTTGTCCAATGGTCGGAATTATCCAAATCCAGCATTATTGAATATTAGTTTTTACTTATATTGAGAGTTCCCTCTTTTTCAAGGATTATGCAGATGTTCCAACCAGCCACCTTTTCGCTCCAGCGCATTCCCGCAATCCTGCAGAAGAACATGGTGATTTCCATTCCAGTCGTCATGCTACTCGGATTTCTATCCGGCCTTATGGGGGATGTCAGTGGCTTGCAAAAGCTAGTCGTTCCCCTAACCTTCTTGATGGTATACCCCAGCATGGTGGGCCTGAACTTTAAGCAAGTACTTTCGGGGGGAGATACCCGCCTTCAAATTCTGACCCAGGCCATGAATTTTCTGGTGATTCCCGTTTTGGCTTTTTTGCTGGGCCTTTTCTTTTTCCCCCATGACCCCATGCTGCGGCTTGGGCTCTTTATGACCGGCTTACTTCCCACCAGTGGCATGACCCTGAGCTGGACCCAAATGGCAAAAGGCAATTTGCCCAGTGCGGTAAAAATGACAGTCATTGGACTGGTCGCCGGCTCCATTTTGGCCCCCTTCTACATGAAGGGAGTTTTCGGAGAAACCATTTCCATGCCACTTTCCAAGACTCTCTGCCAAATCATGGTCGTGGTTTTTGTTCCCATGCTTTTGGGCTTCCTCACCCAGCGCTACTTGATCAAAAAGCATGGCCAAAAAACTTTTGCGGAACAGATTAAGCCTCAAATCGCTCCCTGGGGAACCATCGGAGTCCTGGGGGTCCAGTTTGTGGCCATGGCCCTAAAGGCACCGGATTTGGCAGCCAATCCCAAGTTGTTGTTGATTTTGGGAGTGCCCATGCTGGTGTTCTACTTAGTCAATTTCAGCCTTTCCACGGGCCTCGCAAGATTCTTCCGGGTTCGGGCGGATGGCATTGCCTTTATTTATGGAACGGCCCTACGCAACCTCTCCATAGCCCTTGCCATTGCCATGACGGTTTTTGGAGAAAGTGGATCGGAAGTTGCCCTGTTGGTTTCCCTGGGCTTTATTTTTCAGGCGCAAATGGCGGCCTGGCATGTGAAGATGATCGGGCGGCTGCTTCCTGAGCGCAAGCCCGCCCAACCCCAGGCAGGATAGGACTACGAAAACAGCATAGTTGTTGGACATTTTCCGAAAAAATCTTTCCTCTCTATTTTTGAAAGAAATGGGCTCCTCATGCGTATAAGCATAGAGAGACGATCTTCTTTCATGGAGTCAAATGGAAAAAATTTCTTGCTGGATCATCATTTTTGTTGCATTACCTCTCCATGTCCTTGCGGCAAACGGCGTTCTTTCCACCGCCCAATTTGGTCTTCCCTTTGTTTCCGAAATGAGCGGGACCATGAACAAGGTTGATTTAGGCTATGGCACCAATCGACCCGAATACGACATCTCCTACACCGGGGAAGATTACAAGAAATTCGTAGATCTGCAATTGGGAGCACAAATCCCCCTTTATGCCCGAACATTCGAAGTGGACGGAAAACCTTCCTGGGGCATTGCGCTCTCCATTCCCTTCAGTGTCCACATTTGGGAAGACATGTGGGAAGAGGTGACCGCGCCCGTCCTCAATAACGACTACCGCTTTGGCCTGGGAACCTTTCGCTACATCAAGTATCTGGAATCGGATCACTTCATTAAAAACATTGGAGTCAATTTCGCTCCAATCAATCATGAATGTACGCACATTGGCGATGAACTGACCATCTACAGAAAAGACGCAGACCTCCCCATAACCCGAGTCAATATTTCCTACGAGTATTCCGAACTGAGCATAACCCTGAATGACCCCAATGGAAGTCGCGAAACCCTGCATTCCTTTCGCCTCGGAACGATGATCCGCATCAGCGACCGGGGTCAAGGATGGTACGGCCTGCGCCCCGAAGAAGGGGATACCAGTGTTCTTTCCGTTAGTGACAAACGCTATGAAGTGTATGGTGAATACCAAATGCAGCGGACCCATGGATTTTTGGCATCAGGAAATGTCATGAACGTTGCATCCATCGAAGTACGCAGCCGCCTCAAATATGGCTACCCCTTTCTAAAAGAGGAAGCCAACGGAGTGGACTGGGAAGAAGTCACCAAATCAGAGCGAATGGTTCCCTCGGTGAATGCCTATTTTGGCTGGCGCTATTATCCGGATGTTCCCGGTAGCGCTTACTCCAATGTGGGTTTATATGTGAATGCCTACCAAGGGGTAAACTATCACGGAATGTTTCGGAACATGAAGTACGGATACTTGGGATTGTCAATTGTAATTGAATAAGGATAATAGATGAACAATTTCATTTTTAAAGTCGTGAAAATTCTGGCCATTGCAATGCTACTCCCGCTTGCTGCAATCGCTTGTGACATCAGCTTCAGCGTGGATGGCAAGGTAAAACCAAAATACGAAATCACCGAGATTGTGGTGATCAAAGTAAAGGTTGAACTTACACACAATAATTGCCCCATTACCCTTAAAGACACGAAAATTCAAGGCATTGGAATGGATATTCTTGGCGCAACCGAGTGGAAAAATACCTCGCCAAATGTTTGGGAGCGAAAACTCAAAGTGAAAGTGACCTCCACCAAAGAAGGAAAGGCCACGGTGACTGCAAAGCGAAGCTGCGAAAAAGATGGCGGTTGGGGCACATTCACGCTAATGGCAACACCACTCCAGTAGGCCTTATGAAATTTTTTGCACTCTTCATATTTTTCTTCGCCTTGTGTATTACACCGAGCTTCGCTAGCGAGGCCGTTCCTGAGCCCACAGCAGCCCCCATCGATGAATTTAAAAGCGTTGATGAATTCAGTGAGTTCAAGGCAGAGCCTGTAACAACCACACCATCCGAACCTGGCTGCAACGGCACTTGCAGTCTCACCAAAAACGAAGAAGTCGCATTCCGCTGGGTGCTGGGAATCCTATTTGCAACGATTGTCGCCGGGGTACTGGTTCGTTTCAAAACTACCCGGAATTTACGCGCGGTCTTTTTAGTTGCATCGGTGGTGGTTCTCGGATTTTACCGGGGGGCATGCCCATGCCCCATAGAAAGCCTGCAACATGGGTTTTTGAATCTTTTCGGCCTTCACTACAAATGGCAAACCCTCCTCTACTTTCTTGCCCTATTGCCCATCACCTATCTCTTTGGCAGGGTATTTTGCGGGTGGATTTGTCATCTTGGGGCTCTGCAAGAATTGATCTTCATGGGATCCCGGTTTCGCTTTTTGCAAAGCGACAAAGCCCAGAGGACCATGCGAATCATCAGGATTATCGCCCTGGTCGCCTTACTCATACAAGTTGCAATAACCAGAACAAACCTATTCAAAAAAGTGGATCCCTTTGCCATTGTTTTCAATTTTCATTCCCTTTACGTGGTGGGATGGGTATTGGTGGGCATTCTGGTGATCAGCTCCATTTTACTGTATCGGCCTTTCTGCAAAACTCTTTGCCCAATTGGACTCATTTTGGGCTGGGTCAGTAAAATTCCAGGCGCTTCCGTGCTAGGCGTAAACAGTAGCTGTGGGAGCTGTTCCAATTGCAATACCAGTTGCAAAATCAATGCAATCACGCGCGACAGCAAAATCAGCATTATCGACAATCAAGAATGCATCCGCTGTGGCGAATGCTTCGAGGGTTGCCGTAAAGATTCAATTTCGTTCTATTTCAAAGGGAAAAAACATGGTACAAAGACGGAATGCAAAAACAATGCGGGTCTCTAGTTGTATTTTATTCATGGCGGGCATCGTTTTTGCGCAACCCGAATGCCGTAGTGTACTTGGAGCACACCTAACCCCTGTAGATCACGATTCCATGTTCTCCTGGGCCGGAGAACTGGTTGAAGTTCCCGCGTACATGGAAGATCGTCTTGCGACAAATTCCATGCTATTTCTTGGTGCCGATTTTACCTCTCCCTCTAAAAAGCATAACGTATATGTCGAGGGAGGGGTCAAGGTCTCTTTGATCAGCTCCTCTTCGGCAGAACCGGTGGAGTTAAACAAAAAGGGCCAGGTTAAGGGGGCAACCCAGATTCTATTTGGCGCACGCGAAGCCTTCTACCAATTTTCCGGTTCTAAGAACTCCATTCGCCTAGGCCTAAGCACCACACAAATTGGCGACTATTTTTTAGTCAATGAGCGCGTAATTGGAGCAAGCTACGTACAAACTCTTGGATCGGTAAAAATTGACGTGACAGCAGGAACCGTGGGCCCCCCAGCGCGAATGACTGATTTTTGTGGCACCAAGCGCTTGACAAGTCTAGTCAACAAAGAGAAATATGGATCGGCCGTTAGCGATGTCATGGGCGAAACCAACCTGGCAGCAGCTGTGGTGCGTTGGGACATCAAGCAACTCTTTGCAATCAAACCAGTTTCCATGGGAGATGAATTTCAGGCTTCTGATGAATTTTCACCGATTGAAACCAAGCCAAACCTTGCCATCAATCATGTGGGTCTCCTCTATTACCAGGAATACGATACCCGCGATACCACGCAGAATTCCTTTTTTGGTGGCCTCATGCAAACGGACCTTCCCTTTTCCATGACGCTTAAGAACGAGGGCGTTTACCAAATGGCGCAAGGCAATGCGGCCATTATTCACTATGGGACCCTCACCAAAGATTTTTACTGGAACAACGCCAGCAACACCTCCATGCAGGTGGGTTACTATGGAAAATATGACATCGATAAAAACGCAGCCTTTCTGGCTTCCTTCAGCAATTTATTCAAAGGCGAAATCATGCGTCTAGACGCAATTGATGTACCCATCGTATTCTCCAGTGTGCGGCACAACTTTGCAGGTACACGTAAATTTTACGCCCAACTTCAGGGTGTTCGGCAACTTTACGCAGAGCAAATCAACGAAGCAGATTTGGAATTGGGTGCGGACTTCTTCAAGCACCTGCGCGTGGTGGGTATTGGAAGTTACATCACTTCTTTTGCCGTCCCGGAAGGCGGAACCGCCCCAACGGAGAAAGAGGATTATGTTGGGAAGCTTGAACTGAGGTTAGGATTTTAAGCCATTGAATTCGAAAACTACGGTCCACACATTATAGTCGGAACTCGGTAGACCATTGGTATTATTGGTCTGAGAGAGTGATCCAGAGAAGCGACTTCAACTTTTCACTTTGGGCTTCGCCACTGTTTTTTTCACAGCCTTTTTCGCCACCTTTTTCACAATTTTCTTAACCGCCTTCTTCACGACTTTCTTTGTCGCTTTGAAAATAATCTTTTTAATTTGTTTTTTGGCCGGCTTCTTGGCTACTGCCGGTTCACTCACAACATCCAGCCCAAAAAGAGCTGAAAGCGACGAATCATCAAGGTCGAGTACGCCACTCTGCTTGCTGGGGATTTTAGCCTTCTGAACCATTGACTTGGTTTCGCTTTGCACAAGGTCGCCCACAAAATCATCCAAATCAATGCCACGCAAGGCAAATAGCAATTCGGGTTGGGAGTCTAAAAGGACGCCCACACCATACATACTGGCTGCAGCATGCTTACAGAGCTCCGCATAATCAGGGCAATCGCACTTGATTCGGATTTCTTTGTTGCTCGGAAACAACCCTGTGCCCTTGCTTAAAAATTGGCTTCCCAACTCTTGCGGGAATTTGCCTTCAAGCAATTCGCGCACATCTTGTAGTTTCCCCTTGCATGCGCTCACTAGATTTTTCAACACTTTGTCATGCAGTTGGGAAATTTCGATCTTGATCTCATAAGGGCTCGTATCGGAACCCTGCACCATACCAAAGATCTTTCCAGCTTCAATATGCAAGTCAAGCACCGAGCCGTTGCCCAAATAGCTGCGACCGCGAGGTAACCGATTGGCGTAATCCGAATACGACTCTAAATTTTTGTTCCAGGCAATGCCCCACCATTGCAGAGCTAGTTTTCGACCCTTGCTTTGTACTGGGTTCAAGGGTCGTCCCAATTTCTTTTCGAGGTTACCACGCCCTTTTTCGGCATTTGAACGTCGTTCAGCCACACTGACATAAGGCTTAAATCCAAAGTACATGTTAATCTCCGAGTGCTATTTTAATGTCTAGACGGAACATATCTAGAATCGCTTGATTATCGAGCTCTGTAATCCATGATTCCGCTTGTCCATCGCCCACAATTTCAGATGCCAATAATCGTTTTTCTTGCAAGCTTTGATCAATGCGCTCTTCTAAAGTACCACGGCACACAAATTTGTGAACCATCACATTACGGGTTTGCCCAATGCGGAATGCGCGGTCCGTGGCTTGATCTTCTACTGCAGGATTCCACCAGCGGTCAAAATGAACCACATGGTTGGCACCGGTCAGGTTTAATCCTGTGCCACCAGCCTTGAGACTCAACACAAACCAAGGAACATAGCCATCGGGTTCATCTTGAAACAGGGCTACCGCTTTTCGACGAGCTGTAATGCTTGTGCCACCGTGCAACACACAACCGTCCCTACCAAAGACATCTTGTAAAAAATGCGCTAAAGGTTCGCACATGGATTGGAACTGGGTGAATACCAGAATCTTTTCGCGCTTGGCGACGATGGTTTCGCATAGGGCCCGCAAAGTTTGCAATTTGCCACTTTCGGACTCCAAAAATCCGTTTGTACCGTGATGCAAATCGGGGTGGTTGCAAATTTGCTTCAACTGCATCAAGGTGGTAAATACGAGTGCACGACGGTTCGCTCCATCGCTTTGCATGAGTTTTGATTCGAGCTGTTTTAAGCAATCCGAATACAGTGCCACTTGGGCTTTACTCAAAGGGGAATATACTTTTGCTTCCACTTTATCTGGGAGATCAGAAATGATGCTCTTGTCGGTTTTCATGCGACGCAGAATATAGGGTTTGAGCACCTGCCGCAAAGCCCCAAATCCTTTGCCTTTCTTTTGAATGCGCAACATGGACTCATTGAATTCTTTTGCTGAACCCAGTAACCCTGGATTCAAAAAATCGAAGAGCGACCACAGATCTCCAAGTCGGTTTTCCACAGGCGTTCCGGTCATGGCCAGTCGCCACCGTGCAGGGATTTTGCGAATGGCAACAGCCTGCCGAGTTCCGGGATTTTTGAGTGCCTGTGCCTCATCGGCAATGAGGCATTCCCATTCCTGGTCACAGAGCCATTCCAGGCGCGGGAGCATGCCGTAGCTTGTAACCACAAGATCAAGGGATTCAAGCTCTGAAGCCTGGGGTGCTTGGTTTTTATGCCCGTATGCCGTGTGCGCAAAGAGTAAGCGCAAATGCGGAGCGAATTTTTCGGTCTCGGCTTTCCAATTGGGCAAAAGCGAAGTCGGTACCACAAGCAAACTTGGCTTATTTGCCTTGCCTTGAAGCTGTTGCAAAAAGGCGAGCACCTGCACGGTTTTTCCAAGTCCCATATCATCGGCAAGGCAAGCGCCAAGACCGAGCGAATGAAGCATGGTGACCCAGTCTAGGCCGGTTTGTTGGTAAGCACGCAAAGTGGCTTTAAAATCCGTTGCAGACGGCTTGGAGCCTCGAATCAATTGCGGGTCACGCAGTTTGTTCATAAGCCCTTGAAGAAAATCGCCAAAGCAAACTTCAGCGCCTTCTAGCGGAATGTCTGCGGAATCGCGACGCACTTCGGCAGCAAACTGCATGGCTTCGCGGAGAGTTAGGCCCTTTGCCAAGTATTTGCGGATTTTTTCAAATCGGTCCAAGGTACTTTGCAAATTTTCGCGATCCACACTGACCCAGCGCCCTTTGAGCAGGGCAAGGCCATTCTTAGCATCAAGAAGTGCGCGTAGCTCTTTTTCGCTAACCGACTCGCCATCGATCCATAATTCAGGGCTTGCCGACATTAACGCGTTAAGCCCAAAGTTGGATGTTGGCTTGGCTCCCAAGGTGACCTTGAGTTTCGCACCCGTCCGTTGGCCCCACCATTTGGGAACTCGGCAAACAATACCCGACTCTTCGCACTGGGATAAGGATTCCAAAAAGCGATACGCCTCAGAAACATTCCAGCCTAATGGTTGGAATATTTTCCCTGAATCCAGCAATGATTGAACCCACGTTGCCCGCTTTGCACAGGCGTGTACAGATGAGAGTAAATCCATCAAGCGCTTGTTGTCATCACCTAAAGCTTGCAACGCGTGACGCAAGGGCAAGTGGGGGATTTTTCCATGAGCATCGGGTTCGCCCGAATAGGTAGCCATAAAGGCAAATGGAGCTGCAGGACTCGTGCGGTTTTCGACGAGGTGAAAATGCACGCGCCCCGCTAAATGAACCTCAGCACCCCAGTCGACTAAAATTTGTGTAAGCGATTTGGGGTTGATTATCATTTCGTGGCGGACAATGTTTCTCATGAACTGCCACAAAACAGCGAGAAATTCTTCCGAAACAAATTCAGCACCCGGCATTGTGGGGAGCTTGAGTAACGTTTGTTCGATCAACTTCGGAGGAATTTCTAGAACGAGATTTTCACGCAAGGCTTCGGCGTCTTCTGCATGTTGCAAAGCTTCACAAAATGCCTCACAAAATTGTTTCCAAAAAATTAGAGATTCAGAATACTCCGAATGGTTCTTGGCAAGCCCAAGTACAAGTAGGCCTTCACCCAGTGTTGCATTTGTATGCAATAAGGATTGAAAACGCTTTTGAATCGTCTCCATATCTTGTGAAAATGGCTTTGCAGTGGGCTCCCATTCCGTAGAAATTCCGCCACTTGAATTTGCATAAAGATGAAGAATCATTACTTCGATCCTCCCAACATCTTTTGCCCCTGGGGCGTGATGCGGTACTTTTGCAAGCGGCTATTGGGTTTCGCAGGAATGGTCATTTCAATCAGGCCTGCTTCCAATGCTGGTTGTAGGTAATCCCGTCCCACATACATGCGATCTTTCAACCCTAATCCAATCATAATTTCAGCCCTAGAAATCTCTCCCACAAGAACACCTAGCAAACGGGTGACTTGAGGGGTGACTTGAGGGGTGACTTGAGGGGTGACTTGTTCGGTTAACTCGGACCGCGACTCTGGCCCCACCAAGGGAATCACCAGGCTAAAACCATGATCCTTCTCCCAGAATTCGGGCTGAGCCCCTTGTGCGTAGTAGGGTAAATACTTGCGGATGTTGCGTACGCCAGAGCCTAACTCGTCGAAGCGCCCCATTTGGATCATGAACTTGCACAGGTTGGGATTGTGGGCAAAAGGCTGCAAGTTTTCGTCGACAATGCGACCAAAGTAATGGGTCGTGCATGGGTTGTCAAAGACCACCTTGTCGGCGTAAACCATCAAGCGCGCGGGTGCGCCACTGGTGTATTCGCGGTGTGCAATAATATTCGATACGGCTTCGCGAAAAATTTTGGAACGCAAGCTCATGCGGTGCTCGCCTTCCAGGTAAAATGGGTCGTTCAAATGCTTTTCAACAAAAGCCATCATCGCGTCAAAAGCGTCGAGCAAATTGGTACGCAAAATCACGCGGTCATCGTAGCGGTCGGTATCGTGACGCTTGAGCAGGCAGTCGATCTTGTAGGCTGGCACCGCGTGCTGAATTTGTACGTCATCGCCAAACAATAGCACACAAGCTAAAGTCAGGCAGGGCTTGCCTGTATCGGGGTTTACCACTAGCAAGCCTGCTAGGCGTAATAACTCATCCGTGGGCAAATCGGGCCAGGGGTGGTCAGGGAAGTGGCTGCGAATCAATTGCCTCGCGCGGTCCAGTAGGTCTTTGCGCAACTGATGTACGGCAAATTGGGGCACTAGACGTTGCTCGGTAAATATACTGAGCTTGCGGTTCACAGTACCCGCCAACTGGTGCGTGCCACGCACCTTGTAGTCCCCATCTTCACTGCGCAAATAAATATCGCCCTTGTGCTTGTGCATTTGCGAACTTACTGGAATCTGCAAATAGAGCACACACTTGCCTTGCAAGGTGACCTCTTGCGGAAACAGCACATAAGGCAAATCGAGCTGTTGGGGATTATTGGAGTGGTTCGCAATGTCTTGTCGAAGTGATTTTATTGCATTGGGCTCGATCCCCAAAATGGTGCCATCGTCTGCCACACCAAGAAATATAAGGCCACCATCGGTATTCAAAAAAGCACATACGGTCTCAAACAGCGACTTGGGCAAGCCCGTTTTCGCCTCTTTGAACTCGGTGTGCAAACCCTCGCCCTGGGCAATGATCTGTAGCAAAAACTCAGGTGTCATCATTTGACTCGCTTGGCTACGCAATAACCCTCGAAAAGTCTTCGCGCCATAGGGATCGGCTGGGTATGGCCATTTTCCCAGCGGTTCACAGTGGCAAAACTCACGCCCAATTCACGAGCTAGTTCTTCTTGAGTGATGGCGAGTTTAGTGCGCAAATGCTTGACTTGGGCGCTGAAATCTTTGTGAAAAAAATTTGCCATGAGGCAAATATAGCATGAGTTATAAACCATTCGAAAAATGCCTGCGGATTTTTCACAATTATTCATTGTTCAGATCAATCTTCTTCCCTTGTTTGACCTTTTTCTGAAACCTCAGCACCATACAGGTCGCAATCTCGGATTCCAGCACACGGGCAAAGCCTGCCTGATCCGCGACTCCTGCGAAATCCTCACGAATAAACTCATCGTAGTGACTCCCCTCAATGCGCTCCACCCATTCGGTCAGCCAGTCGCTATTCCTGCTGTGGTCAATCACGATGACTTCTTTGCGCGCAACTTGACACAGTCGGGAAAGAATTTCCTGCCGCTGAGTGCGAGAAAACAAATGCAGGGCGAAGGAAAGAAATACATAATCGACGCTGCCCGCCTGCTCATCAATCGCCAGTAGGTTTCCCATTCGAAACTCGGGTGAAGGCTTAGCACTGATCGCCCTTCTCCGGGCCCGTTGCAACATTCCTTCGGACTGATCACGGCCAGTTACCTGAGCGAAATAGGGGGCAAGCTTCAGACTCAGCAACCCCGATCCACAGGCATACTCCAAAGCGGTTGTCCCAGGGGCAATGGCCAAGTTCCCCATCAAGTGTTGCACCACCTGGTCAAGCTTTGGACCCAGATGACTCTCTATTAATCCATAGATAGGATGGATCCAATTATAGAAGCGCCGCATGCTTATGGGAGAGCGCCGATACCAAGGAAGAAATTGGTGATTCATGATTGAAGTGGCCTAAGCTTTTCGACCAATGTACTGCACCGTCGCCGAGGTTCCACGGTGTGCAGTCCCTTCCTGAATTTCGCGGATAACTTCCTCAAGGACGACGACATCCAAACCAGCAAGTTCTTGGCTCACCGCATCCAATTCGTAGAGCATGGCCGGGTCAGAGGGACCCCCGGTTTTGTACTGAAGCTGGGAAGGGGCGTAGCCTTCCAGAAGAAAGACACCCTTCGGTGCTAATGCGGACAATACCTGGGCATGTACCGCACTCCGTAAAACGGGAGGAAGGTGACAGAATATGGAAACAAATCCATCCCAGCATTGGGTCCCAAAAGCAAATTCGGCAAGATCTCCCACCACTGTTTGAATTTGCACATTCATTCGTTGAGCGAGTTCTTGCGCCTTCTGCATCCCTACCGCTGAAGCATCCATCGCCGTTACTTGAAAGCCAAGTCCCGCCAGAAAAACCGCATTGCGACCTTCCCCATCGCCAATGCACAAAACCCGGCCACCGGAGGGAATTTCCCCCACACGGTCCCGCAAAAAGTCGTTAGGCTCTGTCCCAAAAATATATTCTGATGAATTGTATCGATTATCCCACAGGCTCATAGTCAATCTCCGAAGCACCCTAAAGCATTAATTATTACTTCCTAATATACAAAACATTGGGATCCGATTAATTTCTTAATCGGATTGTAAACCAAACCATCGACACATTGGATTTCTAGCCCTGATGGGCCGTATCTTTGGAGAGTGAAACACCTAAACGTTACCCTTTCATTGCTGCTTGCCCATTGCTCGGTAATGGCTAGCCTTTGGTCAGCAAATATTCACAACTCCACTAGCCAGGATGGTAGCGGCTACAGCCTCTATTCGCATCAGCTTCAAGTCGAGCACTCGGCCCAGGACCAATCACTTTCCCAATCCGTCCAGCTGTCCTGGGTGGACTACCAACTTGATGCAAACATCAAGGGCATTAAACCCTTTACGGGCGCAGAACCAGCCCTAGAGACGAAGCTTCAGGGAATGAAGAACCTTTGGTGGTGGGAAGCCTCTGCCGGGTTTCAAGGGGCCCTGAACCTAACCAGCATCACCTACAGTGCAACCTTGGCACGAGCCCTCCTCGGCCAGGAGGGCACCAAATGGACCCCAGCAATTTCCTTGGGACGCAATAGCATGAAGGAGCACCCCCTTCCCCTATCCCTGCAAACCTTTCGTCAATCCGCATCTTTCCAACTCTCTCGCGAAAATCACTTCGGATCTTTCTCCAGTGAACTGAGCCTTACCCACTGGACCTCTTCTGCCTCCACGGGACGCACCGAAAACCCCCTCCTCGTGAATCCGCCCACCCCTTGGATCATCCAGGGTTATGGCTATTGGCTAAGCCAAAGAAAGCGCACTTGGGACTGGGGTTGGGTGATTGAGGGTCAGCATTCCAATCAAACCACCCAACAGCTCACCCAGACCGAGCCCGAATTCCAATACAGCTGGTTCCCCGCTGCCGCGCCCCTATACAGCTTTGCCACAGCAATCCTTGCCAAGGCAATCCTTTGGAAATCAAATCGGGTCCTATGGAATTTACAAATGACCTTACCCCTAGCATCGGGCCAAATCCGCGAATGGGAAACCCAACGAGTGAATGACTGGGGAACGGCTCCGATTAAGCTGCAAACGGACTGGCAGATTGAATTCCATTCCTGGTCTTGGCAGTTGGGAGCCCAAGCACAAAGCATTCCCTGGAACCACATGAAATACTGGAACCAGGATTCCTACCTAACCGCCACCCTCAACAGTTCCATTAAAAAGACATTCTAAGGAGATTATCATGGTAACCAACATTCAAGATATGCAAGTCGTCATCCTCTGTGGCGGACAGGGTACGAGAATTCGCGCGGTAGCCGAAGATCGACCTAAGCCCATGGTAGAGGTGGGCGAAAAACCAATCCTGTGGCACATCATGAAAATTTACGCAAGCTACGGAGTCCGTCGCTTTGTGCTGGCCCTAGGCCATCAAGGCCAGGTTATTGTGGACTTTTTCGCGAACTATCAATTACGCAACCGCAATTTGACCTTGAATACCCGGGACAGTTCTGCCCGTCTGTTCCACCCGGACAGCGAAGGTAGCGACATTGAGGATTGGGAAATCACCATGGTACACACCGGGGTAAATACCATGACAGGAGGCCGCATTAAACGAGTCGCCCCCTATCTGCATGGAGATACCTTCTTCGCAACCTATGGAGATGGGGTTTCGACCGTAGATATCCGAGCCTTGCTTGAATTCCATCGCAGCCATGGCCGGACCGCCACCATGACGGGAGTTCATCTTCCCACCACCTTTGGAGTCGTGGAATCCCTCCCCGATGGCTCGATTAAAAAATTCCGAGAAAAGCCTACCATGGACGGTTACATCAACGGTGGCTTCTTTGTTCTTAATCGCGACATCCTGGATGAAATCGATGGAGATTCCACCATTCTCGAGGACAAGCCCTTCCATCAGCTGGTCGAAAAAGAACAACTGCGAATGTTCCGCTTTGATGGATTCTGGCATGCCATGGATCACTACAAGGACTACACCACTCTGAACGACATGTGGGCCAAAGGCAACGCACCCTGGAAGGTCTGGTAACCCCCTATGCAAAACTCATTCGCAGGAATTTATCAAGGCAAGCGCGTTCTGGTCACGGGTCATACCGGATTCAAGGGGTCCTGGCTCGCACTTTGGCTCCGGGAACTCGGTGCCACGGTTTATGGCTATTCGCTCGAGGCGCCTACCGAACCAAGCCATTGGGCCCTTTTAAACCTGGGGATCCGCCACGAAATTGGTGACATTCGCGATGGCGCTCACCTGAACCATTTCATTCAAGAAATTCAACCCGAAATTGTATTTCATTTGGCTGCCCAGCCTATTGTGCGCGAGTCCTATCGCACTCCCATTGAAACCTATGACACCAATGTCATTGGATCTCTTCGGGTGTATGATGCCTGCCGCACCTGCGAATCCGTGCGGGCCGTGGTCAGCATCACCACCGACAAAGTCTACGAGAATCGGGAATGGCCCTGGGGTTACCGGGAAAACGACCCCTTAGGCGGGCATGATCCCTATAGTGCATCCAAAGCGTGCGCGGACATCGCCACCACAAGCTGGATTCGCAGTTTTTGGCCTGTGAATGAATTTGGAAAGAGCCACCATGTCCTGATGGCCTCGGCGCGCGCGGGCAATGTAATCGGTGGCGGAGACTGGGCCTCAGACCGTTTAGTGCCCGACCTGATGCGCGGAGCGGCGCAAGGGAAAGAAGCGACTATTCGCAATCCGGCATCTACCCGTCCCTGGGAACATGTACTAGAGCCCCTATCCGGATACTTGCTCCTGGGACAGCGACTATTGCAGGGTGACACTTCCTGCGCCAAAGCCTGGAACTTTGGCCCCGCGGCCAATGGAGTCCTCACCGTCGGGGAAGTCCTCGCCGTGATGAGCTCCGCGTGGCCAAAACTGAGGTATCGAATCGATCCACCTGCCACGGCTCCGCACGAAGCAGGATTGCTGACCTTGGACTGTTCCCTGGCCCGTAGTGAGCTCCAGTGGAAACCGGTGTGGGATGGTACCCCGTGTTTCCAGCATACAGTCAAATGGTACGAAGCGTATCTAACCCATAATTCGGTGATTAGCCTGCCACAGCTTCAGGCCTATGTGGCAGAGGCCAGATCCATGAATTTGGTATGGACCCAGAGGAAGCGACCATGAATATCCTGATAACGGGCGGCAATGGCTTTGTGGGGAAAAATCTCCTCCGTAAGTTGGAGCCCTTGCAGTGGAATATCACCATCCTGGATCGGAATATTCCCGATCCGGAAAACCGATCCGATTCAGTCACTTTTTGGCAAGGCGACCTTCTCTACCAAACAGGCTTAAAATCCCTGGCTGCAAAATCCGAACCATTCGACGCTATCGTTCATCTGGCCGCAATGCTTCCTGGTTCCGGTGATGACATCCAAATGCTCCGCATCAATGTGGATGGCACAAATAATGTTATACGCTATTTTGCACACCCAGAAACCCAGATCATATTTCTTTCTTCGGGCCTCGTTTATGGTGCATATTGCTTTCAAGCCACGGAAGAGTCTACCGTTGCACCCGAGCATCCTTATGCAAAAAGCAAGGTCCTGGCAGAACAATGCGTTTTGGATTTTGGTGACCGTCATGGCAACAAGACTACCATTCTCCGGCCTTCGGTCCTTTATGGGCCTGGAGCCCCCAAAGGAATGTTTATCCAATCCATGTTGAATGCGCTTTTGGAAAATCAAGAATTCCCCATGACCGCAGGGGAACAATTCCGCGATTTCTTGCACATCGACGATGCCGTGGAAGTTCTGTCCCGGATTCTGCGACAAAGGATACCTGGAGTCTTCAATGTGGCTTCGGGTGAAGTCGTCAGCATCTCGGAAGTTGCGGACCGGGTGGCGGAAATTTCCGGAAAAAGAAATCTGATTCGCAAAGGTGTATTGCCCTATCGGGAAAACGAGAGCTTCCAATATTCTTTGGATGCAAAAAAGTTGCGAAATGTCTTACAGTGGAAGCCACAAGTCCTACTGGAAAATGGTCTGGCCGATATTTGGAACCACATGAATCAGGAAGTAATTTCATGAAATTCTCACCATTTTGGGGACGCCTATTTTTCCTCTCCACCTCCCTCGCATGGTCGGCAAATGACCTGAACTGGGAACGCAAGCAGGGATTTGCCCACTATGAAAAGTGGAATGCGGATTCCACCCTGCACTGGCTCGTTCCGGTTTATCGCGCAAACCCTGGAGACGATTCGGTAGCCCTTGCGGTGGCCGAAGCGAGTCTCTGGAAAAAGGATTTCCGTACCGCAACCACCATGATATCGGCACTGCGCCATCCCAAATCACCTCAGGCTCTCCGAGTCCAGGGAGTTTTGTATGAACAAGCCGGACGACTCCCCGAAGCCTTACTGGCTTATGATCAGGCCATTCCCTTATTGTCCAAACCTTGGGGAACCATGGAAAGGCGGGCCCAGGTTTTAGCATGGCTCAAGCGGATTCCGGAAGCCAAGACCCAGGTGCAACAGATCATTGGATCCAAGGAACCGAGTACCGGTCTTAAAGTCCGCTGCCATGTGGATTTGGCTTTGTGGACCGCATGGGAAAAGGATCTTGATGAGTCCAGCAAGATTCTGGAAAAGGCCTTACAACTCGATCCCAAATCCACCGAGGCTCTTTTGCTCCTAGGGCAAATCCAGGAGTGGCGCGGGGAATACCCCCAGGCCAAATCCACTTATGGAAAAATTCTTAGCCTCGATGCCAATCACGCGGAAGCCCGTTTAAGGCTTGGAAAGCTCCAGTGGGTGAAATGATGGAACTCCAAGTTAAACCTTTGACCATGCTCAACCGGATCCTGCTGCTCGCCCTGATCGCAGGAGGCATGCTCAGCGTGATTTGGTTTAGCGAGTTCTGGTTTTTCAGCGAAGCCCGGCGGGATCCCATCTGGTTTCCAATTCTCAGCATTGCCATTTATTGGGGAATATACCGCAGCCTCGTGAACTGGATTCTCTACTATTTCATTACCCCCCTAGAGAACGCAAGGGATTTAGGCAACCTCGCCAAGTCCATCCGCGTAGATGTGCTCACGACTGCCATGCCTGGCGAGCCCTACGGAATGTTCGAAGACAGCCTGGCCAAAATTCAGCAGATGACTTATCCACACCGCACCTTTCTCCTGGATGGGGGCAATGATCCAAGGCTCAAATCATTGTGCGAAAGCCTTAAAATCAATCACATTGATTGCACAGGAATACAGGGTGCAAAGGCGGGCAAGGTCAATTATTGCTTAGGGCACCACAGCGATGCGGAATTTGTGTTCATCATGGACCCCGATCACCGCCCCAAGCCCGACCTTTTGGAACGGGTTCTACCTCACTTTAAAAAAGCCAACATCGGATTTGTCCAGGTGGTGCAGGCCTATTACAACACAGAAAAATCTTTCGTCGCGGATGCGGCGGCAGAACAAACTTTTGGATTCTACGGACCAACCTTGATGGCCTTGCATGGTTTAGGAATCCCGACCGCAATTGGCGCAAACTGCCTCTTCCGCAGGTCAGCCCTGGATTCCATCGGGGGACATGCGGTGCACCTGGCGGAGGATGCCCTAACCAGCATGCGCCTGCATGCCAAGGGCTGGCAGTCAGCGTACCTTCCCTACCGGGGAACCGATGGCCTAGTCCCCGAAGATCTCGCTTCCTTCTTCAAACAACAGTACAAATGGGCCACCGGAATGTTTTACCTCTTCTTCCGCGAGTACCCCAAATTATTCAAGGATTTTCCGTGGGTGGCCCGCATCCATTACTTCAATGCCGGAACCTTTTATTTCGGTGGCCTGGCCACTTTGATGATCCTGGTCTTGCCCATTTTTTTCCTCTTCACCAAACAATATGCGGTAGAATTTTCCCTCGGTGAATTTTTGTTTCATTTGCTCCCTTATACCTGTTCCACCGTTTTCACTTATTGGTTTCTGCAGCGTTTCTACACTCATGGCAAGGAAAAGCGGGTTCCCTGGCGCTCCTTGGTTTTGGAAAAAGGAAGCTGGCATATTTTCGTGATGGCACTCATTTCCGGAGTTCTGAACCGCAGGGTTGAGTATATTCCCACCCCAAAAGAATCCGACCACAGGGCCATGCCCAAGCTGGTCACTCCCCATCTGGTTGCCATTGCGCTTTCCTTTGCCGCACTGGTATTTGCCTTCTCCACATACTATCGCATAGATGCAGGAACCTGGCTGATGATGTTCTTTGCTGCCATGAATATTTTGCTGCTGATCCCGATCTCGGGGATTGCCCTATTTCCCCAATTCAATTGGAGGAACCTCCATGACTAATCCCCTGCGAAAATCACCCGGCCCAGGCCTGTTCGGATTTGTGGTGTTTCTGGCGCTAATCATTGCGTTGTATTTTCCGATTCGCGATATTGCTATCCCCGCTACGCAGGAATTATGGTTTAAGCAAGTGACCCGTCGCCTAGTGCAGGATGCTCGTGGCTTATTACCTGCGACCAATACTCTCTGGCTGGGCGCGACTACCCCTGAGCTTCCCCAGAGTTTGTACGGAATGTATGAACTACAAACAACGTTCCAGGGAAAGGTCTCGATGGTTTCCTTTTATCAAGCATGGGGAGATGGAGTCGCCCATGAATTTCCCGAAGAAGCACTCACCAACATGTCCAAAGCCGGATTCCTCCCTCTGGTCACTTGGGAACCTTGGTTGAGCGCCTTCGCAATCCATCAGGGAAAGGAGCCGGACAGCAGTATGGCTCTGATTGCGTCCGGGCGTTTCGACGCTTACATCCGCAGTTGGGCCCGGGGCGCAGTACGGTTCGGTAAGCCTCTGTTTCTCCGTCCGGCGCATGAGGTCAGCAATCCCCAGTATCCATGGAGTCCCCCCTATGGCAATAGTGCTTCAACCTATCAACAATTTTGGCGTCATGTCCACGACATTTTCCGCCAGGAAGGAGCGCGAAATGTGTTATTTGTCTGGACTCCCTACGGTTTGCAGGATCAAGCATTTTTCCCCGGCAAGACTCTGGTGGACTGGGTCGGGATTGACCTGTTCAACTATGGTGGACTGTCCGAGCAAGGAACCTGGCTTGACTTTTACACACTAGCAAAACTGTACGTCGATCAATACCGAGGTCTCCAAGTTCCCCTCATGGTCACCGAGGTCGCCACCAGCTCCTCGGGCGGAAGCAAGGCCGATTGGATTCGCGACATGTTCCGTTCGTTAAAAAGCCATGAACTGCCTGAGCTCCAAGCCCTTGTCCTCTTTGACATTCCAAGTGGCCAGACCAGCAGCGGACTCCCCGTAAACTGGGGATTTCGTGAGGACTCCGCCCTTCAAAGAACGTACCAACCCGAACAATTTGAAAATTTATTTTCCCCCCGTTCCCCATCCCAAAACAGGAAAACCCACCCATGAAATCCATATTTCTCTTTCTTCCCCTCGTGGCCGTTTGCACCATCATTTCTCAAGGCTGCGGTCAATCTCTTCGCGTGGAAGAGGGAGCAAGCTCCAGCAATAATGTATCTGCGAACTCTTCGGTCAATCAGGATCTGCTCTCCCAAATCATTTTAGCAAACTCATCTAGCTCTAGGGATGGTTTGTCATCAGCAATCCGCCCGGAGAGTTCGACCAGATTGTCCAGCTCATCACAGGTCTTTCCGGCAACAACCTCGCTACAAGGTTTGCGGGTATTGGCCAATTTGACCGACATCACCCTTCCCGCCGTTGGAGATGAAGGGATAACCCTATTGCAAACTCAAACCACAGGGATTTTCGGGATTCGGAATATTGCATGGGATGGCACTTCCAGCTGGCCACAGACCGATGCAGGAATCTATTTCGCATATACCACCGCATCAACCACACACAGCGCAAGTCTATTGCAAAAATCAACCTCTTCCTGGACCATCATTGCAGACGGATCCCTCTCCCTAGGGACATCGCCAGTAAACTATAAAGAAGCCCTCGCATCCAATGAAAACCAGATTTTCTGGGTCGATTATGGAATAGTGTCTACGGTTCCTACGGCGGGAAGACCTAAACCCACCGTCAAAGGACAAATCCTGTCCCAGACCTGGATTGGCGGGGCCATAGACACTCTTAGCGACAACATTCCCTACCGGGCACGGCTGGATGCATCGGCAAGCCATTTGGCATGGGTGGAATATCCTGTGGGAGCCTTGGTCGGGAAAATCGCCCTGATGGATTTGGGGACAGGATCAGTCATTTATCCATCTCCAAGCAGTAGTCACCAGGACCGACCCGCCGTCGATGGGGACTATGTGGTATGGGAAGAATACCTTGGCGACAGCAACGCCGTCATTCGTAGCTATCAAATTTCCACCGGCCTTACCCAGGACCTGAGTTCACGGACAGGATTCCGCACGAGCCCCGATATCCTGGGACCGCGGGTAGTATGGGAAGACCAGCGCACAGGCAATGGTGACATTTGGATGTTTGATTTGTCCCAATCATTGCCAGAGCAAATTCTGGTGAGCGGAGCAGGACACAGCACCGGCGCACGCCTCTGGGGAAATAAACTGATTTGGATTGAGAGCAGTCCCACAGCTATGGGCTTGGTGCAAGCCAGCTGGTAAGCCATAATTACGAACAAATTCATCAGGAGTTTTTATGAAATCTACGATACTTAGTTCACTGATTCTATTCGGCATCGCTAGTAGCGCGGATCCGATTCTCTTTTCCCCCATATCCGGGGCTCCCTTTGCCATTTCCGGGGATAGCGTTATGATCATGAACTATGCTGGATCCATTGCGAACCTGAACCTGGCGACCAGCCCTACCCAAACAAGCAAACTCAACATACCCGCCCCGGCGGATGTGTATTACTTCGATTTTGATTATAAAAATAGACACCTGGCTTATGTGGCTTTAGGAGGAATCGCAAGCTATCCACTCCAATATCGAAATCTTGCGACGGGCACCCAAGACACCATTGGATCAAGCACTTATTACAAAGAAGACATCCACACAGATGGGCAGTGGATCGCCTGGGTGGATTACCGCAATGTAAGCACCAGAACTCCAAACAACTCAGAAGTGTACCTGACCTCCATACCTGCAATGGTCGAAACCCGCGTTACCTCGGACACCATTTTTCAGGGTTCCCTGACACTTGCAGAAGGGGTGCTCGCCTGGGTGGAGGGTGGACAGGTCATTCTCAAAAACCTTACATCTAACATTCAGTCCCCTGCCAGCACAAGCAACGCCTACCAGGATAATCCTTCCCTGGGGGGTGGCTATGCAGTTTGGGAAGACTATCGAGAAAACGCATCCGCTGCGGACATTTGGCTTAAAAACCTGGCCACGGGGTCTGTGACCACACTCTGCAATGCCAGCGGACATCAGGGCCACCCTGCCGTGAGCAATACCTGGGCGGTTTGGGAAGATTATCGGGCTGGTGGCTTTGGCGTCCTGTGGGGCCAACGCTTTTCCGATGGAGTTGAAATGGCCCTCACTTCCCCTGGCACCCATTCCGAACAACCCTACCTGGTCGGAAGCCAACTGTATTGGTATGAGATGGATTCGAGCTCGATTCGACTCCTGACTCGGAATCTGGCAATAGAGCCAACCTCCATCAACAAGGCCACCGTGGTGTACGGTTTTTCCCTTATCCCAGAAGGGATGCTGGTTTCCGGCAATAGTCCAATTCAGGTGGAAGGATTCAATGCGCGAGGAGCCAAAGTGGTCCTTGTTCAAAACGCGCAACCCAATGGGCAAACTTTGGTTTACCCCAAAGAAAGTGGCTACACGTTGCTTCGGGTTAAGGGGCCATGGGGAATCCGGTCCATTTCCTTTCACAAGGCCAACTGACGGAATTCACACCGTTTGCAAAAATCCATTTCCCCATACCCTTCCACAAAATTCCGGTATGCATTCGATTCCCAGACGCCCTGAAGGGTCTGGGTTTTTAACGTTCCAAAATCGGGAAACCCTCCATCTTCATAGCCGGGATGACAACAGACTCGGAATTCCCCAGTTTCAGTTATCCAGGCTTCCCGCCCCAAAAACGGGCACCGCTTTATCTCGGATTGCCGTGCAAAACTTTCTACTCCCTGCAACCGGATAGGATGACCCTGAGCCATGCGCTGCAAGGTTTCCACAGCTTCTTTCCACAGGTCGCGCGAACTTTGGGAATGCTGTAGGGATTCCTTTTCAAGGTCCGGGTGATGCACCCAAAAGGGATTCACCTTGAAACGATCCACTCCCAAATCCATGGCCCACTGCAATATTTTGGGCAATTCCTGGACATTTTGTCTTTGAGCCGTCACTTGCAAGGACACCGTAACGGGATACTTGCGTAGGCCGCAGAAGCGGGCTATGCTTGCCTTTTGTGCCACGACATCAATCCCGCCCATGATCTTTCCCGCTGTTATAGCATCCAAACTATTCACGCTGAACTTCACATCAGATAAGACAGGCAATAGGTATTCCGACCAATAATCCACGCCACTCCCAGGAAAGGTCCCATTGGTGGTCAGGTTGAGCTTAAGCTTCAATTGGAATATTCGCAGCAGCATTTGTTTGAAATGCGGATACAGAAAGGGTTCACCCATGGTAGAGGGAATAATCTCCTTCACCCCAAGAACCGCACATTCCCCCAGGACCTTTTCCATTAAGTCGTAGGGCATCACCGCACTCGATACCGGTTCTTGAGCCAGGCCATGAACGCGGCACATCGGACAATGCAAATTGCATATTCCAGGATTGGTGATCAGTGTGATTCGCTTTAGTTGCATATTCTCGTCTTATTGCTCCGGCAATTATAGATATCAACAAATCGGAGTCATGCCCGGCACGGCCGAGTGGCCACTTTTGGCTTCGCCAATTAGTGGAGCACTATCCACTGTGTGGAGCATCACCGTTTCATTATGAATGCATTGGCAGACGTGGTGCGGTGATGGCCGTTCCGGCCATGACAGGCTTGGTCCGGAGATCCCCTACGGGGATGACCAATCAAGTCATTTTACAATTATAATTGCCGAATCAATAATATATCTACCTTTGGCACCATATTGAAAAGGAGACTCTTATGAACATTGCAGAACTCAAAATGGTTATGGAAAAATGGGCGAACCTGTCCCAATCCGAACTCCGTGCCGACTTTACCAACCACCTGGGTGATCATGTCGACTTTGCCTTCCTTTGGACCAAACCCATGTGGTCCTACAGCGAATACGGCTGGAGCCTTCTGGATTCCTCCGATGTCGTTCTGGTGAACGCGACCACCGATGGTGAATTATTCTTTTCCCTGGAAGATAGCGGAGATGATCTAGGCTATTTCATGGTCCTGGGCGTGCCCGAGGCCGAAGATATTGACAAAATTTTGGAACTGATTGCCGGCGGAAGCGAAGAACTGTTTGACGAACCCGAGCCAACGGACTTCGCGGACAAACGCCTCGGAGAATTGCGGGCCTGGTTCGAAGAAACCCACAACGAGGACGAAGAATGTGGCGAAGATTGCGACTGCACCGCTGAGGGTGAGGCGTGCGAATGCGGGGAAGAGGACTGCGAATGCCATGAGCACAATTCCATCGACACTCGCTTGGTCACGGTGACTTGCGATGTGGCACCAGCCCCCCAGCTACATTGCCCGGTCTGTGGCAAGTCCGTAGGTCCCGAGTACTGCGCCCATGTTCTTTTCGTAAACAAAAACGAACAGGAACTGGCTTACATTGCACCGGGCTTCGCCGAAGAGCTCGCCGAGCGTGGGGTCTCCCAGGAAGATTTCGCCATCGACCCAGAGCAGCTGCGCCAGGACGATTCCTGGGATACGGACTACCTGTTCCTGGACCTCGTGGCCATGACCGACGAAGAAATCGCTACCGACATCTATGTCGGCTTCCACTTCAAGTGGTAAGCATGGTCTTGTAAAGACCTGGAGCCGTGCCCGAATCCGGGATTTCCACGGCTCCCAGTATTTTTCGATAGAATTCCGTGGGGCCTGCCCACCCAATGATGGCGTAGCCATATCCTTTTAATTTCATATCTAGCATGCAGGCCATGAGCAGGGCCTTTCCCGTGCCTTGACCCCGGGCCAATTCCGCCACTCCGGTGGGCCCAAAATAGTCCAGCGCCGTGGCATCGTAACAAGCAAAGCCAATCAACACTTCATTTTGGATAGCCACAAAACAACTCAGGGGCCGATTGGAAAAAGCCATTTCCACTTCACTGGCCCAGCCGGCGTTGAACCGGTTCTTCACCCAATCCGCCACTAGGTGCCTCTCTGAGCCGATGGGTTTGCGGATGAGGATTCCCCGGGCCTTTTGTTCCGCAATGAACGACCAGTCATCCTCAAGTTCAAATAGTTTTACCAGCATATCAGGCATAGATTCTCCTCTAAGGGGCTTAAGCCACGATCTCGGCCACAACTCTAAGGATTATTGAGAGTACACCCCGCCGGTAAAGGCTCACCTGCGGGAAGGTGGTAAATTAAGTAGGAAAAGTTTGTTCCGGCTCCACAGGTGGCATAGGGATTAACATCACAAGCCCGCGAAAGTCTCTTGTGTAATGCAGGGTTTTCATTCCCAGACATGTCATATACAGTCTCCGCACAAGCCCCCCTGCAAAGACCCTAGCAGAATCGGTAAGCATTTCGAATGTCATACACATCGCGAGACTATCTGGATTTGCTGTATAGTAAAACTCGCACGAAACCCTATCGAGTGCATTAAACTCAGCCTCAGTTATTCCGACCCCCAAAAAACTTGACTGGGAGGAGGAGCCTACCGAAGAGGAGCTTGAGCCAAGGTCCGCCGATGCTCCACTGCCTG
>CAIRAY010000040.1 GCA_903876665.1 uncultured Fibrobacterota bacterium | reverse complement strand
AGCAGCTGACTCTTAATCAGCGGGTCGCAGGTTCAACCCCTGCATCATCCACTAAAAAAGCCCTTCTCGTCGAGAAGGGCTTTTTTTTGGTCCTTATTGACTTTTAAACCTCCGGGTCCACCTGAGGAATCAGATTCAAATGACAGGCATGGTCCCAAAGCTTTTTGGCCAGACGAATCGTGGCCTGGTCCACCATGCGGCCATCCACCGCAATGGCACCCACACCAGAAATTTGTGCGGAATGTGCGGCAGCGAGAATTTGGGCCGCACGCTCAATGTCTTCGCGGCTAGGGGTGAAGACTTCGTTGATCGGATCGACTTGAGAAGGATGGATGGCCCACTTGCCATCGCAACCGATTGCGCAGGTCATTGCTGCAGCCTTGCGGAGTCCTGCCGGGTCTTGAAAATTCCCGTAGGGAGCGTCGATGGCCAGCAACCCGTGGGCTTTAGCGGCCATGATCATGGTGGAAAGAGGGAAGTGCCAGCGATGCCCGGGGTAGATTTCTTCTTCGTGCTCCCCATGGCCGGAAATAGAAACCAGGCGTGCACCTACCGAGGCCGTGTAATCCGCAATTCCAAAAACAAGAGACTTGATCCGGCGGCTCGAATTCACAATAGAATGGATATTGGAAAGGCCCAGAGCCGTTTCAATGCAGACTTCCAGCAGAATTGGCCTGGAGAAAGCTTGGGCTATTTCGATTCCGTCCAAAAGCCGGCAGACAAAATGGACATCTCCGGCATGGTTGACCTTGGGGAGCACAATGGTGTCAATTTTTTCGCCACAGGCTTCGACAATTTCAACGATCTCCTTGTAGGCGTAGGGCGTATCAACGCTGTTCACACGCACCGAGAGGGTTTTTGAGCTCCAATCGTGGGAACCAATGGACTGGATGATCGTGTCGCGGGCAGTGTGTTTCAAATCAACCGGGACCGAATCTTCCAGATCGAGCATGACCACATCAGCGTTGCTCTGGAGGGCTTTGAGATGCATTTTCCCAATTTGGCCGGGAACAGATAGGATGGATCGATTGGGTTTCATGGGATAAATATACACGCTTTCATTCCATTTTCTATCTTGTCCCCTATCTATTCATGGAGTAAATCAATGACGCGTACACACAAAATTGCAGTATTGCCTGGTGATGGAATTGGACCTGAAGTCATGAAGGAAGCCGTCCGCGTGCTGGACGCTGTAGCATCCAAATATGGATTTACCGCTGAAACCGAATGGGCCCATGTCGGAGGCGCTGCTATTGACCACCATGGAGAGCCACTTCCTGACTCCACTTTGAAACTTTGCGAAGCTTCCGGCGCGATTCTTTTTGGTTCCGTAGGGGGTCCAAAATGGGAAAACTTGCCACCCCATCTTCAGCCCGAGCGTGGCGCGTTGCTTCCCTTGCGCAAACATTTCCAATTGTATTGCAATTTGCGCCCGGCTCGCGTTTATCCTGCGCTGGCAGCCGCATGTCCGCTCCGTCCCGACATTGTAGGGTCCGGCTTCGACATCCTTTGCGTGCGTGAATTGACAGGCGATATCTATTTTGGCCAGCCCAAGGGGCGCGAGGGTTCGGGCCCAACCGAGCGTGCATTTGATACCATGGTATACAGTCGCTTTGAGATCGAACGCATTGCTCGCTTCGCCTTCCAAGCTGCGCGCACCCGCCGTCGCAAAGTGATGTCCGTGGACAAGGCCAATGTGCTGACGACCATGGTTCTCTGGCGCGAAGTGGTGACCGCGGTCTCCAAAGAATACCCCGATGTGGCATTGGAACATATTTATGTCGACAATGCCGCCATGCAATTGTTGAAGCGTCCCCACGACTTTGATGTGCTTCTTGCGGGCAACATGTTCGGAGACATCCTTTCCGATGAGTGCGCCATGCTCACGGGTTCCATGGGCTTGTTGCCTTCTGCTTCCATTGCCGAAGGGACCTTTGGAATGTACGAGCCTGCAGGCGGATCCGCTCCGGACATTGCTGGCAAAGGCATTGCCAACCCCATCGCTCAAGTCCTTTCAGTGGCTTTGATGCTGCGGTATTCCTTCCATGAAGAAAAAGCGGCCGCCGACATTGAAAAGGCGGTGGAAACGGTGATCAACCAAGGGCTTCGCACAGCAGATATCTGGACCGAGGGTTCTACCAAATTGAGCACATCCCAAATGGGTGATGCCCTGGTCAAACTGATCCTCGGCTGAGCATGTCCGCACCCAAGCGATTTTCCTGTGCCGTCGTGACGGGGGCTTCCAGCGGAATTGGGTTGGAACTTTGTCGTTTGCTTGCGCCGAGGTGCACAATATTGCTGGTCGTGGCGCGAAGACTGGACCGCCTTCAGTCCCTGGCAGGCGAGATATCTCCACAGGGGTGCCTGGTTCACTGCATCCAGGCGGATTTAGAAGTCGCAGGTGGAGCTAATGATTTATGGAGTCGAATTATCGATAAAGGTTTTTCACCAGACCTCTTCGTCAACAATGCCGGCTTCGGTCTTTACGGCAATTCCCTGGAATTGCCTCTCCAAAGGGAATTGGCGATGGTGGAACTCAACATTAGTTCTTTGCTTGTTCTCACCAAGCTTGCCGCCTCCCAAATGGCAAAGGGAGGGGGAGGGACGGTTTTGAATCTTGCATCTGTGGCGGCTTTTCAGCCCGGCCCCCGCATGGCGACCTATTTTGCGACAAAAAGCTTCGTTTTATCCTATTCACAGGCCTTGAACGAGGAGCTTTGCGCACGTGGTGTCCGGGTTTTGGCCCTTTGCCCGGGCAATACCTCCACAGCTTTCCATACCGTGGCCGGAACCACACGGGTCAAGGCCATGCAAAAAATGTTTGCGATGGAGGCAAAGAGCGTTGCCCGTCAAGGAATCCGTCAAATCGACTCCGGAAAATCCGTTTGGATTCCGGGGCTACTGAATCAGGCAATGGTTTTAATTGTGGGTCTGTTGCCTCGGAAATGGGTGACCCATCTTTCGGGGCAAGTCCTTAGAGCCGATTGATTTCGGTGAAGCCTGCTTGCGGAGCGGAACCTTGTCCATGAAGAATCCCGCGGACTTTTGTCAAAAATTCAGCCGGGGTAAAAGGCTTGGCTAAAGTATGCTGTGCCCCGAGGATGGTCGCGAGCTCCAGATAATAGTCCGGCTCAATCCGGTCTCCGCCCGACATGGCAATGACTTTGAGGCCCGGGTAATCCCTTTCCAGCTCCAAAATGAGGTCCAGCCCCTCTTTGCCAGGCAAAACCACATCGGTAACTAAAAGATCATACTTCTTAGAGTCGTACATGGTGCGGGCGGACTTTCCATCGGCGCAGGAGTCTACGCAATGCCCCTCACGCTCCAGCACGATGCGCAGGAACGCCAAGATTTCGGGGTCGTCATCGACGATTAAGATTTCAGCCATGAGGGCATTTTAGTTTTCTGCGAACCAATTTGAAAGGTGTTTTTTTGTGTATTTCCGGATGATTGCGGTACCCGGTGGACGAATTGAAAAATTATTGTTAATATATTCCGAACAATACCAGAGGTTTCCCTTGATGCATGTAGACCATAATGATGATATCCTGCGCCGATACCTTGACGATATCCGCAGAACCCGCCCTCTGTGCCGACAAGAGGAGCAGACTTTGTTTCGCCTTGCCACACAAGGCAACAACAGGGCCAAGCAAAAATTAATTTCCGCGAATATGCGTTTTGTTCTTAAAGTTGCCATTCAATACCGTGGATGTCCTATTCCTCTTCCTGACCTGGTCAGCGAAGGAGCCATGGGACTGGTCCGAGCCATCGAAAGCTTTGACTACAGCCGAGGTCTAAAATTTATTTCCTACGGAGTATGGTGGATTAAGGCATATATTACCCGCGCCATCAACGAGCAGGGGAACCTGATCCGGTTGCCAGCCAATCAGCATCTGCGCATTCGCAAAGCACTCAAAGATCTCTCCCACGGGGCCGAGATCAGCGAAGAGATTGACGAGCTGATCCAAATGGGGCAGAACGGAATTTCCTTTGATTCTCCCATCAAAGACGACTCTCGTTCCTGCTATGCCGATATTCTTGCCGATGAGTCCCACGTTTCTGCGGACCGCCGTTCCGAAATTGAAAGGACCGAAAGCTTGACCCAGGCCTTGGTGCGCCGCCTCCCTGAACGAGAGGCTAAGGTAATTTCGGGGATTTATGGCATTAGCCAAGAAGCTCCGCTTCCTTTGCGTGAGGTCGGTGAAAGCCTGAATATCTCCCATGAGCGCGTGCGCCAATTACGCGATCAAGCGTTGCGTCGAATCCGCCGTTCCGCCTGTCGGGAGCTTCTGCAGGAAAAATTTGAGGCATATCTGGAAGCCAGGGCTTGAGTCGTTTACAATACCGCCACAAAAAACTATCTTGATTGACCCAAGCTCTAGACAAGGATCGATATGCGCTTTGTTCTTCTCTGCGATAGCAATTATACGAAGGGTGATGTGGTGAGTTTTATCAACAACTTCCCACGTAACCATGAACTCGTCACCATGACAAGTGAAGAGTTTCTCACCAAGAAGTCTTTTCCTGATGGCGTGAAGGGGTTCCTGGTTGAAAGAGGAACTTGGCAGAAGTCATTCAGCCTTTTCCGCTATTTTGGCCTTCTTCCTCTGATCGAAACACTGCCTTTGGGCGTTGTGCTTCGTGGCCGGAAGCAAGAGCCACTGAAGGGTCGTGGCACCTGCAAAGAAGTTTACTTCCAGGCATCTGCTTCCCCCGAAGAGGTGTTCTCAACCCTCGACCGGTTCTGCTCTTTGCCTCCTAGCCTTCATCAATACCCTCGGGGCTCCGCCAAAGCCTAATCCACGGCTTTCACCATCATGCGCCAGGATCTCCTCGAATCAGTGACCCGGCGTGATGGTCTCTACCTCATTTGGTGCCCTGGCCAGGAATCCTCGCTTCTGCAATGGTTTCGCGACCTTGCGCAAGCGATGTCCAGTTTGGGGCCTGCGGTCATTGTTGATTTCTCCAGAACCATCCCCATAGAAAGGCCGGTTGGCGCATCCCTGTTGGATACTCGCCTTCATCAAGGCGCACCGGACCAAAGCGACGATCGCACCATTCCATGGACTCCTCAAATCCACCTGTTGCCCACAGGCATTTTTGAGTTTCCCGCGGATTTGGAGATATATCGACTCCGCAATCTTTTAGTGAACATTCAATTGGTCCGCGAACAGTTCCGCAGCACCATTGTCATTTTGCCTACCGTCTGGAAGGACTCTTTTGGGGCTTTGGCAAAAAATGCAAGCGGAATTTTGGTATGGCCAACGGAAAGCTTGCGCGAATCGACATTGGATGAAGTTCGGCATTTGGTTCATTCCTCTCCGATTCCGGTTTTGTGGCTAGGCTCCGACTTAAGCAAGCCAGAGCAGAAGCGCCTGAGGGGCTCCCTCTATCCTGTGCGTCAGAATGAAGCGGCCCTTCTGGCAGAGGACTTGATTGATGCCAGGCGAGTTCATGTGCTGCGGAAAAATCCACCGGATTCCTGGGTGCCGTTGGTTCATCGCTTTTGGTGGTTGGCGGGCATTATTCTCTCTGCTTTGGCCTTCATCGTCCCGGTGACTTTGGATGCGCCCATTTCCTTAGCCAGGGACATGGAATCCCAAAAGGCGCTGTACTCCGGGAAGCCCTTCCTGCAAGTCCGCTTTGATGGAAACCTCACCGCGCAAAGAATGGCCCGTCATTCCATTGGACGCTTCACGGCTTTGGTGACAGCGGAGAGTGAGACGCACGACTACCTGGTGGAGACCTTACTCAAAAACAAAACCGACACCTCGGGCTGGGGCAGTGAACCCGGCGGAGCGCTGACTCCACCTGCGGAAACGCTCCTGCGCTTTTATCCTCCGGACCACCTTTTCAATCCCAGGGTGGATTCGCTGATGCCTGCCTGGAAGTATTTTACCGCAATCCTTTCGGATTCCGCGGCCTATGTGACCGAGTATTTCAACGAAACGGGAATGGGTGGACGAAGGCATCTTGGAATGGATATCGCAGGGCATAAAGGAACCCGGATTCTCGCTCCTTTTTCTGGAAAAGCCTGGACGACTTTGGATGATCGGGGCGGGGTGGTTATTGCATTGTCAAATGGGGTCGATGTTCTCCTTTTTATGCATTGTGACCAGCTTCTTTATTTGGATGGACAAGAAGTATTTGCCGGAGATCCCCTCGCCACCGTGGGCATGACAGGACACACCACCGGCCCGCACGTACATCTCGTCACCGGGAAGGTGCGAAAGAACGGCCCATCCAGTGCGGGCCCCATCCGTTATCAGGCCGTGAATCCTGTAGGCTGGGTTGCTGAATACTCCCTCAGAATGAGAGAGAAGTAATGTCATTATTTTTTGAATCCTGTTTCACGTGATGAATGTCACCATGGAAACAAATTTTTACCAAAGGATTTCAGGCGCAGAGGAGCAATGGATTTAAATTATGAATGGTTGTGGGGGAAACAGCCAAAAAGGAGTACAAACTTGAAACTATCGATGACTAGCGGACTTATTTCAGCAGCGTTGCTTGCATCCTGTGCATCCAATGATTTGCCAGTAATTGTCCTCGCTGAACATCCTGATGGCCGTGGCGTCCCCGCAATTGACGATGTAATCGTCGAAATGAAAAATGAATACGTCCAAGATTGCTACGGCCCCGTCGTCCTTCGCGAAATTCCCGAGACCCGTTGCCAGACCGAACTTTTTCAGTTGCTCGAACGTCGCTACCGTCTCAACTACAAGAAGGTCCATGTTGACATGGCTTCCGATGACTTGTTCTTCCGCGATGTCGACAGCCGCATTCGCGTAATGGTCCGGACTGACCCCGATGTACGTCAGCGCGTGAAGGCGCAGTTCCGTTCGCAAGAAGAGCTGCTGAGCTATTACAAGGCGTTGTACGGGTTCAATGCGATAACCTCCGCATCCAACTAAGTCGGCTGATTGCCCATCATCTACTGCGTTCCGATCGGCCTTACATAGATCATCTATGCGGCGGCCTATCGGGGCCTTGTATCTAATGGACACTGAGCCGACTTAGGGAATGCAAATAAAAAAGGAACCTACGCCTTCGGCATGGTTCTTTTTTATTTGGGACCAAGATTGATCAAGGCTGGCTTAGGGAGTGAAAATAAAAAAGGAACCTACGCCTTCGGCATGGTTCTTTTTTATTTGGGACCAAGATTGATCAAGGCTGGCTTAGGGAGTGAAAATAAAAAAGGAACCTACGCCTTCGGCATGGTTCTTTT
>CAIRAY010000039.1 GCA_903876665.1 uncultured Fibrobacterota bacterium | reverse complement strand
GTTCGGGCGCGATGCGGTGATCCCTCGGTGGGACCGTTCGGGCTTTGCCCGTTACGGACACATGTCCACTTTGTGGAGTTCGGGGGATGACATGGTAGGGACGGCCGGAATGCCCCCCAATTCAGCCCACGAAAAAAGCCCCCCGGAGGAGGCTTTTCAAAAACTGGACAAGTAGGGATGCGGTTCCTAGTGGCTCTAATTGCCCCCGCGCGCGCGGTCGTTCAGGACAGCCGGAATGCAAGGCGTCTTCGGGTCGCAGCATAGTGACACTATGCAAGATCCCGGAGCAACGAAGCAGAATGGTGGTCCTCAACGACCGCGCATGACACCGAATACCTGGCGTTTGGTATCCACCGACTTGGTCTTCTGGCCTTTGGCGAACTGGGGAGTCTTAATCACCTTGCCCGCCTTATCCCTTTCCACCTCGTCATTCATCAGGGCGGTTGCCACCGTGGTGAACTGGAAAGCTCCAATGTAGGCTCCGCTTGCGACGGTCCGACCGGCATTGGACTTGGGCGCGACCTTATCGTGTACCATCCATTCAAAGCGCAGTGCGACACTACCATCTGCAGACATATTTTCACGCCCCAATTCATCGAGATTGAATTTGTAGCCTACGCTGTTTACATATTGACCCAGATTGTCAAATATTTTGAGCTGCATGCTAAAGTCATAGCCCCACACATTTTCCCCGAGGCGCTGGAGCATGGCTCCAGGCAACTGGGCTTCAATCTTGAAGGTGGGTCCGAGGTGCTTGTAGGTGGTGGTGTCATAGACTTCGCCCACCTGTGGATCAATTGCCCCGGAACCTTCACCGAGCTTCACTTCCCGGCCTGTGCGAGGGTCAAGGAGGGTAATACGGAAATGGTCATCCTTGCCTGGAGGGTCCACTGCGTAGCCTTCGCTCATTCCCTTCTTCTTTCCTCCGGTCACGTTGCTGGTCATTTCTACAATGTATTTGACCTTATTGGAAAGAGTGCCTCGGACCTCAATCCATGGAGCGTACGCGGGCGGAGAGTTTCCTGAATTGTCCTTAACCCCAGCCGCTCCTCCGGACACCAGGCGAATGAAATCGCCAACCCGCACGGCGCCCTGGGCTTCGGCATCATAGAGGAACACATAGACCGAATCGGAGCCGGCGCGCATTTTCGTCAAAGGCATCAGAACCACCACAGAGGTTCCACGCTTGCGCTCAATCATAAAGTTGCCGGCAATCGTGTCCACAGGCTCGGAAAGAATGACAGCAAGGGAGTCGGTACCGGAGCGCATCACCGCTTTGCGGGCAGCGATCGCAATGGGACCCACGGCGTCATTAACCGGATATTCCTTGTCAAAGAATCCACCTTCGGGACCAAGACGGGGAATGACTCCGCCCTTGCCCTGTTTGTAGCCTTGGGTCGCACCAAAGGCGAAGGTGCTGTCCTTGAATTGCAAATCAATTACGGTTACTGTATCTTTGAGACGGATCATCACTGGGGTGCTGTCTGGGTTCAAAACAGGATCTCCGGAGGCATCAATCTGAGCTTCCAAGTGTGAGCTTGTATCGATATCTAGGGTCCACTTGCCCTTGTTATCCGGCAAGAAGGAGCGCTTGGTGGCAGGGTTTCCCCATAGCACCACAAAGCTATCCAAAAGATCCTTCGTGCGCAATTTGCGTTCAAACTTCATGTACAACTCGTCTGCGGAGCCATCGCCATCGCGGTCACGCATTTCTGCCACGGTTACCGGAACAGGCTTGGGAACCTCGACAATGGTCACCGGTTCAGAGCAACCACCCTCGGAAACGAGCGCGTTGAGGGCAAAATCACTTACAGCAAAGGCGGAGTTGACTTTGGCTGTAAACCCGGAATCGATGATTGCCCCGCCAGCGTTCCCTTCCACCACATAGAGCCAGCTCTTGCCTCCGTCCGTGGTCGTGGCTTCGCCCACTACACTGATCCCGGTGGTGACGACCGGAGCGCTACCGTCGGTGACAACCAATGGCCAGTTCGTCTTGTTGGCTAGGGAGACGGGCTCATTATAGCTGATCTTCAAAGTATCCTGGGCCGAGCGAGGCGCTGGGTTTTCCAGGAGGCTAACTCCCGTAAGAACAGGGATGATTCCATCGGTCAAGGAAATCGTTGCAGGCTCCTTGGAGGATTGCCCTTCGGGCTTGATGTACACGGTCAAACTTCCGGCTGGGGCACCAGTTTTGGGCAAGGAGCTACGTGCGGGAATCCCTACGCTAAGCTTCATCTTCCCGGAAATGCTCCCTGTCACCACAACATTGAAGCTGTCCCCTTCGGCCGTGGAAGGGTCCTTGATGGAAAGCCAAAGCGTATCCATGACATCGCCATCGTTGAAGGCCTGGGAGAAGGTGACATCGACCACATCCATGACTCCGTCGCAGCTCGAATCTCGCACCACCGCGCTCACCGGCGTTGGGTAAGTAGGCTTGGCGAAGAAGGTCTGCTCAGAAATATCTTCGGGATCATCGGGGTCAATGTAGCGCACATAGATGGTGTCACCCCCAAAGAAGGCGATCTCGTTTGCACCCGTGGAGGACGGATCCTTGGCAACCGCGGCAATTGCCGTGGCAGACACATAGACATCGCCCTGCAAGGTGAGCTTGACCACGGTGGTATCCTTCTTGCGGGCATTGATCACCAGAGCTTCCAGGCTGGAGGGCTTGGCTTTGAGTTTGTCTGTATCGCGAACTTGGATCTTGAAGCTGGTCTGCCCGGGCAGGGCTGGGCTCACAACGGGTCCGCCACCCGTGGCATTGGAAATCGTCAAGGATGAAGCGGTGAAATTTCCCTTGCTGAAATCAAAGAAGTAGTTGCGATTGTCAAAGGCGCAGCCGCCGGTCTTTTGGCAAGGCACACAGGAGGCATCAGCGCCTGCGAACACGGTAATGTCCACGGTGTTTCCACCCAAGGTCAGCTTGACGGGGATGTTCAAATCCCAATGGTTGCTGTCGAGGTCGTAGCTCGCCACTTCGCTAGTCAGGTTCACCTTGCTTCCATTCACCCAGATGTCGGTGACTTGACCGGCCTCGGTGATGGTGGCGTGGCCCTTCACAGTGAATTGGCTGCTTGCCGCATCGAGCTTGACATAGGTTCCGTTCGGGACATTGAATGGAGCATCGTAGCTCACGGCGATTTCGTAGTTGGCTTTCTTTGTGGACATTTCAGCGAAAGAAGGGGAAAAGCCCGAGATGAATTCATTTTTGCGATATACCGTTACATAAGGATTGATGGGAATTTCGGAGGGCATGTCATCCATGATGTTCTTGTCGGCCACGGGGATTCCGGGGAAGTCGGCGGGATCATTGGAAGAACGGCTATGTGGCCCGAAGGACCAGTCGAGGTCGGAAGGAACATGGGCGGAAGCCTGATTCATCAAGTCCTCGAACGGAGGCCAGGGGCTTCGGCGGTCAAGCATAATATCGTAACGAACGCGGGACCCGGTCTTTACTACAGTGCCACCCAGTGGCAGGGTTAAGTACCAAGCCCAGGTCTTTGTGTCCGCATTGTAGGTGTCTTCCATTTTGGTGGGGCGCAAGGCTTTGGCTTTATCGCCAATGGTCTTGTCTTCGCAGGGAAGATTGAAGCCCGCCTCGTTATAGGCCTGGCAAATATCAAAACGCACGGCCACGTCCTTGTCCAGGTCTGCGCCAGCACGCAAGTAAACGCGTAATTCCAGACTGTCAAAGGGCTGTGGTTCGTTGTTCTCGATGTTGAAAGTGAGTGCGGTCATTCCGCCCCAGGTGTAGCGGGCTACGCGCACATTGAAATCCATTTGAGTAACTGGAGTGGTGAATTCCAGAGGTAAACCATCCACATCGACAGCGCGACGTGCGCCATTGGATTCGACCACGAAGTAGTACTTGGTCTTTTCCTTCAGCTTGCCAACCTTCACCCGGTGGAATTTTGTGGGAAGCTTCGTGATGTCAAAGTCCGCGTGTCCCTTCATTTTGGTGTAATCGGTCAGGAGGGTATCGAAATAGACCTTGGAGTCGTATTGTCCATTGGGGGTATACCACATGATCTCGGCGCTGTCGGCAGAGACATTGCAAACTTTGACATTCTGGATGTCGGCAGCTGCAGGAGGTGCATTGAGGGTGGTGAAGTCGAAGGGAGTTTGTGTGCTATCGACTTTGAATTTGACGGCGGAATTTCCACTGCGGTCATTGGTTCCGGTAACCTTGAAGAAGTAGCTGGTTCCTGCGGTGAGACCAGTGAGCTCGATGCGATGTTCGACGCCGGCGGAATCAGAGGCTTTGGAAAGGCTCATTGCGGTGGCCGCGGTTCCGTAGTTTAGGGTGACATCGCCAAAACGGTCCTGTTTGACGGTGATGATCGCCTTGTCGTAGCCCACATATTCAATCTGGACGCTGACCACGGGGGCTGCATTCAAGTCCTCGTCTTTGGCCAGGATCATGGCGGGGAAAAGAATGGATGCGGAGCCATCAAGACAAATTTCGGAATGATAGTAGTCATCAAAATGTTCGGTGTAGGCATTCGCTGCACCAGGAATAAAGCCACCTTGCAGAGCCCCAACCGGGGGACGGTACCGATAAGCGGCACCAGGAACATTGCGGCCTTCGGGGTTCGCGGCACGGTGATGGGGATGGGCAAAATTCTTGTCACCCAGGCCATAAATCATGGAAATATCCCAGGGGTTTATCCCGAGCATGTAGTCCATTTGACGCACGCCCAGCTCCAGGACTTCCGCAGATTTCCATTGGACTCCCAGGTCCTTGGTCACTTCGTAGTATGCCAGCGCATCGATAATGTTTCCAGCCTGATAGCGATTCCAGACCCACTCTTTTTCGGTTTTCATTTCAAACCAGTCTGCACCATATTTGACCCCCGATGGCATCCAAGCGGACATATCGCTCGCGGGCAAAGTAACTGTTCCAGCTCCAACTGAGTTTTGACCTAAGGAGATGGAAAGACTGTAGGCCACATTGTCCATCAGGCGGGCCCGGTCGGTGGTCACTCCAAATGAGGTTGCTTTGGTAGTGGTTTCTAGAATCAGCTTGTAAAAGGAAAAGAGGGCGATGGTTTCGACGCGGGCCCAGCCGGTATTGGCCAATTCATGAGTAAAGGACGGATTGGTGTGGGCGAACCAGCCACCCGGAAAACCAGCCTTAGGGAATGCTGTGCTAGCCTTGTCTCCAATGGTTTTGTCGTAGGCCAGGTCTTGCAAATATTGATTCTCACCGGTGGCGTATAGAAGCGCAACTGCGCCCAGGGCCATGTCATCGTAGTAGGCGCTTTCGCCGTTGTAGGCCGGGGAGGAGCCTGCATTCTTGGAAGCTCTTCCGTAGGCATAAAATGCTTTGGCAGCCGTTAGCGCGGTGGCCGAGAAGGTGGGGTCAAAGCGCGCGTACATTTTGGATGTAAAAGCCAAGCCTGCGGCAATACGGCCTGCGGAGGATGCCCAAATATCGCTGCGGACTGCCTGACGCGAAACCGTTCCACCCCGATCCATGGGCATGGGATCCTGATATTCCGGGGATCCCCACCAGCCATGGTCCTTGCCAAAATCACCCACCGAAAGACCCATGGTGGCTGTAACCGTATTTGAATTCTTTTGGTAGGCCTGGAGAAAATAATCCGCCCCGTGCCGGGCTTCGCGCAACACATCCGGGATACCGTCGGTGGTCACCGTGTTTTTGTGGTTGTAGCCGTATTTATCCGTGTCGCGGTCGGGGTAAATGGCCGCCAAAGTGCCCAACATGGCCAACGCATAGCCCTGGGTCAGAGCTTCTTTCAAATGGTCGCCGCAGTCATACCAGCCCCCCGTGATGGGGTCGCCTAAATGGGATGGCTTGTGGAACCAATTTTCGGAATCGCCGGAGCGGTTAATGCCAAAAAATTTGAGAACTCCATCCTTAACCATGCTGTAAACCTGGTCACTAATGATAAAGTCCGCAGAAAGGGTGGAGCCCACTTTGATGCGGAGTTTTTCATTGAGAGGAAGGCCAGTAGGCAATTTGCCTTGTTTGATGGAGCCGGATGGGCCTGTTCCGGAAACCGTATAGCGTGTGTCGCCACCAGCAATTAGCGTGGCGTTGTTCGAGGCTTTGATGGAAATGGCAGATGCGGTCGAGCCCTTGGTTGTTTCAAAGGTCCCGCTTTTCACAACGGAGCCATCGGAAGCTTTGACCACATCAAAGGTGCTGGCCGTTCCCACAAAATAGATGTACTTGTTGAGATCCTTATCGCGGTAGCCCGCCTGGTTCACACGGATTGGGGAAATCTGGATATTCATGGCATCCAGATAAGGCTGGGCGGTGGTGTCCGGGATCACCGTATTGGGGGCATACCCAAACGGAGTAGCAAGTGCGGGAACGGAGCCCTTGGCCACACCCGCCTTGACCTTATTGTAGGAGGCTTCATCCCAGGTCGCGGGCCAATTGGGGCGAATCAATTCGTAGGGAGTAGGTTGTTCCTGGGCATGGGTAAAGACAGCCAGGAAAGCCAAGGAGAACAGCCATTTCTTCATTTTTCACCTCAATACGACAAATAGGACCAAGCTAGAAGCCAGGACCAAATCCCATTACGCGCTATAAAATAGCTTGTATACGGAAGGAAACAAGGAAAATCAGGGAAATGTGATTTCCATCACGAAAATCGCCTGAATTTGAGGAGTATTAGTTTGGACGGTTCTCCAACCCATCCTGCTCAAAATGGTATATTGCCAGCCCATGACGGCCTTTGCCATATTCCTTGCGGGTTCCCTGCTTTTTGTCTCTCAATTGCTTTTCCAGCAAATTTTAGCCGTTTCCTTCGGGACGGGTAGCGGACTTGTTGGCCTGGTCATTGCCATAAATTTACTGGGCGGGGCGGTTGGTGCCAAGATCCCCGGAATACCTCGATACCTTTCTCCAGTCCTCCTGGGCGCCGTATTTCTTTCTCCCTTTCCCAGGTGGGCCCTGGAAACCCCCAATCCATGGATTACTGGGGCTCTTTCTTTTGGTGTTGCCCTTTTCTGCGGAAATTGGGTGACGATTCTTCTTTCTACAAGCCGAGCCTCGAGGGCGTCCTGGCTTTTGGGAATGGAATGGCTCGGAGGTGCAATCGGTGTCGCCCTATTTTTGGTAGTGCTCCTTCCCCACTTTTCACTTGGTTCTGTAGGTCAAATCTTGGGAATCGCGAGCCTTTTGGGCGCGGTACTCTCATTAACTCCTCCTCAGGGAAAACGGGAATTAATGGAGGGCGAGGGCGAGGGCCAGATCCAATCCCAACTGGGGTTTGCCATGGGCCTATCGGCTTGGTCCGGGTTCCAGTTCTTTTTTGCGGAAACGATTTGGACCCACCTGTTTGCCCAGCTCCACACCAATTCCTATATGGCTTTCGGAACTGTTCTGCTAGCCATGCTGGTCGGAATGCCCCTGGCCGCATGGGCCTCCAAACGAATTCACTCTCTCCGGATCGTTTCCCTTATTGCTGGAATCGGGTTTTGCTCTCTTCCTATTTCCCATCATCTTTTTTCTGGATATCTCACCGCATATTACGCACAAGATTCATTTCCTTGGACCGTCCTCTTTTTTGCCACTCTGATTTTGTCCCCGGTCGCTGCATCGGCCTCCCTACTGTTTCCATTTCTCTTACGCCAGTCCCAAAATACTAGAACGGTGCGAAATCTATATTTGGCAAATTTGCTTGGGGGTCTTGCGGGAGCATTTGCCGCCGGCTTCTTGGCCCTTCCCCACCTAGGGCTGGCGCTCAGCCTTTGTTTGCCCACGCTCGGTTGGGTCTTCCTTTTGGTTAGCCAGTCTCCGGCACCCGCTCGTAAATTTATTGCTCCATCATGTCTTTTATTTCTGATCGCTACATATTCCCTTTGGTTCTGGGAACCAGGGCAAAGCCGGAACAATTACCAGGTACTTCAGCAATCCGAAAGCTGGGAAGGCCGGCTGCAGCTGGTGGAGCGGGACGGGAGTCAATTTCTCCTTTATAATGGTCGCTATTCTTTAGGGGGCACCCGCGCCCTGGAGGCAGAGCGCAAACAGGCTCGCCTGGCCATGGACCTTCGCCCTGATGCGCGATCTGCCTTCGTGCTAGGCCTAGGAACCGGAGTCACTGCGGGAGAATTGCTTGCCAGTCATAACATCCAACACATTCGGGTGATCGAATTAAGTCCATCTGTAGTCGATTATTCAAAACGACATTTTAGACCCTGGATTCATGGACTGTTTGACAGCTCCCAGGTCCGTGTGGAATCCGGGGATGCGCGAGTGGCCTTGCAGCGCGACACCTCTCGCTACGACATTATTTTGGGAGATTTGTTTCTTCCTTGGCTCCCCGGTGCAGAACTGCTGATGGGTAAAGAACACTTTCAAAGCGTGCTACGGCATCTTTCGCCCCATGGGCTATTTGTACAGTGGCTTCCGCTCTACCAGCTGACCGAACCCATGTTCCAAGACATTTTGGCGACCACACTGCAGGTCTTCGAAAATGTCTATTTATTCCGCGCCGATCTGGGATCCGGGGAGCCCATGATTGCCCTAGTTGCGCCTGCCCCTGGCTCTTCGCTATACTCGCCCGGAGTCCGACCGAATACCCTGGAGGACTACGCTGGAAACGCCCGCAACCTCGCCCCAATGCTCCAAGATGCCCTCCCCTGGGACGCAGACAATCGCATTGCACGGGTATTGCACACAGGAGGAATGTACCCCGGGATGCCTTCTCCCCAAACGGTCATGGCCGGGGAACGTTACCTAAACTGGATCGCCAAGGCCTTCCGCGCAAGGCCCCCGGAGTCAGAACCTGCGATCAAGGACTTTGGTTCCGATGCCTGGCGTTACTCAGCCCGAGGCTTCTTTTCCCAACAAGCCATATTCTACCAGGAAAAGGGCGACCCCCAAGGCGCCGAGCTTATGCGCCAGCGGGCCGTAGAGTATGGCCCGCGGGAGTGAGGAGCGGTTCGGCACTGGCATTAATGGGAACAAAGGCTTGAGCTTAAGTATATTTTGCGATGAAGGTAACGGCGCTTACTCACTATCAGAGGGTTTCCATATGAAAACGAACAGAAACATCATAATGACCATCGTCATGTGCTTGGGTATATATCAAGCACATGCAGTGAATGTTCCATTAGTCCAGGATGCCTATTGGGACGAAAGGGTTCCTGTCGGTGAAGCCGTCATAACCTCATACATGTGTTCTGACTACAGCTCTGTGAGCAGCCCATCGACTTGCACTAATTATATAGGAACAACGGTCCCGCCTTACGGTGATAACTTTGCAAAGGCAGCCTTGAAATTTACGCTGCCTCAGACCAGCTCCATACTCTCCACGGCACGCCTATGTCTCAAAGTCATGGATCGACTGGGTAGTCCCACCGCTACGGTCACTCTGACGGATGACAATAATTGGATACAGACCACCTCTGAGGCTACATCAAAATTTCCGACCTTGTCCAACGCCTCGGCGCTTTTAACCAATGGCCTGGTTTCATCCACGGGCTGGGACTCTTTGAATCTGACGACTTCAGCCTTGGGTGCAAAAATTGTTTCCAGCGGAACAACCGCTGCGACTCTGATTGTTACGGGCAGTACTGCACCTAGTACCTACTTCAATTTCGTTGCCGATGACGATGCAAGTGGAAACAAGGCATTCCTAATTTTGAGCTTCAAGCCGCAGGTACAAAGCGTTTCGGCTCCAGCAAACAGTACATATATAGTGGGCGATGCATTAAACTTTACTGTTTCTTTTGACTCTCTTATTAATGTGACTGGAACTCCGAAATTGTCCTTGACATTGAACACAGGAGGAACAATACAAGCTTCGTATGTGAGTGGTTCTGGTTCCCAAAATTTGGTATTCCGTTATACGGTGGCTTCTGGTAATGCCGATGCGGACGGCGTAACTGTCGGTGTCTTGGCTTTGAATGGTGGTACGATTCGTAGTGACAATGGTGATGATGCAGAATTGACCTTGTACAGTGTTGGTGCAACTACGGGAGTCAAGGTTGATGGCGTAGTTCCCACAATCGGCGGCGTAGCTCCTCCGACTGTTGGCACATACATTTCCGGTCAATATTTGGACTTCACAGCTACGTTCACCAAGGCCATGACTGTGGTAACGACAGGTGGCGTTCCCTACATCACCTTGACCATCGGTGGCGTTACCAAACATGCCACCTATTCATCAGGCTCTGGTTCCACCGCGCTTGTGTTCCGCTATTCACTAGCCTCGGGCGACGCCGGTGCGCTGGCGACTGGCACGGGTATCACACTGAACGGTGGCACCATCAAGGATGCCCCAGGAAACAGCGCGACGCTGACCTTCTCGGCACCGACGACATCAGGCATCACCATTGATGCAGTCATTCCAACGATCGCCAGCATAGCTCCTCCGACGGGTGGTACTTACATTTCCGGTCAAAATTTGGACTTCACTGCGACGTTCACTGAGG
>CAIRAY010000038.1 GCA_903876665.1 uncultured Fibrobacterota bacterium | reverse complement strand
GTCGGAGGGGGCGTTACATTGGGGGCATATCTGCTTCTTCATGCATATTTTGACGTATGCGACGAAGAGTTGGTTCGCTTTCTAGCGAAATATTTTCATTTTCGCCAGAATGGACCAACAGGCTTGTAGGGCAGTTTATAAAGATTATTTCTTATGGGGAAACATACCCGCAATTTTCCACTTTCCACTAGCGACCCGTATAGAAATGCTGGCTGTTCACTTTCCACTTTCCTCTCTATTCCTGTTTTCGGGTTGACAGAGACCCGTGCCTTTGCTAAGCTTGTTGTTCCAAAAAAGCTGGAGTTTATTATGAGCCGCATTTGCGAAGTTACAGGCAAGACTGGTCTAGTGGGTCACCAAGTTTCTCACTCGAACAAAAAGAAGTTGATCAAACAACTTCCAAATCTGCACAAGAAGCGCTTCTACATTCCTGAAGAGGATCGTTGGGTCACTTTGAAGGTATCCGGAAACGGTGTCCGCACCATCAGCAAGCGTGGCATTGCCACAGTTGCCCGCGAGCTCGGAATCTAAAACCTTTTTTTCTCAAATTTTGACTACCTAGTGTCCCTAGGTGGTCTTTTTTTGTGATACAATGATCGGGTAGATGTCCATCAAAAATATTTTACCTCTTTTCCTTTTCGCTCTCGTCCTCGAGGCGCATCCCAAAGCATTTACTTTTCCCATGGACACCAGTGGCAACCAGGAAATCGAAATCGAGGCAGATGCCTACTATTCCGCGGTTGATTACATTTTTAGCATCACCCAGGCCCCCATTCCCCAGTTGGATCCTTCCCAGGAATCTGGGGTGTACTCCTATTTGTTCACCAACATGCTTTTGCCACGTTACGCCCTTATTGAGCTTTCGGTGAATCCTCTTCCCCTCGCGGGCACCATGCTCAAGGAAAAGGCCCCCAACCGTTACGAAAAGGCAAATATCGGATCTTCAGGCCTCAACATGGTCACCGCCCTCACCACGGGGTTTCCTGAACCCTGGGCCATGTCGTATTTCATTGGAAATGTCGTGGATCTGGTTGCCGCAGATTCCGCCCACAAAGTCACCGGAAAGGGCTATGGGGGAGCGCTTCTTAGTCTTGGCAATTATCATATCCTAGACAATCACTTGATTCCCGACTATTGGGCTGAGGGTGAACTCAAGCTAAAAGGTTCCGCAATCCAGCCCGACCGTCGCATGAGCTGGAGCTTCCGCATCGGTGGAAAAATCCACACCCACCCCGATATCTTCAACATTCTCTATTTTTCCGTTAAGCGCGACCGGGTGGACCTGAAGGAACCCCTTTCTTGGAATTTGCTGAACCTGGTGGTGCGAAATAGCGAGATTGAGGCGCGAGCCGACATTCGAATTCCACGGAGTTTCGAGGTTTGGAATTACTTTACCCGATTTTTTCTGCTTGCAGGCAAAAAATGGCCTTCAGCCTCTGGCAACTGGGCCTTCAGCCTTTCTGCAGGTACTCAGCTCCAACTCGAAAATGGCTACCGGGGGCAGCTGGCGGCACGAATTCCCGGCCAACAATGGAGCTTCATCCTCCGCCCTAACATTGTATTTTAGGCGCTAGGCTTTGTTCAGATAAATTGGATCCGCCTGAATCTTCAGAATGGAAGGCAAAAGCGCTCCCATTTGGAAGTCCTTCTCCTTGAGACGTTTGCGCAGCAAGGCGATAAACACTTCAGCAAGCACTTCACAATCGTAAAGAGCCCGGTGCAAATCTGCGCTCTCCAAAGACAAATTGACCTGGCCCTGGGACTTCAGGATCTTGGCAAGTTCCCCGAGTTTGTAGGTCTGCACCGAGAGCAATGTTCTTGCGATTTTTAGGCTATCGAAAATCGGGCTGGTGGGCATGAACTGAGGATTATTTTTATAAGCCACCTTAAGGAACCCGGCATCAAAATTGGCATTATGCGCCACCCAAAAGGTGTCCTGGCCACAGAATTGGGTGAATTTGCGCAGAACATCATTCACCACGGGAGCGGTCTCCACCATGGCATTGGTGATGTGGTTGATCTTGGTTGCCTCTTCCGGTATCAGCATGTTGGGCTTCACCAAGGATTGGAATTCACCAATCTTCTTGGGGACCAGCATATTGCCTTTCATTTCGACAGTAAACTTAATGGCGCCAAATTCTATGATTTCGTTTTTGGCGGCTTCGAGACCCGTGGTTTCCAGGTCAAATGCGATAAATTTTGCGTATTGAATCACTCACCGAATATAGCAAGATCAATCCTGAATTTCGGACCAGAAAACCTGAACGACTGAGAAAGGCAGAGGAATTCGGGTTTGGTCCCACGAACCCAGGCGAAGGGAAAATCCCAATCGAACATCCAGCATGATTCGCTTGCTTTGCGTTTGGCTCGCAAGCCATTTGGCGCCAGGCTTGGCCACCTGCGCCGGTCCCCGAGGACCATCCAAAGCCATCCCGACACTCGCGCCGTTCCGCAAGGGTGCAATGAGACCTCGCAGGGTAGCCTGGCCTCGGGAGGAGGATCCCCGAAAAACCTGATAGCCCAGCGCCCTGGCGACTTCTGCGGCATATTCCCCATCGCCGGATTGACTGATTAAGACCGCGATGCCCCGGTCACGAAAGGCCGCCATGCAGCCCGGCAAATCTTGATGCCACAGGCAATAAACGGAATTGGGGGGAGGAAAACCCATGACCCAATGGATGCGTAGGGTCCGTAACCATGCCAACAAAAGTCTAGTGCGGATATTTCTGAGCCGCATCCATTTTCCGCAAATGAAATTTCCGCCGAAACTCGCTACGGTGACTTTCGCAATATTTGGGATAGAGAACTTGGCGAGGGACAATCGTCACTTCGAAGGTGCAAGGACAACCTTCCAGTGCGCATTGGTGAGTTTGGATCGCGTTGTAGCTGTAGTTGTGCTTGATTACTTGATTGTTGACAAGGATTCTCCGAACAAAGGCTTTCGAATCCTCGCCGGTGTGCAAGGCATGGATCAAAGCCCGCTCCACGGAACCACGGTCCCGTTCCTGCGCACTTCCGCTCATGCCTATTGCACGCCCCATTGTTTTTTGGCGGCGGCCTCGGCCTCTTTGAGCAAATCAACCAGCTGTTCGCGGGTGATTCCATTCTTTTTGGCCAACTCATCGTGGGGAAGGCCGACGAGAACGGAGTGCAAAATATTCAGCCTGGTTGCGGGAGGAATCACCACAGAGGAGGAGGACGGAGCCGCAGAAGCGGGTGCAGGGCCAAAGGCCGCGGCTTCCAATTCTGCATCCAGATTGGAGGATTCATCAAATCCATTCACAGCAAAGCGGACCATTCCGGTGGCATCAACCACAAAAAGGCTCGGCAAGGAACAATTGCTTCCTTCACAGACTCCATACGCTTTTCCGGTGGTCTGGTAAAAATCCAGAAGAACCGTGCCTCCCAGTTTATTCAATTGCACATAGGAGCGGACGGATTCGACATCGCTTTTCTTGTCCATGTTGATGAAGAATAGCTCCACATCGCCTTTGTGCTTCTCGGCCCAGGCCTGGACCAGGGGCATCTCCTTGCGGCAAGGAACACAGGTGGTGGACCAGAAGCTCAAGACCACAGCCTTGACCTTTTTTGTGGCTGCGCCTCCAACATAGTCTCGAAGTCCAACATGCTGGTTCTGCAGATTCAGGTTCAGGAATTTTTTGGATTCGGAGCCTACTGGCAAAAGACTGGCTCCAGCAAAAACCATCCCATGAAGAAGAATCAGGGCGATTAGCATGTGTTTTTTCATTGAGTCTTCCAAAGGTTTGAACTTGGGATAAATTTAACTAACTTTTTGCCTTCTTTGGCGACATACCCAAGTTGGTAAGGGATGGCTCTGCAAAAGCCCTATTCCCCGGTTCGAGTCCGGGTGTCGCCTCGAAAAAGAAAAGCCACCGAAAATTCGGTGGCTTTTTCTTTTTTACAATCCGAATGTAAGGCTTACTTCTTGGTCACATCAATCGTGACCTTGGCGGTCTCTTCGCCCTTGACGGTCACCAGCATCTCCTTGAACTTGTTCCCGCACTTGGCGCCCACAGTATGGTCCCCGGCATCCAGGTTTTTGACCAGCAGGGAGGATCCGTCGGTATAGTCAGCAGACTCGCCATCAATGGTGATATAGCACTTCGAAGGAATGGTGGTCACTTCGATTCCACCCTTGGGAATCACAGTCCTTGCGTTATAAACATTCAAGGAATCCGGCCATACATTGAAACGGACATTGACCAGCTCGTAGCCTTGATCCACCACAACCAGGGTCTGACGACCGGTTTGAACCACCATGTCGTTGATGGGGCTTTTTCCAAGAAACTTGCCACCGAGATAAACATCGGAGTTGGGAGGGTCGGTGATGACCTGGATGCGCCCCTTCTTTCCGCGGGCAGGCACCTTCATGTCGGCGTCATCCTGGGCAAAAGTGGATACGCCAAGGAACATAAGGAGCAAGGCGATTAGGGATATGTGCTTCATGGTTCACTCCGGTTGTAGGGTTGGAGGAAAAAATACTAAAGTCGAGGGCATTCAGTGTCACAAGATTGTATCTCTTGCAGAAATACTCCATCATGAACCGAGTTTAGGATTTTTCTGGTGGCGCTCGTGGTCCCGACGGGTCTTTTTTTCCAGGTTTTTGCGCAAAGCCTCGGTCAGATCCACCCCGGTCTGATTGGCGAGGCAAAGGAGGACAAACAGGATGTCCGCCATTTCATCCGGAATCTGCTTTCCTAAATCGGAATCCTTGAAACTCTGCTCCCCGTATGTGCGCGAAAAAATGCGGGCCAGCTCGCCAACTTCTTCCATGAGCACGGCCAAATTGGTCATCTCATTGAAATACCGCACGCCAAAGGTCTTGATCCAAGAATCGACCTGCGCCTGCGCCTCCCGAAGGGAGAGATCAGAAACATTTGTTTGCGACATAAACACCCACAATTGGATACAAAAAAAGCGGGGCAAAATTCCGTTCAGAAACCTCGCGCCCGCAACTTTACACTTTACACTTATCCCAGCACGATCGTGCGGACTCGAATGACATTGTTCAATTTGGAAATCTGCTCGATGACCGCAGGAGGAACCGACACTTCCAAATCAATCAGATTATAGCCAATCTTTCCGTTGGATTCGTTCTTGAAAGAAACGATGTTCAGGCCCGCACCGCCAATCACATGGGAAATCTCAGCAATCATGTTGGGCACATCCTGATTGATGACAACAAGACGCACCTTAGCATTATGCGCAGGACGACCATCAATCGCAGGGAAGTTCACCGAATTACGTACAACACCAAATTCCAGGTAGTCTTTGAGCTGATCCACGACCATGGTCGCACAATTTTCTTCGGCTTCTTCGGTGCTTGCGCCCAAGTGTGGCAAACAAATTATGCCCGGGACATTGACGACGGACGGAGTGGGGAAGTCGGTGACGTAGGTTTTGAGTGAGCCCGCTTCCAAGCGCTCCAGAACCGCAGCATCTTCCACGATGGCGCCACGGGAGAAGTTCAGAATCACCGAACCCTTGAAGCCCGCCAGTGAAGATTTGTTTAGCAATGCCCGAGTTTTGTCGCTCAAGGGAACGTGCACGGTCAAGAAATCCGAGGCGGCAACACACTCGGCCAAATTGGACGTCACATGCACAGTGCTGTCCAGCTTAAGCATGTTCATGGGACTTGGGTAGGGCTCATAGGCCACAACCTTCATTCCGCGGCCGATTGCCCCATTGGCAGTAAGAACGCCGATTTTTCCTAGGCCAATGACACCCATGGTCTTGCCTTCATATTCCGTACCGGAGAACTGGGACTTACCCTTCTCCACCTTCTCATCCATTTCCTTGGCATCGGCAATCCCCTTGATGGTCTCGATCCAGGCCAGGGCTTTGTCCACCTTGCGAAGCGCCATCCCTAGAGAAATGAAGACAAGCTCCGCGACAGCATTCGCATTGGCTCCTGGAGTATTGAAAATGCACACGCCCTTGGCGCTTGCTTTGTCAATGGTAATGTTATTGGTTCCCGCACCGGCACGACCCACGGCCAGAACGGTGGAGAATAAATCCGTATCGACCTGGGCGGAGCGCACCAGAATTGCATCTGGAGCGTTCTCGCCATCGGTTACTGCATATTTTCCACCAAAGAGGGAAAGACCCTTAGGGGAGATTTTGTTCATGGTTTTAATTGCAAATGCCATGGTATATCCTTTTTCTTAATCGTTCATTTTACATTACAGATTTGGTTCAATCCAACGGCCACGACTCTTGATAAGATCCACTAGGGAATCAAGGGCTTCGGCCTCGGGAACATTTTTTCTGACCAGCGACTTGCCTTCGTACAAACTAATGTGGCCAGGAGCGCCGCCCACATATCCGAAATCCGCATCAGCCATCTCGCCTGGTCCGTTTACAATACAGCCCATCACCGCGATGGAAACCCCACGCAAATGCCCCAACCTCGATTTGATTCCCGCAAGGACACCCTGCAGTTCAAACAAAGTCCGACCACAGCCGGGGCACGAAATAAATTCGGTCTTGGTTCTGCGCAGACCGCAAGCCTGAAGAAGATCATAGGCTAGGTCGGAGTCTGAGCACAGCAACACGTCGCCAATTCCATCGCAAAGCAGATTCCCCAAGGAAGCCGCAAACCCTAAGCGGTCTTTGGAATCGCCACGCAACACGATCAGGTCCTGACGCCCAAGCGCAAGCAGAGACGCAACCAGCGCGCGGGTTCCAATGACCACACCCTCCCCAATCCACGACCATAGCTTGGGCGCGGGGTGGTAGGCACAGACCAGCGTGAGGGACTCTAGCTCATGGAAAGAAGATATTTGGATTTCGACGACGGGACCTTGCAGTGATCCGGGCGTAGCCTTCAGGGCTTCGGGCAGAGTTATGGACTCAAAATCCCGTCCGGCAACAATCTCCAAAGGACGGTCCGGATTAGTGGACACCAAGAGTCCAAAGGAATCCGACGGAACGCCCACCCGGACAGGATAGGATGCGCCAGCCAAAACCTTGCCCAAGGGCAAATCGCAACTCGCCCTACGGGAGTAATGGAAAGGGTCAATTCCGTCATCTTGGGTAAAGTTATAGGGAATCACCTCAATGGAATCAACCCGCAAATCCGCACAGGACTTGAGCAATTCACGGGCCACGGGAATTTCGGCCACCGGGTGTTCCGTCAAAGAAACCCGGATGGTGTCGCTAATGCCGTCCAAAAGCAAAGCCCCGATTCCCACGGCAGACTTGAGGCGACCGTCTTCGCCTTCTCCGGCCTCGGTCACGCCGACATGAAAGGGATAGGCCAAGTGCCCTTCCGTTTCAAGCCGATGGGCCAGCAGGCGATAAGCTTCAATGGCCACGCGCGGGTGCGAAGCCTTCATGGAAAAAACAATTTGATGGAAATCTTCCTGTTCGCAAACAGCCAAGAATTCCAGCGCGGACTCCACCATCCCTTCGACGGTGTCCCCATAGCGAAAAAGCATTCGCGCCGAGAGGGACCCATGGTTCACCCCGATACGTAGGGCAACCTTGCGGGCCTTGGCTTCGAGGACAAAGGGACCAAACTGGTCAAAAACCTTTTGACGGCCAGCCTGAAACTCCGCCTCGCTAATTTCCTTCAGGGTCATTACGCCCGTGTCGCAAAAATTCCCGGGATTGATGCGTACTTTTTCAACCCACTTCAAGGCTTCAAAAGCCGCCCGGGGCTGAAAGTGAATGTCCGCAGAAATGGGGACCGTGCAACCCGCAGCGCGGACTTGACGGACCACTTCCTGGAGAGCTTCGGCATCCTTGACCGTGGGCGCAGTGATACGCACGAGCTCGCAACCCGCCTGGGCCAGCTCCAGGGTCTGGGAAACCGTGAGATCGACATCCCGGGGATTGGTTGTGGTCATGGACTGGACGAGAACTGGATTCCCGCCACCAATCACGGCATTTCCAACCCGGACAGGGATTGTTTGCCTACGCTTTGGCTGGTACATCATATGGTCCGAAATATAGAACCTTCTGCCCAGTCGAATAAGGTATATTCTGCCTAATGCGGCTGTCCGATCGACAACTGGGTCTTTTGACTCTATTAATACTCTTCGGGGTCGGCCTCTGGGTAGCGACCCTGATGGTGGTCAAAAGCAACCAAGCCACCAACCGCATTTTATCCATTTTTAACGAACTGGGCTCCCTTCAGCCCGAGGATCCCGTGACCTCGCGGGGCTACCTGATCGGAAAAGTGGGGCAAGTCAGTTGGGTTGACCGCAAGGCCCTCGTCGAAATTCTGCTGGACCAGCCCATGGTATTCCGCGAAGGAACCACCCTGCGCAACGAAAACTATTCCCTCATGGGCCAGCGCCGGATTGAAATCACCGTCTCTCACAAAGGCAGAACCATTGATCCCGAGTATATTTTCCAAGGGGAATTCGAGCCGGGAATCGCCGAAGCCATGCATGTAATTTCCCAAGTCCGGGAACAGGTCATTTCGGTCCGGGACCTGGTTTTTCTTTTGCGGGACGGCGACTCCACTACAAATTCAGTCCCTCGGACCGTCGAACTGATGCTTTCGAAGAGCGAAACCCTGGTCAACCAGCTCGAACGGACCCTAAACGTAGCACGGCCCAAAATCGCATCGACGCTGAGCGATGTCGAGTCCCTGAGCAACAAAACCATCCAAGTATCCGCGGAAACCGACACCATTTTGCGGTCGATCAATTCCCAAGGGCGCATCACCATTGAGCAGGCCCGTAATCTGACGCGAAGCGTGGAAAAATCCATTGATCTGCTTACCGTATTCCTGGACCACCTGGAATCCCAGCCCTTTTCCCAGGAGCTTCTGGAGAAGAAGGAGATCATCCTCCAGCTCACCGGTTTTATCCAGACCCTGCAAGATGTTCTGCAGATTTTCAATGCCAAAGGAGGCTTGGTCATTCTGGACGAAAAGGGGAACCCCCGCGGAATCACCAGCCTGAAGAATGTGAACTTGATTGGGAATACCGCCCGCGAAAAAGCACGCATCCGCCTGCAAGAACTGTCAAAATAGCGGATCCAAGGCCCTTCTTCGCCTATTCCTCCAGGGTTTTGCCCTGCCAAAATGGATAATTTTTCTTTGCCCTTGAAGAATTCCGTACTCCTTCTATATTTGCTTCCCACAACGATGCCTCATAGCTCAGTTGGTAGAGCAAGCGACTGTTAATCGCTTGGTCCCTGGTTCGAGTCCAGGTGAGGCAGCTAAAAGGTCCCGGTCATTTGATCGGGACCTTTTTTTTATTCCAATTCGGCCGGGCTAAGGAGTTTTCCCAAAAAACTTGACTCCGGGAATCCCCCGGAAATGAACATCCTGAGTATATAGAGTTGCCTGATGCTCGCGGGCCGTAGCCAAAATGATCGCATCGGCCATGGCCAGCTTGTGTTCAAAGGCCAGCTGGGCCGCATCAAAGGCAATTCGTTGGTTTAAATCCACCAGGGTGCCATGCAAAATCCCATTCATGGCCCGCGCCGCAGTTTCCCGGTCAATTCCTTCGACCAGCAATTTTTTTTGGATTTCATAAAGCACCACGCTGGGCACAACCAGGTTCTCCACATCTATAATTGGGTGGGCAAAATTCTTCCCAGCCTCCGAACCCACCAACCATTCGAGCCAACCCGAGCTATCCACCACATTGCGGTGCCTAGTCTCCATCAAAGCTCCCGATCCTTTTCCCGGACAATGCGCGTATCCATGCCTTTCAAAATTCCGGCAAGGTTCTCCATGGGTTCGATGGGAACAATTTCAATGATCCGTCCATGGGGAATCAGGCGAACGGATTGGCCGGAATACAGGCCCATGGGCTCCCGAATGGATTTTGGGAAGGCCATTTGAAATTTACTGGATATGATCGCAGTATTCATAAAACCTCGTCGATAAGCATTCATTTTTACCAAAGCCTTATCGATAAACATAGTACAAAAACACAGGATGGAGCAATGGGACTTTGTTTATGCGATTATGTATATTTGCGCATAGATTCATCCAAGCCAACAACAAGGAGTCCAAAATGGCCCATTCATTCTTCTCCTCCGAGTCCGTGTCCAAAGGACACCCAGACAAGGTCGCCGATCAAATTTCCGACGCCATCCTCGATGCGATGCTCGCCCAGGATCCCAAGAGCCGCGTGGCTTGCGAGACCTTGGTGACCACCGGTCTTTGCGTCATCGCAGGCGAAATCACTTCGAAGGCCGTTGTGGACTTCCAGCAGATCGCCCGTGCCACCATCAAAGGCATTGGCTACGACGATAGCGCCATGGGCTTTGACTACAAGTCCTGTGCCGTTATGGTCGCGCTCGACAAGCAGAGTCCAGATATTGCCCAAGGCGTGGACGCCAAGGCTGCCGAAGGCAAAGACACCGCTGAACAGGGCGCTGGCGACCAAGGCATGATGTTTGGATATGCCTGCAATGAAACCGAAGAGCTCATGCCTCTGCCCATTCACCTCGCCCACCGCCTCATGGAAGGCATCCAGGACCTGCGTGAATCCAAGACTTTGAAATGGCTCCGCCCCGATGCCAAGAGCCAGGTCACCGTTGAATATGACGAAGACATGAACCCTGTTCGCGTCGACACCGTGGTCATTTCAACCCAGCATTCCGACGATGTGAAGCACGCCACCCTCAAGAAAGAGCTCGTTGAAAAGCTCGTCAAGAAGGTGATTCCCGCCAATCTTTTGGACAAAAAGACGCGCTATCTCATCAATCCCACCGGCAAGTTCGTTGTGGGTGGACCACACGGTGACTGCGGACTTACTGGTCGCAAGATCATTGTGGACACATACGGTGGCATGGGCCGTCATGGTGGTGGCGCATTCTCCGGAAAAGACCCCTCCAAAGTGGACCGTTCCGCAGCCTACGCAGCACGCTATGTGGCCAAGAATATCGTCGCAGCAGGCATTGCCAAGCGTTGCGAAATCCAGGTAGCCTACGCCATCGGATTCCCACAACCCGTCTCCATCCTTGCCAACACCTTCGGCACATCTAAACTCAGCAATGAGCAAATCGAGATCCTGGTGCGCAAGAACTTTGATCTGAAGCCCGCAGGCATTGTAAAGATGCTCGACCTTCTGAAGCCAGGCTACCAAGCCACGGCTGCCCTAGGTCACTTTGGACGTAAAGGCCCCCGCTTCACCTGGGAAAAGACCGACAAAGCGGCAGCGCTGAAGAAAGACGCTGCTGCCATGCTGAAATAATTTGCAGGATTATTTCAGCATCGAGTGGAAAGTTCTAGAGTTCTAAAGTGGAAAATTGCAGCAAGTGAGTTCTTCAGCAAACGGAAAGAATATTCTAAAGGATAAGTCCTTCCGTTTTGCTGTGGAAATTGTTCATCTATCCGACTTTCTTCTCGAGAATTTCACTGGATATCGCTTACCCAACCAAATTCTAGGCAGTGGCACATCGATTGGAGCAACTATAAGGGAAGCAGGACAAGCAGAAAGCGCTGCAGACTTTGTACATAAATTGTCAATAGCCCTTAAGGAATGCGATGAAACAATCTATTGGTTGGATTTACTCGTCGAATGCAATAAAATTTCATCTGACCAGTATTCACATCTCAAAACCCTCGCTTTTGAACTCCAAGCAATGCTCACTGCATCCATAATGACAGTCAAAAAGAAAACAGGAAAGCTCCACGGAAAGACTGCTGTATAGCAACTTTCCACTTTCCACTTTAACATTTTCCACTAGGACTCACATGACCAAGACCCAAAAATTCGATTACAAAGTCGCCGACATCTCCCTCGCTGCCTGGGGCCGCAAAGAATTGGACCTCGCCGAAACGGAAATGCCGGGACTCATGTCTCTGCGTGCCGAATTCGCAGGCAAATTTCCCCTCAAGGGCGCACGCATCATGGGCTCTCTGCACATGACCATTCAGACGGGCGTGCTCATCGAAACACTCACTGAGCTTGGTGCCGACGTGCGCTGGGTCAGTTGCAATATTTTTAGCACCCAGGACCATGCAGCCGCCGCAATTGTGGTTGGCAAGAATGGCACCGAAGCGGATCCACAAGGCATTCCTGTCTACGCCTGGAAGGGCGAAACCCTGGAAGAGTACTGGTGGTGCACCGATATGGCACTCGCTTGGCCCGATGGTGGCTATCCTAACCTGATTTTGGATGACGGTGGCGATGCGACCATGCTGGTTGTACGTGGTGCCGAATTCGAAGCCGCCGGCAAAGTTCCAGCCTTCAACGCAGATTCCGACAGCGAAGAATGGGGCGTGTTCCTTGAGCTATGCCGTAGCATCCAGGGCAAAGACAAGACTCGCTGGACCAATGCCCGCGTAGCCATCAAGGGGGTTTCGGAAGAAACCACCACGGGCGTCCATCGCTTGTACGAAATGTCCCGTGCGGGCAAGCTTCCGTTCCCAGCCATCAATGTGAACGACTCCGTGACCAAATCCAAGTTCGACAATTTGTATGGCTGCCGCCATTCGCTGATTGACGGACTGAACCGGGCTACCGATGTCATGATGAGCGGCAAGGTCGCAGTCGTCTGTGGCTACGGCGACGTGGGCAAGGGTTGCGCACAAAGTCTGCGGGGCCAAGGCGCACGCGTGATCGTGACCGAAATCGACCCCATCTGCGCATTGCAAGCCAGCATGGAAGGCTACGAAGTCAAGCCTCTCGAAGATGTAATCGGTACCGCTGATATCTTCGTAACCACGACGGGCAACTTTGGCATCATTACCGCAACGCACATGTCCAAAATGAAACACCGGGCGATTGTGGGTAACATTGGTCACTTTGACAATGAAATCGACATGGCCGGCCTAAAGAAGATTTCTGGAATCACCAAGCGCAATATCAAACCACAGTACGACGAGTGGATTTTTGCGGATGGCCATAGCGTGCTCGTGCTCGCCGAAGGTCGTTTGTTGAACCTCGGATGCGCAACAGGTCATCCAAGTTTTGTGATGAGTGCAAGCTTACCAACCAGACCATCGCGCAGATCGACCTCTGGCTCAATGCCCAGGGCAAGACCACGCAGAGCGGCGTTTCCTACGAAAAGGGCAAGGTCTACACCCTGCCTAAAAAGCTCGATGAAAAAGTCGCTCGCCTGCACCTGGAAAAGCTTGGCGTAAAGCTGACTGTTCTAAGCAAAGAACAGGCGGATTACATTGGCGTGCCGGTTGAGGGGCCGTATAAGGCGGATCATTACCGGTATTGATGTCTTTGGCCTGTGTCGTCGCGCTTCGCGGCGTCACTGGGGCCCACCAGCTACGCTCGACGTACGATAAGTACGCCTTCGCTTGCCGGTCCCCCCGTTTCTTGCGCAGCATCGACGCTCCAGGCCAAATACGACTGAAAGAAATGAGTCTCGGAAATTTCCGGGGCTCTTTTTTATGAATTCAGCGATTCTACGCCGACACGTTGTACGTATTCTCCCAGGCTCTCGTTCTCGAGTCCACCAGTTTTCCAACGGAAAAGGACTGGCTCCAGGGTGTCGGCAAGTCGTTCCAAAGAAATTTTCTGCACCCATAGACGAGCAATTTTGTCCCCTGCTGGCGTACCCCCCAGGAAGATGGCGTATTTTCCCGGCAATTGTCCTACAATGCCAATTTCTGCGCTGTAGGGACGGGAACAACCATTGGGGCAACCCGTCATGCGCACAATGGGCGCCCGGTGTTTAAGCCCATGTATTTCTAGTTTGGAATCGATTGCAGACAACACATCGTCAAGGACTCGTTCGGCTTCGGCAAGCGCCAGCGGGCAGGTGGGAAGCGACACGCAGGCGAGGCCCCGGTCAAATATTTTGCTTCCACTTTCCCATGCGTAGCCACTTTCCGCAAGGATTCTTTCCAAGCCCTGCTTATCCTCCGACTTGATGCCTTGCAGAATCAAATCCTGGTCCGCGGTCAACTGCACCGTCGGTCGATATTTGCGTACAACATTTCTGAGGGCAGCCTTCAACTGCCCCTTTTCCGAATTCTTAATGCGACCACAAAGAATATGCACACCCAAGGACCAAGTCCCATCGGTGCGTTGTTGCCACCCTAGGTAATTTGGCGTATTCCAGGCGGGGAGGGATTTGTTCAAAAATTCGAATTGTTGGCGTTTTTCCAGCTCGGCCCGGAACCACTCAATGCCTTGTTCCTGAATAACATACTTCAGGCGCGAATGCTTGCGATTGTTGCGATCGCCAAAATCCCGATGAACCCCTACTGCAGCTTCCGCAGTAGCCAATAGTTTGTCTGCAGGAATCCAGCCTACCAAATCCGCAATGCGGGGATAGGTCTCGGGCTTATTGTGGGTCATGCCCATACCCCCTCCAGCAAACACAAAATATCCCGAAATCAAACCATTTTCAAGCGTGGCGACAAAAGCCAGATCGTTGGTGTAAATGTCGATTCCATTGTCGCCCGCAAGGGTGATCGCCATTTTAAATTTGCGTGGTAGATAGGTCTTTCCAAAAACGGGCTCCTGCTCGTCACCCGGCACAGAGATCCGTTCCTCCCCTAACCAGATTTCCGCCCATGCGGAGGACTTGAATTGGAAGTGGTCACTCAGGAGAGTTGCAGGAATATCCAGCAAATCGTATTCGGAAAGTCCCCTTGGATTAACGGATTGGGTAACATTGCGCACAACATCCCCACAGGCGCCAATGGTCGTCAAATTCATGTCGTGCACGGCTTTTAGCAACGGCCGTAAATCGTCCTTGACAATGCCATGCAGCTGAACAGCCTGTCGCGTAGTCAGGCGAAGGGCCTGCCCCCCATACAGATCGCCCAAATCATCCCAGGCAAGGTATTGATCTGCTGTCAAGCGACCACCCGGAATACGTCCCCGCACCATGAATGTTGCCCGCTTTTCTGCTTCCGGAACATCCTTGGCACGACTTTTTTGTTGATAGAATCCGTGGAATTTGATCAGGTTTTTATCATCCTCGGAAAACCCATCCTGCAAAGGATCCGCGAGGGTTGCAGCGATGGTTCCACGAAGGTAGTCAGAGGCGATTTTTATTTCTTCAACGGTTTGGGACATGGGATTCTCGGGGAGGAAGGGGTCTAGGGATAGCATGGTCAGTGGAAAATGTGAAAGTGGAAAATTGTGGGAGATCATTTTTTTGAGGACAAAGGCCCGCAACTTTCCGTTTTCCACTAAGGAGTCGTGCAGAGATGCTGGCTGTTCATTCTCAATTCTCAACTTTCCTTAAACTTCATACTCTGGATCTTCCTTTCCGGCTCCGAGGATTACCCCGGCGGCGACGGTGAGGTTGGTTCCTTCATCGATTAAAATGAAGGCCCCGGTTTTGCGGTTCTGGGCGTATGGATCTGCAGGGAGCGGTGCGGCTAGGCGTAGCTCTACTCGTGCCAGATCATTTAACTTGAGATCCCTGTGTCCTTCGCCTTCCTGCAAAGTAGCAATGTCCAAAACACTTTCCACGGAATCCAGGATGGAACGCACATTTCGGGTGGTCTGACGCAACAAATAGCGACCTCCAATCCGCCCGACTTTATGGTCCATCCAGCAAATCCAGGCTTCCACCTTGCTATAGACTTCCGGCTGGCTTCCATCCGCCAGAACCAATTGATCCCCACGGGAAAGGTCAATTTCGGAGTCCAGGGTTATCGTCACCGACTGTCCCGCAAAAGTTTCGGACTGTGGACCCTGGAGTCCATCGATTCCCTTGATGCGACTGCTAAAGCCACTGGGCTGGGCAACGACCTCATCACCAACCTTGAAAATGCCAGAGGCCACTCGACCAGCAAATCCGCGGTAATCCGGGTATTCCGGAGATTGGGGACGAATCACATTGGAGATCGGAAACCTAGGGTCGCTCAGGTTTGCATCTTCATGAATGGGCGTATCCTCAAGGATTTCAAGCAATGTGGGGCCCTCGTACCAGGGCAGGAATTCCGAACGGCCCACCACGTTGTCCCCGCGCAACGCGGAGAGGGGAATGAAGCGGATCGAGCGTTCTGCGTTCCGATGAATTTGATTCAAGGTCGGAATGAAGGATTCATAGTCAGCCTTGATTTTCTCAAATACAGATTCATCCCAGCTCATCAGATCGATTTTATTCACGGCAACGACAAAATGCTTGATGCCTAGGAGAGCCGCAATGAATGAATGCCGGCGGGTTTGCTCAATGACCCCATGACGGGCATCAATCAAGATGATTACCAAGTCCGAATTTGAGGCACCGGTTACCATGTTGCGCGTATATTGAACATGACCTGGTGCATCTGCAATAATGAATTTTCGTCGCGGAGTCGCGAAGTACTTGTGCGCCACGTCAATGGTAATACCCTGTTCGCGCTCCGCACGCAACCCGTCCGTAAGCAAGGCAAGATTCACCGAACCATCGGGAAGCCGGTTGTTCGGCTTCTCTAAATATTCCAGCGTATCACCAGGCAATGCTCTGCAATCGTAAAGCAAGCGGCCAATCAGGGTACTCTTTCCATCATCGACGGAACCAGCGGTCAGTAGTCTAAGAATTTGGATGTTTGACATAGGGATCTCGGGGGAAGGGGGGAGTCGCAGTGATGGGTTGTAGGTTAGAGGTTAGAAGTTAAAGGTTAGAGGGTAGAGGGTACTTCTTATATGAAATGTCTTTTCTAACTTCTAACCTCAGACCTTTAACCTGGCTGTTTACTTAATAGTGACCGTTCCGCTTCAGCGAAATACGGGAACTTATACACGCAGTGTACTCCACTTTCCTTAGAAGTATCCTCCGCGTTTTCGGTCTTCCATGGCGGCTTCGCTACGCTTGTCGTCGATGCGGGCTCCGCGCTCGGTGACTCGGGCCTGGCGGATCTCTTCGATCACATGATCCAGCTCCACTGCATCGGATTCTACTGCCGCAGTACAGGTCATGTCGCCCACGGTGCGGAAGCGGATCATTTTTTCCACCTGAACATCTTCGGGGTCTTTGTTGAGGAAAGGGGAATCCGGGTACAGAAGTCCATCGCGTAAAACTAACTTTCGCTTGTGTGCAAAATAGATACTGGGGAGCCGAATTCCTTCACGCCGAATGTAGCTCCAGACATCCAGCTCGGTCCAGTTGCTGATGGGAAACACCCGCATGTTTTCGCCCTTGCGAATTTTTCCATTGTACAAATCCCACAACTCTGGGCGTTGCAATCGGGGTTCCCATTGGCCAAATGCATCGCGCGCCGAGAATATACGCTCCTTGGCACGAGCCTTTTCCTCGTCGCGGCGAGCACCTCCGATGCAGGCATCAAAGCGCAATTCTTCGATTCCATCCAGAAGAGTGCGAGTTTGCAAGGCATTGCGGCTGGCGTATTTTCCCGTTTCTTCCACCGATATTCCCGCATCAATGGAATCCTGGACATAACGGACTTCCAAACGCAAATTCAAATGTTTGACCAACCAATCCCGATATTCAATCGTCTCCGGGAAATTATGCCCCGTGTCAATATGTAGCAGGGAGAAGGGCACCCGTGCCGGGCGAAACGCCTTCACCGCCATGTGAGCGAGAACAATCGAATCCTTTCCGCCAGAAAACAGCAACCCCGGCCGTTCAAATTGGGCGACCGCTTCGCGGATGATTTGCACCGCTTCTGCTTCAAGGGCATCGAGATGATCAAGTGTATGTAGGCTTCGCATGGCACTTCCTAATGTTTACTAGTTTCATGTACAATAAGATAGTATTTCCTTTTCCCAACAGATAAAAATGGAACGAACATTCGATAAAAGGTTGAAAATTTGGGCTGAACAGCAAAAAAAGAGCTCCTTCGACATTTAATAGTAACCGTCCCAGCTTGCTGGGATACGGAGACTTATACACCCCTGTGTATGAATGGGTAACCCAATCAGAACCAAGTTCTTGAAGGAGCCTACGGAGAGTTCTAGCTTGCTAGACTACTGCCCGTAACTTACAAGATGCTGGTTCCTTCGTGAAATGAGTTCGCGTTACAAGGGTTGGGGAAGCTAGTTGGATGCAGGGGATAGTCGAGGAGCTCCTGTAGAAAGGTGGTGACCGGAGGTCGCACTGGTG
>CAIRAY010000037.1 GCA_903876665.1 uncultured Fibrobacterota bacterium | reverse complement strand
GTCGGAGGGGGCGTTACATTGGGGGCATATCTGCTTCTTCATGCATATTTTGACGTATGCGACGAAGAGTTGGTTCGCTTTCTAGCGAAATATTTTCATTTTCGCCAGAATGGACCAACAGGCTTGTAGGGCAGTTTATAAGACTTGTTGTTCCCACTCATTTCTCGAAGGAACCTTAAAAAGGTAGCCAGAATTCGAAATGGGTTCCTAGCTCAGAGGAGGTGGTAAAGCTGACTTTGCCACCCAGATAGGACTCACCAAAGAGCTTCATGGAGAAGGTTCCTAGCCCATGGCCTTCTTCAGATTTGGTGGTGAAATTGCGTTGAAATATTCGCGGAATGATCTCGAGCGGAATGGCCCGGGGATTCCAAACGGTAAATAGGACGCCATGGTCATCGTCATCAATCAATTCACAGCCAATCCTGACGCAATCCCCAGCGATAGAGGCTTCCAAGGCATTGGTAACCATGTTTTGAATGACCCGGGAAAGCAAGGATGGATCCGTTACCACAGTAAAATTTTGCTGAATATCCGGATAAACCACATCCTTGCCCACAGCTTGAGGACTACTGGTATATAAGGACTCTATTTCCGAAAAGAATTCTTTGATGGAAAACTCACTGCGCATGGGCTGGTAATTCGGCGCACCGGTGCGCACAAGGCTTCTTTGAATGGAGAATTCCCGCACCACTCGGTTGGTGATGTCCAACATTCTGCGGGAAGCGTCCTTTTGTTCTGGGGGCATGGACTGGTGCAAGAGTTCGCTGGCAAAGAGGAGGTTGGAAAGCATATTTCCAATATCATGGAAAAATGTGGATTCAAGGGCGGCCCAGTTTTGCCTCTGGGTAATATCCTGCATGAACATCAAGATGACTTTTCGCCCATCAAGAGAAAGGGGAACGGTCCTCACATTCAAAACCAAATCCTGGCGGACTCCATGGCGTGAAACGGAAACGACTTGCTTTTTCTCAACTGGAAGTCCCTTTTCGAGACATTCCATCACCGAATTCTTATTTCCGCATGTTGCGCAGGCAAGGCTTGCGCCACAGCCTTCAGGCTCACAAAGCACATTCAAGCACCCGAGCATTTCACCGGGATGCACGCCAATCACTTGGTTGGGCTCATCAATTCCTAGGTATTGAAGCAGAGCTTTGTTCACCGCAAGGACCTGCCGATTCTCATTCAACACGGCAAACAAACCACCTGTGGCGTTCATCACCGCATTGACGATGGGATGCTGGCTAATTTCAAGCAGCTCGGAAGCAAAATTATCCTGGAATGGCTGATTCATCTCCATATTCCCAAATTCATTTGCAGATCATAACGAACGCCAGCATGAACTCCCCCAGTAAAGAGCCCATAACGGATAGTTTGGGTCAAATTAAAAACGCGCCACTCCACCTGGTGACGCAGGCTCACTCCCATCCACTGATTCAGAGACAAGGTATTGAGGTAGTCTTCACGCCAAACCACCACCCCGGCAAGGAACATCCCCAGGGTTTCAAATTTGGCTACGGGGAATAATCCCTCAATGCGAGTGAGGAGAACGGTGTTTTGCTTTTGGGAGGCATCGCTCATGATTTTGCTGTACGCCGGACCGAACATCTCGTATAAAAGACTATCTGTATCGATATTACCAAGGCTCAGTACTTCTTGATTCAAGGTTAGAACGAGCTCGGTATCTTCCCAGCCGGAAGTGTCCACCACCAAAATGGCTTGGTTGGAATGGGCATTGACTTCAAGTTCAAAGACCCAGGGGCGCGCTTTGTTGGAAGAAATCCAGTGACCATCCAGGCCAATCATGAATCCGCCGGTGATCAATTTCTGCGTGGGGTTGCGTAGCTGCAAACCCATATCCAGATATAGCCAATTCCCTCGGGCCATTCCACGTTCTCCCAACAAGGAACCCCCTGCCACAAAGTATGGCCATTCTTTTTCGGACATGGGCGCCGAAGCCATCACCTGGGAAAGTTTGGGCGAAAACAGGCCAAATCGACCACTGCCCTTGCGGAAAAACAACCAATAGTAAGCCTCTGCCGCCAAATTGATCCTTCGCGTGCCCAGGCCATTCCACTCTCGCCGGTCGCTTTCCACATTCCAGGCAATCCGTTGTGGCACGGGCGGATTCAGACCGTCATCAGCGTACACTTCCAAAGAATAAGAACCTGGGGAGCGGGTCCAGAGAGGGACTTCCCCGTCAACCCAAGCCACAGTGTCCCCTTCAATATTTACCGCAGTCAGCCGCACGGAATCCCCATCAGGATCCACAACGACGGGCTTATAACTGAGGCGGGTTCCTTCCTTCACCTGGTCGGCTGAAAGGGCACTGCGAAACACAGGCGGGCTGTTCTTGGAAACCACAAGGGCCTGCGTCAACTTCACTGTATCCATCCCAGAAGCCAGCAGGAAGGAGAGTTGAACCCTTCCCGCTTTTTTGGGACGCACCCGGAGCTTCGCTCCCGAAAGAACAATCGAATCGAACCCAAAGACTCGCAGAATTTGGATCCCTGGAATCACCAAATCCCGCACGGACCATTCCTTCAATTGACCGGCAACCAAGGTATCCATTGGAAGCAAAAATTTGATGGCCCTTAGCGGATTGGCCACCGCTTCTGGTTTTTTTAAAACCACCGTCCCCAATTCTTCAGCGCCCAATGGGTCAGAAACTCGCAAAACCAGGGTATCTTCACCAGACCAATCCTGGCCGACCAAGCCTTGAAGATCACATAAACTATCCAAAATAAATCCGGCCGGAACGCGTTCTCCGAAACAGCGCAATAGGCCCGCAGCATGGTCGGGATCATCGACTGGAACATGCCAGAAATAGTTTGAATCGGAAATGACCGGAGGTGGATTCGCAGCAAAAATGCGGGGAAGCTGATTTGTCCGAACCTGCAACGGGAACTCCATGGAATCCATTCCACCGGTAGGATTGCGAACCCATGCTCCCACCGAGAAGTCCCCCACGGAGTCAAGCGTGCCAGAAAACCCATGCAAAGAATCTACCCAGGATAAACCCGGTGGCAATTCGCCTACGGCACCATAACGAAGCTCCGTCTCGGGAGACGTTGGATCTGCCCCCCATGCGCGCCAGGCGAGCGAATCCCCTGCAAACCAATCCCGAACAGGTGGTGCGGAAACCATCAAGGGTTTCCCCCCCTGCGCGACCTTGCGCACCGTGGCAAAAGTAAGGCGATCCATCAGTGCGTCCGGGACAATCATCTCCATATCTTTGCCCGTGAAATTCAGGATGATTTTTTCCGCTGCCGGAGCCTTGCCAAAGTAGTCCTCGAAAACCTTCAGAACCTCGCCACCCAGCCGGTAAGCTTTTTGCTCCCGGGAGTTCTGCACAAGCGAACTCCGCGCCTGCCACACCGAGCTCTGGGATTTGGCTTGCAAACGCAACACTGAGGCCCGACGGAGTTGCTTCAACGCTCCGGAAGCCTGCAACGTTTGCATCACAGAGGCATCAATCAAAACCGCTTTGTCTTCGAAACGAATTAGATCTCCGGAAGAAACTCCCACTCGGACATCCCGAACAAGAAACAAAGCCTTTCCACGACCCTTGAAACGCATTTGCAGATCCTGTTCCACCGCAGAGGCCGGTAAAGTCATGACGGCATAAAAGCCGACCGACTCCTCCTGGGCCCGAACATGCATGGGACCAAGCAACATAAGAATCAGAAGTATTATGACATGCTTCATCAGAAACCCCGGGCCTTTTGCGTCCAATCCCGGAAGCGTTTTTTCATGGCCACGGATTCTGGACGGTTCCCATAATCCGCACTGTCATTGGTCGTAAACCAAACCTGCTCTCCGGATGACCAACGCAGGGCCCCGAAACTGAATCCCACAACGGAACTATGACCCTTGACCACCATGGCATCAAACCTGCCCGCTCCCATTCGGTGTTCCACCACGGTAATGGTTCCATCTAGATTTAAGGACTCAATATAACGAATATCGCCCTGTCCACTTTCGGAAATCAAAATTCGGTTTCCATCGAAACCAAAGGAACTATTGTAGGAAGCCGGAGCCAAGGAGTCTCCATGGGTCATTAAGTAATCGGAAAGCTTGGGCCAGTATTCATCGGTCTGCGCTTTCACCAAGGACATGCGATCCAAATTGACGAGCGGAATGAAAAACAACATTCGAAGAACGAATAGAACGACCATCAACGACAGAACATTCTCCATCGAAATCGCTTCGCCCAGATCGCGAGGAATGCGAATCCTTCGACTCAACCCTTGCCTCCGGAATCCTTGGACATATCATAGGTCCGGTCCATCCGATGTTCCAAGGAATCCTGGATTTCGCGCACATCTTCAATGCGACGGGAAGTTCGACGCACCATCTCGGCAAGCTCGGCAAGGTTGCGGTAAATTTGATTTTGCATTTCGGCCATGTTGCCGTTCCAAGATGCGGGATCCTTCCCCACTTCTACGGTGCTCTCGGAAAGAAGCCACTCTTCGGTTAAGCTGTTGACCGTTTCAAACCGGGCAAACCCACGCTCCAGCAGACTGATCGTCAATAACTCAATTAACATGGAAAGGCCCGTGGCAATGAGGGTGGCAAAAATAGCAAAGCGGTCTCCATCGAGTGCCTTGGCAATATGTGTCACGAATTTCATTTCCCCTTCGGAACCCGTCAGGGACAACATGGCGTCCTTCATGGGAGGGAAGGTCAGAAGAAGACCGATCAGAGTACCCAGAAATCCTAATTTCAAAATGGTGCGGTTAATGGAGGAATGCTGGGCCATGCGCCGATTTTCGTGAAGCATTCGACGGTTGGCGGCGGAATCCAACAAATTCTGTGCAAGGCTCGCATCACCCGACTGCAGGGGGCGCGCAATGCGCAGCAACAAGTCACGAAAATGACCATCAGGTAAACGACGCAGGGACTCCACCATGCTCGACATGCTGACACGGGGGAATCCAGAAATGGCCTGCAGGCAACTGTCGATTTTACCGGCTCCGCGCAAAAAACTCCGATGCTGGATGACTGCAAAAATCTGGCCAACAATGAAGACCAATGCGATCCCTCCCAGAAATGGGTCTTTATACCAAACCGCATCAAATTTGGAGAATCCCCAGAAAGAAACAAGAATCAGGGGTAATGGAAGAATCAATCCCCACATGCTATTCTTGCGCAGCTGGGTCAACGACTTCAAGGCCAGCGCAAGCCCCTCGGGATAGGACGCATGGGTGATCTTTTCTTTAGGGGAATCTGAATTTTTACTCATCATTTTCACTTGGCTCCCAAACGGATTCGGGTGTTGAAGGCGATGCGGAAGTGTGTGGTATTTTCGTACATCATCTCAAAGCGCACGGGAAACCAGGAACCCTGATTCCATGTGGATAAGAAGGGAACTTTGAGAGTGAATGCGGGTCCCATTTCAACCCAAAAGCCAGGAACCCAAATGTCGCCCGAGTTTACGGCAAAGGCACCCCAGCTTCCAAAGGCGGAAGGAACGTCCTCAAATCCAAAACGATGGACAGTCGCAGTGTACATGTCGGCATCCATCAGGGCTTTATAACGGAAATACCAAAGCCGGAAGTCCAGGCTGTGGACCATATTGCCCGTGTGTGAATTGGAGATTCCATTTTTAAACATGCTGATCACTTGGCCACCCGTGCTATCCTGTTCTTCCTGAGTGGCGGCAAGAAACAAACTGTCGGGATATTTTTCCAACCAAAAATATTCGGGTAACACCCAAGGGGCCTGCTGAAAGGAATAAGTGGCGCCTAGCCAAGAAATGGAGGCACCCCAAGAATAATCCGAAAAGTTACTGGACCCATAAAACGTCCTTAATTCCTTTTGGATATTCATGTAGTCATTAAACATTTGCAAAGATGCTTCCGCCCGAAATTTTCCGACTATTTTCGATGCTTCGAATCGCCAATAATCGCGAATCCACCAACGCCCACCGCGACTACTGAGGATGCCTCGCTCCATTTCGAGCCCTTCGACTTGCTGAAACCATTCCCCATCGATTTTATCGAAAGGTTCCGTAAACACCCAATTCCAAACGGGCTCTTGAGATTCTAGAGCTGCCCGCCAAGTCACTTCGTGCGGAGTTAGCTGATCTTTGAACAGGGAAGAATTGGCGGCCATGAACTGAATGGAAAGATTTTCAGATAATCGTTTATACTCTGTTCCGTTCTTGAGGATGATCAACTGGTTCGATGAATCCCCCGAGGGGACCATGCTCCAGGAGCCTGCAGGCAACTCACCCGATTGAGCCTCGGGCTGCAACACCCAGCGCAAAACCGTCGTGTCTTGAATTACCACCGGACGAAAAGGAAGTGCCTGACAAAAACCAAGTCCGACAAGAACAATCAACAGACCAATCATCAAGATTGCCCTCGTCCCACGATGGCGACAACTTGTTCGGCTCCGAGATTTGGCAGACCAGCACCCACCAGGAAACGCCCCAACCACGAAGAGCTCAGACAATGCAGAGCCTCAATCTTGATTTGATCCTTGGCGCACAAATCCTTAAAATCATCCAAAGTGAACAGATGAATATTGGGAGTATTGTGCCATTGATGGGGGAGGTTTTCGGACATGGGCATGCGACCATTGAAAAGCAATCCACCACGAACCTTGTAGCTTCCAAAATTCGGGAAACTGATAATGGCCTTGTGGCCGACGCGGAGAATTTCGCGCAAAAGCTCCAGGGGCTGCCGCACTTCCTGCAAGGTACGATTCAATATCACAAAATCAAAAGAATCGCTCTCCACCTGGGCAAGTCCTTGATCCAGGTCGGCCTGCAAAACGGGAACATCACGCTCCAGACAGCCCAGAATTCCTTTGAGATCCTTCTCCATGCCCACGCCTTGAATACCCCGCGACCGCCACAGAGCATCGATCAAGCCGCCATCACCACAGCCAAGATCCAGAACGCGGGCACCGGGAGTAATGACCTTTTCCACCAGGGCAAAATCCTTGCGGTCTTTGAATATTTGCAACGCCTCATGGGCGTGAATGGCCTCATGGGTGGCACGCAAGTTTTCCAGGCTTGGCTTTGCAGATTGTTTACTTGCAATATCTAGATGATCTTCCTCCAGAAATCGCTGGATAATGCTCGAAATTTCGGGCATGTCCTCGACCAGGAATCCATCGTGGCCATAAGGTGAATCCAATTCCACACTGGTGACGACCTTGCGGTTATTCAACAATTCCTGGGAAATTTTTCTGGACTCATGAGGAGGAAATAACCAGTCCGAAGAAAGGTTGATGTTCAAAACCTCACATTGCACATTGGAGAAAGCTGCCCGGAGCGATCCATATTCATGCTCCAGGTCAAAATTGTCCATGGCCCAGGTGATGTGCAAATAGGAATTCGCGTCAAAGCGCTCGACAAATTTATCGCCCTGGTAATTCAGGTAGCCCTCGACCCCCGATCCGGTCCGGAATTTGGAGGGATCGCGTTTATCGGCATCGAACCGAACCAATTTGCGCTCCATGGCCAAGGCGGAAAGGTAGGTGATGTGAGCCAGTTTTCGGGCGTGCTTAAGCCCTTCAATCGGGCCTTGCCCAACGGCAGGCCGTCCATCCGTGTAGTAATCACCAGAGTCGAATGCGGGATCGGCCGTGATGATTCCCCGGCCAACCGTTTCAAACCCCAGAGCTTGTCCGGAAAGTCTTGTTGTCGAGGCGATGATGATGCAACGGTCGACCCAGTCCGGGTATTCAATGGCCCATTTCATAGCCATGAACCCGCCCATGGAGCCACCCGCAACCGCGGCCAGTTTTCGAATTCCCAGGCCTTCAATCAGAGCCTTTTGGGCATTGACCATGTCATCGATTAAAATACTCGGAAAGGAGGAGCCATAAGGTTTTCCGGTCAGGGGATTTCTGGAGAGCGGACCGGTAGTGCCCCTGCAACCCGCCAAATTGTTGGAGCAAATTACGCAATAAATCCGGGTATCGATGGCCTTGCCCGGACCAATCAATGGCTCCCACCAGCCTGCCGACTTGTCTTGCTCGGAATGGAACCCAGCCGCGTGGGCATCGGCAGTCAAGGGAGCACAGACCAAAATCACGTTGTCACGTTTGGAAGAAAGCTCCCCGTACACCTCGTAGCGGATGACAAGCTCGGGAAGGTGGGCACCACTTTTCAGGGGCCAGCCTGCGGAGCCGACCGGAACCCGGAAGTCTTGAGGAACCACTATTCCAACGCTGTCTGCAGGGATCTTGCTCATTCTTGCCTAAATGTATCAATTCCGATCAAAAATCACATAGAACGATTCGTGGCAGCTGATTTTGGTGATTACGATCATACCAAGGCTGTCTTCAGGTTTCTACATTGCTCAAATGCCTATTTGTTCTATGACCGGCTATGGCCGCAGCGATTCCACCTGGCGCGAAGCTCCTTTCACCGTTGAAGTGCGCTCCGTAAACAACCGTTTTCTCGAAGTAGGATGCAAGTTGCCCAAGCCCTTGGCGCATCTAGAAACCTTGCTGCGGACTACGATCAGAAACCATATCAGCCGTGGATCCATCACTTGCGTGCTGACCATGGGCATGGGTGAAAAGGACTCCATCCCCGTGGCATACAATGAGCGCTTGGTGCGGGAATACCTGCGCATCGCCCAGGACATTCAATCCAATTTCCGCCTTCCTGGCGAAGTCACCTTGAACCAGGTACTGACCCTCCCCGACCTGTTTCAGTTTACCGATGGCGGTACCGACGCCCAGGCCATGGAAGCCCACCTCCTGCAAGAGATCGAAAAAGCCATGGTCGCCCTGCGCCACATGCGGATTCAGGAGGGAGAAAACCTCGCCGAAGACCTCCGCTCGCGCATCGCCAAAATGGAAAGCCTGCTGAACCAAGTTCAGGTTTTGGACCCCCAGCGCATCGAGCACTGGCGCAACAAATTTCAGGCCAGGGTCCAAGAACTGATGGGGGACTCCACCCTCGACCCTGTGCGAGTCCTACAAGAAGCGAGCATCATCGCCGACCGGCTTGACATTACCGAAGAAATAACCCGGTTCCACAGCCATAACCAGCTCTTTTTGAAAGCGCTGAACGAACCCTCCAACCAGGGCAAAAAACTGAACTTCATCTTGCAAGAAATGGGGCGCGAAGCCAACACCCTAGGCACCAAATGCCAAACGGCAGAAATCGCAGAAATCGCCATTGCACTCAAAGAAGAAGTGGAAACAATCCGCGAACAGGTTCAGAATATTGAGTGATTCCGTTCGCCCCGGTCAAAATTTCTAAATTACCTTGCTACTGGCAAGCACAACCGCGCACACCCAAAGGAATTACATGAGCAGTATCGTTAATCTGAACGGAGAATGGGACTTCCTCTGGGACACCGATGGTGTCGGTTTCAGCCACCGTTGGTATGTTACGAGCCCCGAAGGCCAACAAAAGGTTCAGGTTCCGCACATTTGGGAAAAAGCCTTCCCCAAGCCCGGGCAAGTGGGCTTCTATTTCAAAAAATTTACCATTGACCCCGCCGAAAACACTAAGCGCATATTTATCCGCTTTGAGCGGATCGCCACCCAAGCCACCATTTGGCTGAACGGCAAATACCTGGGCGAACATTTTGGAGGGTACACCCCCTTTCAGCTCGAAACCGCCAAAGCCATCAAGGTCGGCGAAGAAAATATTCTGGTCGTCCGAGTCTCCACCGCCGACACCAGCGGAAAAATGGACCTAGGACGCGCCGAAGACGAAGGCACCGAACGCTTCGCTCCTGCTGCGGAACTTCCCGTTGGCCTTCCTTGGCAGTGCTACCCCTTCGCCGGAATTTGTGGCTCTGTCGACCTTGTGTTGGGTAATCGCGCAGTCATCACCAATTGCTCGGTTATCCCCAACCCCGATCTCGAACGCATTTCCCTGGATTTGACGTTTTCGAATCCACGTAACTTCTTGGCCAAACTTCGCATCATCGTGGTAAATCCCCGGGGCGAAGCCTCCGAGATGGTCAAAGAAATCAAGCTCGAAAAAGAAAACCACACCGCAAAAATCCTTTTGGGATTTAAAGATATGGACTGGTGGACCCCTGCCACCCCAAACCTTTATTCCATCGAAGTGTGTCTCGAAAAATCAATTTCGATTGTGCAACGTTTCGCCTTCCGAAAATTCGACTCGGTCAAGGGCGATTATTACCTGAACGACAAGGTCATTCGCCTGCAAGGCCTCTGCTACAGCCAGCACAATCAGGAAGGTGGCCTTTGGGACGCCGATCTTCCCCGGATGAAAGCGGACTTGGCCGCCATCAAGGGCGCTGGCTTCAATGTGATCCGTTCCGGTGGCGCTCCCCTTTCCGAACCAGCCCTCGACTGCTGCGACGAGCTCGGACTCATGGTCTTCCAGGAATTCCCTATTCATAACCAGAGAGCATCCGCAAAGGGCCTCGACAAAATTCGATTAATGACCGAAGAAATCATCAATCATGGCCGGTCTCACGCCTCAGTGGTCGCTTGGGTGCTCGGTGCCGAAAACGGAACATTGATGCTCGAAAATGGCACAAAACTGCTGAAGAATGTCGATCAATTCGACCAGACCCGTCCCGTGTTCAGCAACATCAACAGTGTTTACATCGACAATTGCCAATCCTTCAAACGCGACACCGGAAAAGTCATGGGCGTGACCAACGAGCGCATCTCCTTGTATCCGTCCCATCGCCTACACCTGCGTATGAACCCCAGCCAAGCGCTCTCTGCGTTTCTGGCCTGCTATTGCAACAAGGAACTCACCGAAGTGGAAGTTCCAGAGCTGACCCTTGGGGACTCTCAATTCCAAGAAGATTATCAGACCTTTGTCACCGAAACCCACGGCAAAATCCTGGTTTGCCTCAAAAACCATGTGATCTTTCATGACTTGCAGGCAACAGCGAGCAAAATGAAGGGGCTTAAAGCGCAAAAGTCCGCCAAAGCCCTGCAGACCTTGGGCAAACAACTCCAGTCCTTCATTTCCGAAGGTCCAGGAAAGGGCGTCTGGAAGGATGTCCCCCAATTCACCTCCGAGGCAAATGCGATTTCTCTCAAGAGCAAGCTCGACCAGATCAATGCCTTGCAGAGCAACCCACAGATCAGCGGATTTTTCTTGGATCAATGGGCTGATGTGGGCACGGACCTGAGCGGACTCGTCAATGAATTCCGCAATTCCAAAGGTAGCGAATCCTTTATCCGTGAAGTGACGAAAGGGACTCGCGTCCTCATTTCCGGCCTCGAAAGAGCGGTCAAAGTCAAATCCGAAATCAGCTTCAACCTGGCTTTGCTAAACGATGCACGGGTTGACAAAGGCGAACTACAGATTTCCATTCTCGATGCTCAAGGCAAATCTATCGCGACCCAAAAGAAGTCCGTTTCTGGCACAACGTCCTTGACCAGCCTCGGAGAATTCAAGCTCAACGCCCCGAACAAGAGCGGGTCCTATACCCTTCAAATTGACTTGGTCAACGCTGGCAAAAATATCTATTCGACCCAGGAACCTCTCCTGATTCTTGATGGTCCCGAATTCAAGGATGCCATGAAATCCGTCTGTTTCCTCGATGAAGCAGAAAGCACTTCCGATGCCATGCGCCATATCAGCGGAAAGGAAAAAGTGATCTTCACCTCGAGCATCGCTTCTTGGAACGAAGGCATCTTGGAGCGTCTCGCCGCTGCGATCAAGGACGGAAAGACCCTGTTCATTTCCGACATGAATTCCGAAGACATCGACACCTTCAATGCTTGCTCCGCCTTTGGAATCACCCTGGAAGGTCATTTCACCACTGGGGCCAATGGAGCCAGCTTCCATTACCTGTCTGACCGGACTCTGTTCTCCGCATTGCCCAAACTGAGCATTATGGATTGCACCTGTTCGGCAATACTTCCCTCCATGTCGCTTGCGGAGATCCCTGATTCCAAAATCATGACACGCTCCATCAGTCTCGAAAACGGAGAAATCCGTCATGGCATCGATCTGCAGATCATTCCTTTTGGTAAAGGCAAAATTGTCTTTTGCCAATACGCCTTGCTGGACAATCTGGAAAACAACCCCCTTGCCGACATTGTCTTTGCCAATATCGTCAAGCACATCATCTAAGCGACTTACAAACATCGTCGTAAATTATGCGACAATTTATAAACACTTTGCATGTTGCAATACCAGTGACGACGTTAGTAACCCCAAAAAAGCCCATGCGTTATGCATGGGCTTTTTTTGTTTTCAAACGACCTTACTTATCCAAAATCAGCGTCACCGGCCCGTCGTTGACCAAGCTCACCTGCATATCCGCGCCAAAACGCCCCGCCTGCACTCGGCCAGGCCATCGATCCCGGAAGCCCTGCACAAATTTTTCGTAGAGGTCCGACGCTTCCAAGGATGGAGCGGCATGGCTGAAAGAAGGACGAGTGCCTTTGCGCAAATCCCCGTAGAGGGTAAACTGGCTTACCAGCAAAACGTCTCCTTGGATCTCTTCCAGGGACCGTTCCATAAAGGAATTCCCTTCACCATCGAATATGCGTAGTTTCAAAATTTTTCCGATGATCCAGCAACCCTGTGCCATCGAATCTCCCGGGGCAATGGCGACAAAAACGACAAGTCCGCGCTGGATTGAGCCCAGAAGGTCGCTTGCACTGGTGACCTGAGCCTCACGAACTCTTTGGATAACAGCCCGCATTGGCCCTTTACTTCCGCTTGGAGCTGGAGGACTTCGATTTTTCCGTCTTGGACTTTTCGGACTTGCCTTTGTCAGATTTCGACTTCTCGGACTTCGATTTTTCGTTCTTCTGCGAAGTTGGCTTGGGCTTGGGCTTTTCAACCTTTGGCTTCTCAGACCTGGGCTGATCTGAGCCAGAATCCTGAAATGCCGGTGCCTGGAACGAAGAGGAAGATGCAGTGGCAGAAGAAGACGAGGAAGCTTCCAAAAAGGATGATGCTTTTACCTCAGGAAGGTCTGCGATGGGAGTGAGCTCCATGGCAGGCTTCCCCATGTCGCCCATGGACCCGGCCCACTGCAAAGGATAGGGTTTTCCGGGAAGAGGAACGGCCTCTTCGGCAAACCAAAGCTCGACCACCGAGAAGGCCAAGGTAACCCACTCTTTGAGCCAGACTTTGCGGGCCACCCGGGTATGAGCCCAGGTGCGGGCATTAAATTCCAGATCTTCGACATTCACTGTCAAGAAAACAATTGAACCACCCGCAAGGGTATTGAATATTCGGTTCACGCGACGACTGGCTGGTCCACGCGTGATCAGAAGAACCGTGTCGGCTCCCCGCAAACGCAACGCAGGAATCAGGCTATACGCCTCTTCGATGCTGGAGTCGTCATCATGGTATAGCAGAAAAATCCGCTTAGAATCCACCTCGCCTTGACGCAACATGTCTTCCAGATAAAAGTCGGCATTGTTCCGGTCCCGGAAAACCCGCCTACCCAGCACGACCACCGAATCCGCACGGTTTTCCGTCAAAAGCTTCACGGCAAAATCGGTGCGCTCCATATTCGGCGATTGCCCGTCCAAGACCACCGCCCAGCGAACATGGTCAACAGGCTGGTCCTGGATCAGCCACTCTCCACTCCAACGGACCCCAACATATCCGAGCAGCAGAACCAGGGAGAAAAGGAGCACAAAAAAGAAACCAATACGGCGACGGATCTTGCGCTTCTGCAGGGCCCGGGTTTCAGGGGGTGTAGGAATATATCGGCTCACTTTCCCAATTTAGAAAAGAGTGGCGACTATGCACGAACTTTGTACAAGGAGACGGAACGCCCGCCATTTTCAATGAACACTTCGTCCATGTAGGTTCGGACCAATAAGAGCCCATTTCCCCTGCGGTCCCTGCCTGCGCCAAGGGAGAGAGGATCGAATCCCTGTCCCTTGTCCGAAATGGAAAACCGAAAACACTGTTGGTTCACGGACCAAGCAACGCTTGCCTTCAGGGACGTGTCTCCCTTATGGCCGTGGACCAGCGCATTCACAGCCACTTCCTGGATGCTGTTGCAGATACCGAGAACGACTCGCTCCGAATATCCTTCCGCCTCTAGGCCGGAGACCACATTCCCCAAAAGGTCGTCCATTTCTTTTCGGCTACAAATTCTGCCATGATGGATTTTATCTCCATTCTCAAAATGAAGCAAATACCGATAGCGCAAGGACAGCGGGGTTTTGGTGATTTCTACCGCAATGAAGGTACGATCATCCTCGGTCAGGTGTATTCCAATTTCCTGCTGCAACCGTAAATGAATCGCGGCATAAATCGATTCCAGAGGTAAGCGACCATACAGCTGAATAAGTTCAAGAAAGCGCGCATAACTGATCGGAGTTTCGCCTTGAGGATTGGTCAGGCCAAAACAGCCATCCGTAAATAGGAAAAGACGGTCGCCGGCCTGGATTTGCACCTTTTGAATCGTATAATCCGGATCGGGCAAAATTCCGATCAGCATTCCTTTCGCGTCGAGCCTCGTAGCAACGCCATCCCGGCTCACCAATAGGGGTGGCGGGTGACTTCCCCGCACATAGGTCAGCTCGTTGGTCTTCAAATCAAGGACGCCATAGAAGGCGGTCAGGAAGTGCCCGGTCTTCAAATGCAAACGAAGATCGCGATTAATCGCTTTAAACAATTGATCGGGGCCACTTGCCCTATCCAAATTGTTGTGCAGGGAAAGTTTAGTCAGCGATGCGATGAACGCGGCCGCAAGTCCATGCCCGGAAACATCGCCAATGAAAAGACCAAAACAGTGGTCCCCAAGGGGGATAAAATCATACAAGTCTCCACCCACCTGCTGAATCGGCTCATAGGTACTCCAGAATCGGGCGATGCCGGTCTGGGGCAAACTTTCAGGCAAGAGGCTCCTCTGGATTTCGCGGGCCATTTCCAAATCTTGGTTCTTCTCTTCAATGACCGTTTCCAGCTCTACATAGGCCTGGGTCAGTGCCTTGTTCTTTTCAGCGAGCTCTCGGGTATTCCGCTCCAGATCCTGCTTTTGCTCCTCAAGAGATATTTTGATATTGTGTAGCGTGGTAATGTCTTTTTTGACTTCAACCACATACAACACATTATTGGCTTCATCGAGCACTGGATGAAAGGAAATATCATAAAAAATGGTGTGGCCATCACGCTTCCATTGCACAGCAGGCATCATCTGGGGCTTACGTTCGATCACGGCCTTGTAGAGCTGACAACCAGGACAAGGCGAGTCGCGGTTATCATGTACCTTGTAGCACTTTCGTCCAATCAAGGACTGGTAATTCCGGCCCACTGCGGAAGCGTACAATTCATTCACACGAAGGATGTTGTAGGAGGAATCAATGAGTGCAACCGGCTCCAGTGTATCCAGAATAGTCTGCAATTCCCCACGAATAATTTTGGTCTTACGGCGGTTCCGGGATATCCACAGCGAGCTGGCACCAATAACAATGCCCAAAGCAAGGAACGAAGGCCCCCAATAGGAAAGGTCAGGCATCCAGGACATTTTTCATCACCATCACCAAAGCATCTTCTCCATCGGGGTAGTAGCGCTTGCGCTCTCCTACCTCCGTAAATCCCATTTTTCGATACAAACCCAGAGCATAGGTATTTCCTTTGCGAACCTCAAGAAATACCTGGCAAACACCCCGGATCCAAAGCATCTCTAGGCCCTGTCGCAACAATAAAGTGGCAAGCCCCATTGCTTGTTTCGACTTTCTCACAGCGATGGAGCAAAGCTCGGCTTCGTCGCCCATCACCTTCAGAACCATGTATCCGGAGACTATTGTATCATATTCCAACACGAGAGGTATACAATCGTTGAAATTTTTGATTTCGGTCAAAAAATGGGCCTGAGTCCATTCCTGAAAACCCAATTCCCCCTGAATCACCAGCACAGCGTCCAAATCTTCATAGACCATGCGGCGCACAGAGAGGGTCCCCTGCTTGAGAACCATTCAGGATCTCGCTTGTTCGGCGTAGGATGGCTGAATATAATTGGCGGTCCAGGACAAGGAACTGGTCAAAAAGGGAAGCAAAACCCGCCCAGCGGACAAATGGAATTTGGCCGATTCATCCACCCAATGGCCGGGAAGGTCTGCCAAGGACCCATCCGAAGGACGTGGACCATCCGAGACAATCACCTGCGCATCTCGCAAAAACCGAGCAGCCTCGGTGGTTTCCAAAAACTCTTCTTCGGGAAGCTTGGCGCCAAAGGCAGCGCTCGGCCAGCCCTCGGCATCCAGTCCAACATACCAGAATCCGGGCCGCGCCAGACTAATCACGCCCACCCGTCCATGAACCGGCTCCCGAAATTGGGCCCGAAGCAAAGCCAAAGAAGAAACCCCCAGCATGCGCCGCTTGCCCGAAGCACACAGACCCTGGCAAAAGGCAATCCCCGTGCGCAGGCCGGTAAACGAACCAGGTCCCAATGCCACGAGAAGAGTGCCAACCTGATCCAAGGAAACGCCAGATTCATCCAAAAGGACATCGAGCTCGGAAGAAATTACTTCACCCCGGACATTGGCGACATTTCGAATCACTTGTCTGGAGCCATCCGCGGTGAACAACTCCAAGGACACCCCCTTGCGGGCCGTATCCACTCCCAAAATCCAAGCGGAGCCTTCAATTTCAGGATGTTGTTCCACCAAATGCATCAGCGTTCAGCCTGGAGCGATGTCTCGATAATCACATCGAGCAATTGCGAATAACTTAGGCCAATACAAGCGGCTTGCTGGGGCAACAAAGACGAAGGCGTCATGCCGGGAAGTGTATTGGTTTCCAGAACAAAAATATTGCCATCACGATCGATGCGGACATCGGAACGGCTGTAGACATTACAGCCACAAGCCTCATGAGCCACACGCACCAGGTTTTGAATGGACGCAGTCAATTCCGGAGAAAATTCCGCCGGGGTCACTTCCTGGCTATCGCCCTGATACTTGGCCTGGAAGTCAAAAAATTCCGTTTTGGTCATGCGGATTTCGGTAGGAGGAAGCGCGGGTTGACCTTCGATGTAGCCACAGCTGGCTTCCTGCCCTGGAATGAATTTTTCGGCGAGAAGGCGATGGGTCTTTTTGAACAGGCGCTCAACCAATTCCTGGGCATCCTCAAAGGACTTGGCGACTCCCATATCCAGGGAGGAACCCCCACAAGGATCCTTGATCACCAAAGGCAACCCAAGGCGATCAACGGCTTCCACCAAGCTGGTTCCTTGAAACCCTTTGCGCAGGAATACAGCAAAATCCGGAGTGGGAACACCCATGGCCTTGTAGGCATATTTGGCCTGGATTTTGTCCATGGCAAGGGCCGAACCCAAGACGCCAGAGCCTGTGTAGGGGATGTTCCAGTTTTCGAGCAGAGCCTGCACGCGGCCATCCTCGCCAAACTTTCCGTGCAAAGCCAAAAAGGCGATGTCGCAGTCAGGAAGCTCGGACAGCGCGGGAGCCATCTCTTTGCGGGCAGCATTTCCGGACATGTCGGCGAAATAATTCTGCGCCACAAAGTTGTCCTGCTGGTAGGGGCTCAGTTCACGGCTGGACCAGAGCCACTCCCCTGCTTTGGTGATCAAGACCGGGTGAACATTGTAGCGCTTGCCATCCAAGGCCCGCACCACACCCGTTCCAGAAACCACCGACACATCGTGCTCCGAAGAAACACCACCCATTAGAACTAAGACTCGTTTACGCATAAATTAAATCTCCAAAACTGGCGATAGTGGAAAGCGGAAAGTAGAAAGTGGAAAATGAACAGCCAGAATCTCTGCACGACATCCTAGTGGAAAGTGGAAAGCTGCTGGATTATTTTCCTAAAAAAGAAAACACGCTCCCACAATTTTCCACTTTAGCTCTTTAGAACTTTCCCTTAGGGATCGTGCTGAGTCGTCTAGTTTACCCTTCAATCTTCTTGGTCAAATAGGCTTCCAGATCGACGAGCTTTACGCGGTCTTGCTTCATGGTGTCGCGGTCACGGACAGTAACGGATTGCTCCGCTTCGGTTTCAAAATCCACGGTGATGCAAAGTGGCGTGCCGAGCTCGTCCTGACGACGGTAGCGCTTGCCAATCGACTGGGTTTCGTCGTGTTCCACATTCCATTTTTTGAGCAAGTTGCGATAGATGCCTTGCGAGATTTCCATCAACTTTTCGTCTTTGGAGAGAGGAAGCACGGCGGCCTTGACAGGTGCGAGGCTTGGATGGAAATGCAAGACCACGCGGGTCTCGCCATTTTCCAACAGCTGCTCCTCGTAGGCGTCCGTAAGAACCACCAGAAGCAAGCGATCTACACCCAGGGCAGGCTCGACCACATAGGGGATATACTTTTCGTTGGCCACCTTGTCGTGGTAACGCAAGTCGCTCTTGGAATGTTCCATGTGCTGGGTCAAGTCAAAATTCGTGCGGCTCGCAATGCCCCAGACCTCACCCCAACCGAAGGGGAAGTCATATTCAATATCGGAGGTGCCGTTGGAATAATGGGAGAGCTCTTCCTTGGCATGTTCGCGCATGCGGATCTTTTCAGGGCGAATTCCCAGCTCCACCAGCCAATCCATGCAGAACTGCTTCCAATATTGGTACCATTCGACCTCGGTGCCTGGCTTGCAGAAGAATTCCATTTCCATCTGCTCAAATTCGCGGGTGCGGAAGATGAAGTTGCCCGGGGTAATTTCGTTGCGGAAAGACTTTCCGATTTGGCCCACGCCAAAGGGAATCTTTTGACGACAATTTTCAGCAATATTCTTGAAATTGATGAAGATGCCCTGCGCGGTTTCGGGGCGTAGGTAAACCATGTTTCCTTCACCCTCAATGACGCCAACCTCGGTCTTGAACATAAGATTGAATGCGCGGGGCTCGGTAAAATCTTTGCTGCCACACTTGGGGCACTGGATTCCGTTGTCCTTCATCATCTGGGCCACGCCGGCAAAGTCCTTGCCCGCGGTGCAACCATTGCCCAGCAAGGTTTCCAGCAAATGGTCCGCACGGCTGCGTTCGTGGCAGACCTTGCAATCCACCAAGGGATCGGAGAAGTTGCCCACATGACCCGAAGCCACCCACACCTTGGGATTCAAGAGAATCGAAGAATCAAGACCCACAATGTCGGGACGGGTAGTGACGAATTTCTTCCACCACAGATTCTTGATGTTCCATTTGAGATCTACGCCGTAAGGACCGTAGTCCCAAGTGTTGGCAAGGCCATCATAGATTTCGGAACCCGGGAAAATGAAACCCCGGCGCTTGCAGAGGTTTACGATCTCTTTGAGGCTGTCTGCGACTTTCTTTTTTTCGGCCATGATGGAATCCTTTTCCGGGTGTTCAATTCAAAATTTCGACTACCGCGCCCAGGGGTCGTGTATCGTCCTGGAAATCTTCTTTGAAATACGCGAAGCCTTCCCCATTTTTGGTGTATTCTTTTACTTCTTTTTCGAAAAACTTTTTCAGGGCACCTTCACGGTCGGAAGCATCGACAAGGGTCGCCTGCATTCCATGAAGGTCAGAAAAAAAGGATACGGCAAAGCGGGGCATTCGAGGGCCAATATAGCTATTTGAGCGGATTCCCTAGGCTCAGAGGTATTTTTTAACCATGCGAATTGCGAAAGACCCAGAGGTCCCGTGGGACTCCGGAATCACGGATACCCAAAGTTCCCCGAACCGAGGCAAAAGGGCGGACAAGTTGGCTCGATTACTGGTAGTGGACCTAATGTTAGATAGGTTTGATGGCAGCAGAGTGTAAATAGGCTCATGGACCGCGATCCTACAGAGGCAGGTCTTTCCATTACTGGAATCCAAGCGATCATCCAGCTCCAAGGTGAGCAGATCAGAGGTTGCCAGGCCGGAAAAATGATAGGTTACCATTCCACCCGGATCCAAATATCCCTCCTGCTCATTGTTCCCTCCACTTTGGAAAGCCACCTCGATGGGGACAATCGGAACCATGCGGAAGGCAAAGGCCCCTCGGGCAACCCAGCCACTCCAAACTCCGAATTTCTGGGTGACAAATGTCCCGGTGGGCCGAACAAGAATCGCATTGGAATACCCATCGGCCTCACCAAATACATGACTTCCGTCCGAATCAAATGTGTACCCGTTCATCACATAGGAATACACTCCGGATCCATAACTTTTGGAGCCAACATAGCCACCATCCCACTCCGGCCGATAGAAACTCCCGGGAACAACGGGGATCTGGTAAAAAATGCTGTCTCCTAACGACAAGGAATCGACTCGCCAATCCAAGGATGGCTCCAGCGAAACCGTTCGGTAGAATTGGCTTTTCGGAAGAACCCGGATGGCATAGGAGCCATAACTCGCCAAGGAGGATGTCTTCACCGAAACCCGAATGGAATCTCCCACCGCCACGATGGTGTTTACGCTCCAGCCCGCTGTTCCCTTGTAATCCGTCCAGTAGGGGGATGCGCTCATGGAAAAAACCTGAACCGACACATTGCCATAATACTTCGTTGCTTCGGGACCCTCCGAGTCCGTCCAATCCACTCGGTACTCGATCCCCGGAGTGGTCGCCACGGTAAATTGCTGGGTTTCCCCATAACCAATCACCTGGTCCACCCACTTTCCATCTGCGAGCAAAGGCGCACCAAAGTACAACATCTCCTGGATTTTTATGGCAGAAGGACCACCTTCCAAACCACACACAACATACACCAACATCGTATCCGAACTATAGCCCATCCAAGGATAGACATAGCCCTTGTCGTGCCAGGTCGTCGGACCTACTCCCACCGGGGAAACAGCGGATTTAAAATCGCCCAAGGATTCCTGATTCAATTCGAGGGTGAACTTGTATTGGGAATAATTGCTACGGGGGGGAATTTTGTATACCAGGGTATCGCCAATCTCCACCGTGTCCAAAAGCCAATTGGAGCTAGGGACAATCACGGATTTTTTTGTTGCAGGGGCAAAAGCACGCACGGCAAATAATCCACTTCCATAGTCATCGCTAGAGGGAGTCACCCGCACCCGGATTCCATTACCGGACCCCATCACCCGAATGCCGGCTTGCCCGACCTCCTGGGGACCGTTGCTCAGCGAAATACCCGCAGTATCAAACACCTCGACCTGCACATCGATCCCAGGCATGGTGCCCTGAAAATTTTTCGAAACCCAATCCAAATCAACCCATTGAACCATGACGGCCTGGCCCGAATCGCTGGGAACACGAAAGTCGTGGTAATCCAAGGAATACATGGATGCGCTCGTCCAATCTTTGCCCAAAGAAAGGTCGTCTGTCTGCCCAACTCTGGAGGAGGAAGAGGACATTGAGGAGGAGGAATTTAAAAGAGAGGAGGAGGAAACTACGCGTGAGGAAGAAAGATTCCGGGATGAGGACGATGAAAAAGAAGGCACAAAGGGAAGAACCCGCAAGCCAAATACACCTGTGACCCGGCCACGGACTTGAACCACCAAGGTGTCATCCAAGGCCGTTAAAGAGAATACCTTGGCATAACCCTGATAGCGGTCCAAAGCCCAATATTTTTCACCTCCAATGTCCTGCCGAAGAACATTCACCCCAACTTCTGCGTTGCAGGTGCTATCTCCATAGAGATCATTCCATTGGATCCGATATGGAGTTCCCGAATCCACCGGGATCCGGTAGAAGATGGTGTCACCCGATTCCAGGAGCTCCCCGGCCCATGCATCTCCAACAACATGGGACTTGGTAATTGCCGGGATATGCGCCGAAGAGGAGGACTGGGATTCGCTGGATATTCCTTGAACACTCGATGAGGATTCGGAATCTGGCCCCGTTGATTTCCCCTTTCCGCAGCCCCAAATAGCCATTGCCAGCAGGGCGAGAAACAGACCAGTCATTTTTCGAGAAAATCCAAACATCCTAAAAATTTAAAACAATTCTGCTTGCTCTTTTGAGCACTATCATCTATATTGCTCAAAAGAGCAGTACTTATGCAAAACAAATTGAACATTCTGGCCGGTGCCGCAAAATACGATGTCTCCTGTTCCTCCAGCGGAAGCAACAACGCCACGCCCCAAGGTGGCATGGGCAACACTGCGGCTACGGGAATCTGCCACTCCTTCACCGAAGACGGCCGCTGTGTTTCCCTTTTAAAATTATTGCTCACCAATGTCTGCATTTATGATTGCGCCTATTGCATGAACCGGCGCACCAACGACATCCCCCGAGCCACCTTCAAGGTCTCCGAGGTGGTCAACCTCACCCTGGAGTTTTACCAACGCAATTTCATCGAGGGCCTATTCCTGAGTTCCGGGATCATCAAAAGTCCTGACTACACCATGGAGGCCTTGGTGCGCGTGGCCCGGGAGCTCCGCACGGTGCACCACTTTGGCGGGTACATCCACCTCAAGGCCATCCCTGGTGCAAGCCCTGAGTTGATTGAAGAGGCCGGCCGTTACGCTGATCGTTTAAGTGTGAATATCGAAATCCCTTCGGAGCCCGCACTCCAGTACCTGGCGCCCGAAAAGAATTTTGCCTCCGTGTTCCAGCCCATGAACCACATTCGTGAAAAAATGGTGGAATACAAAGCCCCCGCCACCCGCCTGCTATCCAGTTCCCCTTCCCTCACCCGCCATGCCAAGCCTCCCCGCTTTGTTCCTGCAGGGCAAACCACCCAAATGATCATCGGCGCCAGTCCCGAATCGGACTTTCAAATCCTGACCCTTGCCTCGGGCCTTTACCAACAACAACAGCTCAAGCGGGTTTATTATTCCGGCTATATTCCCATCAACCAGGATCATCGCCTCCCCGTGGTTTCCGCGCCTCCCCTCAAGCGGGAAAACAGGCTCTACCAGGCCGACTGGCTGATGCGCTTTTATCACTTCCGCCATGACGAAATCCTCGATGCCGCCAATCCCTTCCTCGATCCGGATTTCGATCCCAAAATGGTTTGGGCTATGCGACACCCGGAATTATTCCCCCTAGACATCAATAATGCCGACTACGAAATGATCCTCCGGATTCCCGGCGTGGGCGTGCGCTCGGCCAAGCTCATCATTCAGGGCAGGCGCTTTGGAAGGGTTCGCGCCGAACACCTCAAACGCATGGGAGTTGCCCTTAAGCGCGCCAAATATTTCATTACCGACCCCGATCTTCCTCGGGCATTGCAGCGTCTCTATCCTGAGCAAATTCGCGCGACCTTGCTCCCTCCAAGCCGAGTCCTCCAGCAAATCTCCTTTTTGGACACCCCACCACCTCAATTATTGCTCGCCCATGCCTAGCGACCTTTCGCTCCTTTACGACGGCACCTTTGAGGGGTTTCTGACCACGGTGTTTCAGGCGGCCTTTTTAAAAATCACCCCGCATAGCATCGAATCCAGCGACCGCTTTACCCCCAACCTCCTTTCTAATCCCCTCCCCATTTCCACCGATCCCGAAAAAGCCGAGCGCGTCTGGTCCGCATTGGTCCAAAGGGCGGGCTATTCCCACGCGAGCATGGTCCGCGGGGCATTCCTTTCTGAAATCCCCGGGATCGAAATGCAAATTTGGCATTTTCAACGCAAACTATTTGCCGACAAAAGCGGGACCTTCTGCGGAAATGTTCTGGACGAGCATGTCACCACGGTTTTGAATACGGCCCGCAAGGTGCAACACGAAGCCCACCTGCACCAGGGGTTTGTCCGCTTTCAGGTCGCCCCGGACGGCATGTCCTATGCGATGATCGAACCTACATACAACATTGTGGAGCTATTGGCTTCGCATTTTTCCGCCCGCTTCCCCAATATGCCCTGGCTAATCGTCGATGGCAAGCGCCTCACGGGAATCCACTACGATGGCAACCAAGTTCAACAGATTCAATTATCTGAAAAACCCACCGGCCTCGCCCAATCCACCAGTGCCAACCCTGGCCATACCCTAAGCGACAATCCCTATCAGGATCTTTGGAAAAGCTACTACCGGGCCATCAACATCCCCGAACGGAAAAACACCAAACTCATGCTGCGCCTCATGCCCCGCAAGTATTGGAAGTATTTGCCCGAGCGGAACGCTTAGGCAGTGTAAAGAAATAACCGATATAAACTGGCCTATTACCCTGTTGGTCCTTTGCCTAGGCTTTGATAAGGACGGCATTGTGAAAGTACGCGTAGACTTGCAAGTGCCATAGGAGGCACTCGGGCTTCTTGGTGGTGTTCCAAGTTCGGCGGAATAGGCGATTCACGTTGGCGCGAAACATGGCGCAGGTGTGGTTCAGCGAAAATATGGGGTCGAACC
>CAIRAY010000036.1 GCA_903876665.1 uncultured Fibrobacterota bacterium | reverse complement strand
TTCTTCTGGAGGTAGGTGGATGTGCCCGTGGCCTCAGAGAAGGTCTTTGCACAGCTGCTACAATGGAAGCGCTGGACGGTCTGTCCGTCGGAGCGTCGGTGGAAGGTGCCGGCTTTGGAAATTCGGTCGGAGGGAGCGTTACATTGGGGGCATATCTGCTTCTTCATGCATATTTTGACGTATGCGACGAAGATTTGGTTCGCTTTCTAGCGAAATATTTTCATTTTCGCCAGAATGGACCAACAGGCTTGTAGGGCAGTTTAATCCTCTTTTTTGTTGCGAGAAGGGACTACTTTACCACACTGATGAGTCGCGATTGCACATCACCTCGGCTGTTGCGGGCGCGCAGGGTATAGAGCCCCCGACCCACATTTTTGGTGCCTACAAATCCAGCAGGATCCTGCGAGACTTGAACTACCTTTCCGTCCAGACCTAAAAGAGATACTTCTTCACACCCGCCTGCGCAAGTAACATTGAGTCCACCTTGGGCTGATTGCACCTGAAGGCGCGCGACCCCCTTGGTTACTTGGTGGACGCTGGAAACCGTTCCGGCGGGGAGCAAAGGAATCATTTTTTTTGCATAGCGACGACCTAGTTCACGCTGGGCTTCCAGGTTGAAATGCGCTTTGTATGTATCCCCCGTGTAGGCTGGCAGACCAACAACATCGGGACCCCAGGTGGCCGATTCATCCAGGGCGGCAGAGACTACTGCTGAATAGGAAATGGAATCGGGGATTTGCTTGACGCGAAAGTTGTGTGTGGAGCAGCAACCCTTGTAAAGGAGCTCACCCGCCACGAAGGGGAGATTGGGCAAACCCAAGTCGGTGCGCAAATCCGTAACGATTTCCCGGACCTGGCCCACCCAGGTCGCTTGACCCATATTGGACTCTCCTTGATGGAAAAGAATTCCCTCAATCACACCCCTCTCCTGGGCAAATTTCGCGCGATCCAGCACCATTTGGTAGGCGCCCGTGGCATAGTAATCGTTGCCTTGCTGGATGGTAAACTGGTTACGACGCGCAGAGGTGATTCCCTTGCGGAAAAAATCGATATCTACACCCGAGATGGCGCAAGGAACAAGCCCAATGGAATCGCCCGCAGGAAGTGCCGCCACAAGAGTTTTGGCAAAATAATCTCCGGGACCCACGCCCAGGTAGCCGCTATGCAGAGGGGGCGAAGCCGTCATCCAAGTTGGATTGGCGGGCGCGGTGTAGCCTGCGTAGGACAGAACCTGTACCCGCGGATCAGTAACCAGGTCGATATCATCCGGAGCAGGTACCCCTTCCATGTTCGACTGGCCGATGAGGAGGAAAATATGAAAATTTGGATTTGGAGCCGCCATAACTGATACTCCGAGCAATCCCGCAATAAAAAGGGGTGCAAAAAAATTCAACTTCATAATCATTTCCTTTCCAGATTGGTAACTACAAAGAAATATACCCTGATCGCCCACAACTACGTCCTAGATCCTAGATTCATGTATTCTCACTGTGGCAAAGGCACCACCGCAACCGTAGGTTGTCGCAGGACAAGCGAAGCGAGGCCTGAGCGCAGACGAGCGAAGCGAGAAGGCGCGTGAGAGCCCTATGAGCAAGCGAAAAAAGCCCCGTCCAAAGGACGAGGCTTTTTAAAGCGGCGAATCGGGATCGAACCGACAACCATTTGCGTGGAAGGCAAAAGCTCTACCATTGAGCTACCGCCGCTTTGCGAAACAAATATAATCAATCCTTGAAAACATCCCAGAGCAATCTACCCAACCCAATCTTCAGGATGAAGCTATTTGGGTGGAATTGCTGGCTTTGCCTTCGTAGTATCCAGGGGGGGAGCAACCTTCGTGGTGGTGTCGGGCCGGGTCAAGATGGCATCCAGGGAGTCCTGCATGGCGCGGGAACGCAAAGAATCCTTGGCGCGCATAGCCTCCAGAGAATCCAGACGGGCACGGTGTTCCGCAGGGATCACCATCAGTTGCTCCAGACGATCCTGAATGCGGACAACCAATTTGCGATACAGTTCCTGCTCAATAGTGAGGCGCATTTTGGCATCCATGGGGCGGACGACGCAATCCATCAAGCCACAATAGCCCATGGAGACCACGGTATCTACGCTGAAATCCCCCGCGAGCTCCGGAGTCTCTCCATCAAAGGAGAACAGGCGGAAAGTCGTTTCCAACTTGACCTGGCGACGCCCCAGCCAGAACAAAACCGGAGTTCTTTCCTCCACAAAACGGGGGGCGCCAATTTTGATATCCAGCTGGTAGGGAGCAGGAAAATGAGATTCCACCAAGGCATTGGTGGCACTATCGCGGCGCATCGGGTCGATGTGGGCCATGGCAAGCATTTTAGCCACAGCCGCCCGGGGAACCACCTGGAACCCGTGGAACCCATTCAGACTGGACTCGAGCTGATCTTGCAACAGATCGCCCTGTTCCCAAGATCCGGGAATGTCGGCAGTAATCCGCAAAACCTTGGTCGAATCCAGCTTGGAAGCTTCGGCCAATGCAAACCCCAAGAACAGCAACAGAAACAGTTGTAAACGCATGGACAAAATGTAATTGAAAAACTCTTTAATACTTGAACCGGCCCACAATCCCCTGGAGCTTGCCGGCAACCTTGGAAAGATTACCCGAGGAGGCCTTCACCTGAGAGGCTGCGGCGGCGCTTCCATCGGCGGCGTGATGCGCCTGGGAAACGGTCTTGGAAATCTCTTGCAGACCTACAGCGGATTCAGATACATTTTTCGATACTTCTTTCGCAGAAGCAGAGGAACTGGCCATGTGCTGGGAGATTTCGGAGACGGCCTTGTTTTGCTCGTCCACGGCCCGGACCATGATTCCGGAAATCCGGTTCACATCGCGAATGACCTCGCTGATCTGGACAATGGAGCCCACGGCAAGGCCTGCGTTCTTCTGGATCCCTTCGATTTTCCCGCGGATCTGCTCCGTGGCCGAAGCGGTCTGCCGGGCCAAGTCCTTCACTTCGCTGGCCACCACGGCAAATCCCTTTCCCGCATCTCCGGCAGAGGCCGCTTCAATGGTAGCGTTCAATGCCAACAAATTCGTCTGGGAAGCAATATTCTGAATGACATCGAGGACTTTGCCAATATCCTTGGAGGCTATATCCAAAATATTCATGACCTCTGTGGCTTGTTGGGTCTGAGCCTCGGCATTTTCGGCAATACGCATCTCTTCCTGACAATGAAGCGCGACCTGCTGAATGGAGGCATGCATTTCTTCCACGGCTGCGGCAACCGTACTTAAAGAAGAACTCATCTGCTCCGAGGAATGCGCTATGGAGCGGATACTTACCGAAGATTCCTCTACGGCGGCGGCGGCCTGGTTGGTGCTATTTTTTACCACCATGGCCGACTGGGCAAGGCCATCGGCGGCGATAGTGAGTTCGCTGGAAGACCGGTTGAGTTCCGAAGTGGTTCCGCCGACCTCGCCCATTATGGTCTGCAATTTACTACTGAAAGTGTTGAAATTCGTTGCCATGTCTCCCAATTCATCATTGGAAGAAACTTGAATTCGTTGCGTCAAATCCCCTTCGCCCTCCGCAATATCCTTAATTAGGGCGTTCACCCGGCGCAATGGTCCCACAATGATTCGCCCCAGGAACAAGGCAATGGCCAAGCCAAGGCCCATTAGAACAACAGAGGCAATGATCAGTGAATTAATGATGCGCCCAATCAATTGATCCGCACTCTCCAATTGCAGGGAATTTTTTTTCTGCAGAGATTCCTGCAGCTTCTTCATCGATGCATTGAATTCCTGAATCAAGCCATCCATTTCCGCATCCACCTGGCTGACCTGGGCGGGATCATTGGCTTCAATGGCCGTAGCAAGTTGATTCTCGGTCTTATCCTGAATCTTTTGCATGGCCCGCTCTGCACTTTCCATCCACTCCGTCTCCTGATCAGTATCCACAATGGAATCGACCCCGGTCAAGACCTTGAAGGTTTCATCTTTGGTGACCTTCCATTCCTGTTTGGCGGCATCGTCACGGTTGATCACCAAATTCGCAATGGCTTGGTAGACCCGGGCCCCCTCGTTGGACGCATCGGCTATGAATACGGCATCTTGGGCACGATCCTTGGTTTTGGCTTGAATATCCCGGATACTGTTTAACTGCACCTGGACAAATCCCAGCAACATAAAGGTGATCACCAAAAGGGATAAAATACCTGCGAAAAGCTTAAAACCAAGCGTATAACGTGTTGCCATGATGCGACCTCATTCAATAGGTTGTCTATTATTCAAATGAATAACTTTTCGATAGTATCCAAAACCTGGCAGTTATGCAACAATAAATTTATTCCCCGGGACCAGCGAACGAAAACCGCTGGCAGGGGTGGTTTTAGTCCCTTGCTGCCGCGCGACGCAGGCGGTCGTTGATCGCGAGCCCTAGGCCTGTGGCCGGGATTTCTTCTACGATCACATAGTCCAACCCGCAAAGATCCATTTGCCTCAAGGCAGAATACAAGTGGGTGGCGGCTTCACACAAGTCACCGGAATCAGATAGATTCACTGTTTTAACGAAACCACGCCGGCGGCCTTTGCCCTTTCCAAAGGCAATCAAGCCCACCCGGGAGTCATCGGAAACCACCGCATCCCCAACAAACTGGATTGGTGTTAGCGGAGAATAGTGACGCTTGCAAGTTCCTGGAGCGGGCATGGCGTTTCCGTCCTCTCCGGCCGTCGTTTCCAATGTGGCCAGTGGCCCGATCACCGCTTCAATTTCTTCCCGGGATACGCCCCCGGGGCGCAACATCCTGGCCTGGGGCCCGGTAAAATCGATGATGGTCGATTCCACCCCGACGGCGCAGTCCCCACCCTCGATCACCCCATCGATACGGCCTTCCAGCTGGTCGAGGACATCGCGCGAGCTGGTCGGGCTAACCCGCCCAAAAAGGTTGGCGCTGGGTGCAGCAAGCGGAAAGGGGCAGGCGCGCAACAAAGCCTGGGCAACCGGATGGGAAGGGACCCGGACCGCCACCGTGGGAGCGCCTGCCGTCACCAAATCCGGGACTACATCCAACTTTTCAAAGACCATGGTCAGGGGGCCGGGCCAAAAGGCTTCGGCCAATTTTTGGGCCAGGGCCGGAACGGACTTGACCAGGTGCGACAAGGAATCTGCACTAGGAATGTGTACAATCAACGGATCGAACCAAGGCCGTTTTTTTGCTTCGAACACCTTGGCGATGGCCTGGGGCGAAAAAGCATTGGCGGCCAGTCCGTAAACGGTTTCCGTCGGCATTCCCACAATCCCGTCTTGCGCGAGAATGGCAGCCGCTTCTTCCACCGTCAAATAGGAATTCATGGCCTTACTAATCCTGTAAACAACGCACGGAGAAGGCCATGGTTTTTACATCCCCCCAGTTGGAGTCTATGGCGAAATCCTTGGTACCATAGTTTAAACTGGCAGAGGTCGCATTATATTCAGGGCTAGTATTGGCTCGGTCAGTGGTCCAAAAGTACACTCCTCCAGCAAACATATCCCACCTGGGAGGATTGTACCCCGTATTGTAAATTCCCGATGGAATAGCACGGAATCCCATGGAATTCGCGTCATTGAATTCAACCCTGTTCCAAAGCGAATCGCCAGGCTCAGGAGAAATGGATTTGAGCGCATTCCCGGGAGCTACGGAATTGAAAGACCTCGCGCTATCTCTCAATTCCCCAAACTCCAAAGAGGTCGGAATATGCCAACCCGTAGGGCACATCCCCTGATGTTTGGTTTGGATAGAGTCTTGGCAATTTGAAGTGTTGCAAGTGGACGAAAGATCCATTGCCATGGCCCACTGATAAAGGGCGCCATGACTGCTACAATTCGAGTATAAATCATTATAGCAGACCTTAATTGCACTACCCGTTAAATAGGAAAGATCCAAAACATTTGCGATGGGCAATCGAGTCCCTTCATTCAAATTATCCGCCATCCAAGTTTGCCTTCCAATTCGAATGGTCCGGTATGATCTAGATTCTACCTGTAAAATAGCATAGGAATACTCGGTATCCACCCGCCCCACACTCGACGATGACGGCACAACACTCGAGGACGATGATGGTGCCACGCTCGACGAGGAAGGAGTCACGCTAGAGGACGACGGAGCAATGCTCGACGAGGAGGGTAATACACTCGAGGACGATGATGGCGTAGCACTCGACGAGGACCTAACCACGCTTGAGGAAGATCGCGCGATACTCGAGGACGACGAGGATTGAATTACGCTTGACGAGGAAGAGGCCTCGCTCGAAGAGGACATTTCTGAGGAAGATAACAGGCCATCTTGACTCGAGGATAAATCCTCTTCCCACACCACTCCGGTAATATCATTGGGATTTTCCACATTCACATTGGAACAAGAAGAAAGGAAGAAAAACACGAAACTACAGAGTGCAAAACGCAACGTGTAGAGCGTAAAGTTGAAACGATTGCTTTCACCCGGGCGTGCCACAAATTTTCTCACTTTGCACTTTACATTATTCACTATTCTCTTGTCTCCCATCTCACTTCCCTCCTTCCGGCCAGAACCACAGCAGTAACCCGATCAACGCGGTGCCCACGCTGGATCCGTACGAAATATTCCTGGCTTCTTTGGTTTCATTTACGTCATTGTAGATTTTCGTGAGCTGTTCTTTATTTGGATGAAGCAAGTCATGTTCGGCGTTGTAATCATCCTCATAGGCGAGGGCCTGCTGGTTAAAGTACACCCCTCCACCTAGCCCGAGACCAGCACCGCTGAAAAACCCGAGGGCAATTTTACGCTTCAGAGAAAGAGGGCTCCTTGACTTGTCGACAGGAACCGCCCCGTCAATGGCCTGTTCGCCGTGGGTTGCCTGAGCCAGGCGCTTGGCTGCCTTTTCGCAAAGGGGCTTATACACATCTTCCAAAGAGCCTTTCTCGGAAATTTCGACGGTCTTCTCAATGCGCCCCGTAGCCACATCAATGTAATCCAAACGGAAGGCAAACTCTCCACCGAATTGTACCAGGTTTCCGGAGATGATGTAATCTACCCCAAGCAGCTGCCCCATTTGCAATTGGCATTCCGAATTGTTGCACACCGCTGTTTGCTGGAAACCTTGTTCCTTGAGGATCAAATCCATGCGGCCACGGTCCAGCACCACAAAGGCTTTGCTTGCGATTAGTTCGGAAGTGAATTTTCCGGTCAGAAACAGAAGCTGCTCGGCTTCGACGGTCTTGCCACCTTGAAAGGTCAGTACGGCCACATTGGGAAGTTTCTGTGCAATGGCGCTTCCACAAAAAGCCACTAAAACAAGCACAAGGATATGAAGTCGGATCACAATTCACCTACTTTTCTTTGAAGTCAAACACCAGAGGGAGCACTGGTGCCCGATAATTGGGAGGCAATGGTGGTAATTTAGATAAACTCACCGCCCGCATGGCCACCCTATCCCAAGTGGAATTTCCCGAGGACTTTTTCAGCAGAACGCCCACCATCACGCCACTGCGCTGAATCGTGAACTGGACCGTGGTCCTGGCTCCTTTGGGAATATCGAGGCCACCGGGAGGATTGAAATTCTGCATCAGAATCGCCTGCAGCTGCTCCAAATAAACCTGCATCAGGGGGTCGATCAAAATCGATTCCACCGTGCGAAGGGAGGGTTCATTGCTGAAATCCGGAAGGTCCATTCCGTTAGGATCCCCTTCGGGAGCATCGGCCGGGGCGTCATCATCGTAGGGCCCTTCGGAAACGGGCTCAGGTGGCGGTGGCGGGACGACCTTCTGCGGAACGGGCAAAGGAGATGGCTTGGGGTCGGCTTTGGGAACAATTTTGGGTTCGGGCTTGATCTGAGGCTTAACCTGAGGCTTGACCTCGGGCTTTACTTCGGGCTTAACTTCAGCCGGCTTGGGCACGGGTGGACGGGGACGGTGGCGCACGCCCTTGGGAGGCGGTAATTTAACCAGCTCGAACACCGGAATTTTTTCGGGTTCCACGGTAGGATTGATCATCAACCCGCCGGCAATCAAAAGCCCGAGCACAACATGGAACGCCACCGAGTATCCAATGATACGCGGCAAAAAGCTTCCGTACTCGGCTTTGAAGGCGACTTCAACCAACCGGCTATTCCTTTTCCGTGAGGGTGAGGAATCCGAGCTTGGTGACTCCGGCCTTCTGAACCTTGGTCACAACCTTCATGACCAGGCCATAGTCAACGGACTCATCCGCATTAATGACAACAGGAGATGTTTTATCCCAAATACTCCCAAAAATGTTTCCGAAATCCTTGAGCTCCACCTTCATGTCGGCAACAAAGACTTCGCGTTGCTTGGTTATGGACACCTTGAGGAGCTTTTCTTGTTCCATGGTGGGGGCTTCCGCCTTGGGCAACTCCACTTTGACCCCCTGGCTCATCAGGGGTGCCGAAATCATAAACACGATCAGGATTGCAAAAACAACATCCACCAGATTGGTGAGATTCATTTCTTGCACGAGGGGTTTTTGCCGGCTTCGTTTCATGTTAGCCGCCTGCGACTTCTTCAAGTGCGAGCAGATCGCCACGCTTGAAGAGGGAGAGCACGCGCGACCCGAAGTTGTAGTAGCTGATTTCGTTGCGGTTATTGCGGTTCACAAATATGTTATATGCACCCGAGGCGGGAATTGCAACCAACAAACCAAAAACCGTGGTAACCAGAGCCACGGAAATGCCGGGGGCGACAATGGTCAAGTCTGCCGAGCCATGCTTGCCGATCTGATAAAAGGCCACCATGATTCCATAGACTGTTCCAAGCAAACCAAAGAAGGGGGAAAGATTGGACGACATGGCCAAAAAGCCGAGGAATTTGTCTTCGTCCAGGCGAATGGCTTCGATGGACCGCTGAATGGTGTCTTCCAAGAGGGAGGCGCGATGCTGGATGGAGTCGTAACTGACGAAGGCGGAAAACTTTTGCGCCTCGAGCAAGACCTCTTCGGTCAGCTTTTTAAGCGGACTATCGCCGGACTGCCGGCAATGGGCCTTCAATTGCACAAACTGTTCAATACGGATAAAGCGACCATAGAAATCCGCATTGAGGGACGAATTTTTGGTGTAATAGCGGAACTTTACCAAAATGATACCCCATGAGCCAAACGACATCACAGTCAAAATCACAAGAATGGCAATGGAAGGACCATCGCACAGTTTTAGCAATTGGAGAAGGGCTAAATCCTGCATGAAACCTCACTAGAATGAATTAAAGGAAATTTAAAAAATATACTGGGCGGAAACCGAAACACCCGAGATCCATTGCCAAAGACTGGAACTTAAGGCGCTGTAATCGTTGGCATCGGTGGTTAAATTCTGGAATGAGGCCAGGCGCCCCCGCAATTCGGCGACGATACAGGTATGGGGCAAGCCATAATAGCCCAGCGCGCCAACAACCCCGGGCATAGCGCCCGAAAACAATACATGCCCAACGGTGGTGACGCCTTGGGCGTCCTCAGCCCTTGCCGCACCTTCGACGTCAAGGCGGGCGAATCCGTAGCTGGCTCCAATCGCTGGACGCCAAACGCCCGGAAAGCCAAAGTGGTACTGGTACTCAAAGTCAAAAGAAAGCCAGCTTGCGTGGGCTGGGGCAATGGGCTGGGAAGCAGACGATTCTTCAATCATGGGACGACCATAGCCAAACCCCACGGAAACAGAAGAGGCATCGATGTACGCGCCCAAGCGGATTTTCGCTTCCGGAAAGATGGGAAGATCCGGGAGCGACACAGATTCGGGAGTTAAGGAAGAATCCACGGAGGTATCGAGCCTCAAAATGGTCTTTCCGTCCAAATCGCCAACAGGGTATTCGAGTCCACCACCGCCCTGAACAAAATATCGGACGACAACAGGCTCCTCGGCGAAAGCGGAGGATGCTCCAAGAAGCAAAACCAAAAAGGTTACCCAAAAAGAAGATCGAGCCATTTTGTCGCTATTACTACGAACATCGTCAATGGGATTGCGACATGAAATGTCTGGTTTTTCTGTTATGCCCGGCACGGGCATCACAGAATATTGCCGAACGGGGCGGTGATGCCCGTGCCGGGCATGACAAGACATCCGGGCATGACAAGACATTCGGGCACTACAAGACAACCGAACATCGTCAATGGGATTGCGACATGCAATGCCTGGTTTTTCTGTCATGCCCGGCACGGGCATCACAGAATATTGCCGAACGGGGCGGTGATGCCCGTGCCGGGCATGACAAGACATTCGGGGATGACAAGACATTCGGGGATGACAAGACATCCGGGTACTACAAGACATCCGGGCATGACAAGAGATCCGGGTACTACAAGACATTCGGGGATGACAATAATTCGACAAAGAGCCCATGGTTATTTACCCTTTCCGGCATATTCAAACATGGCGTCAATGCATTTGCGGGCGCGGGCCATGACTTCTACATCCAAATTCACGGCATCGCAGGGTTGGGGATTTCGAAGCACCCGGAGAATCCCGGCCAAGGAGTTGGACTTCATGTATTGGCACATTTGGCAAGCCCCCACAAATTTGTGCTGGGGAAAATCCACCAAAAGACTCGAGACGAGACCGCATTCTGTCAGAACCAAGAGGGTCTGAGACTCCTGGTATTTTTGGATGTGCGCAATAATTTGGGTGGTGGAACCCACAAAATGCGACTGCTTGATTACCTCGGGATCACATTCCGGATGAGCCAGCACCTGCACTCCGGGAATGCGTTCCAGGAACAGCTTCACCATGCCAGGATCGAAACGTTCATGGACATGACAGGCGCCATCCGGGTAAATGACCACTTCTTTATTAATTCCCCGGGAGCGCAACAAGTCCACCACATTTTGGCCCATGAGGCGGTCTGGAACAAAAACGATTTTGTCGTTGGGAATCGCTGCGCAAATATCCACCACATTGGAGCTCGTCACGCAGACATCGCACTCGGCCTTGACCGCCGCCGTGGTATTGATATAGCACACAAAGGTGTGGTCTGGATGTTTTGTACGCAACTCTCGCACGCGTTCGGGCGTAACAGAGTCCGCCAGGGAGCATGCAGGGTCCGTTCCGGGGATCAGCACCGTCTTTTGCGGATTCAGAATCTTGGCGGTCTCGGCCATGAAGCGAACAGCTGCAAAAACAATGATGTCGGCGCTGGTCTTTGCAGCATCTTGGCTTAGGCCATAGGAATCTCCCACAAAGTCCGCAACACCCAAAGTAATTTCCCGAGGAATGTAATAATGCCCCAAAATCACGGCGTTTTTTTCACGCTTCAAATTCTGGATTTCGTTGATATCCCGGGCCATGCCTTCGCAAGCCTCCAAAGTATAGAGCCCTAGGGCCATCTGGATGGGCGTGCCACCTAATTTGCGGAATAGTTCTTCACCGGTCATTTCAATCCTCGTTCAATTCTCAATGTAGCCGCGAGTATTCGTGGCGAGCCGCCACTTGATAAATTCTGTCTTCTTCGGGGCACCAGGCACTCAGCGATTTGCCATAAACACACCCACTATCCAACCCACGGAACCCGGGTTGCACCACCAGACCACCCAGAGCCCAGTGGCCAAACACGACGGTGCGGGGCCATTTGACACAGGAAAACCAAGGCGGATCCTTGGGGCTATCCAGGTCCTTGCCCACCCCATCCCACGTACGCACAGTCAACAACACCTTGCGGTCCATATCTTCCAAGCTGGATTTTCCGGGCTGGATCCCGGCGTGCACCAGGGTAAAATCACGATCGTCTATCCATAATGGCCAGTTTTTTACCAGCTCGTAAATGTGCTCCAGATTCCCGCCCAGCCGTTTTAGAAAGGCGTCTTCCTTGGGATTGCGGGCATGGGCTGGGGTTTCCCAAATTTGGATCAAGCGGGATTCGTGATTGCCCAGCACGCTTTGGATTCCACATTCCCTTGCAAACTCAAGGCTTCCCAGACTGTGGGGTCCGCGGTTAATCATGTCTCCGGTTTGAAATATACGATCCTTCCCTAAAACCAGACCGAAGGAATCGACTATATCTTTCAATTCATCCAGACACCCGTGTACATCGCCTACGATCAAAGTTCTCATAGGTTTTTGAACCGTCGATGGATTTCTTCTAAAGGAAGCCGCAGTAGGGCTGGACGCCCAAAAGGGGACATATAAGGGTCAGAGGTTAAAACAAGTTGATCCAATAGGGCCGACATTTCTTCGTTCCCTAGAGTGACTCCGCTTTGCAACGAGGACCCCAGGGCAAACCCTTTTGCCAGTACCTCCCGTGGTCCGCCTTTTTCGTCACCGGGAAGAACGCCTTCGTGCAATTGTCGCAAAAACTCACGCAACGCCGATTCCGCCCGACCCACGCCCAGGTGCACCGGAATGCCCCGCAACTGCCAAGAACCTCCACCAAAGGGCTCCAAATGAAACCCGAGTCGCGCCATTTTCCCTAGGTGTTCCTGTAACAAAATGGAATCCGGCCGCGTCATTTCCAGGATTTCGGGGAACAGGAGTTCTTGGGAATCAAATCCCTTGCCTTCATCCAGGGCAAGCAGTGCCCGTTCATAAAGAATCCTCTGGGACGCGGCATTCTGGTCAATCAGAAGCAAGCCCTTGCTGTCTTCACAGACCACGTAGGTTTTGGACCACTGAAAAAAGCGCACCCCACTCACTTGCTCGCGCAAGTCAGGCTTTATCTCGAGGGGCTTGTGGAAAAGTTTGGGAGACAGCTGAACGATTTTCCCATACTCGGGCTGGCTAAAAATATCCTGCGCCTCCCACTTGGGGGGTTCTGGACTTGCAATCTTGATCGGGGGTAGGCTCTGGGATTGCGCGATAAAGGAGTAACGTGGCACAGGGGTTTGTGCGGCTGGAGCCCCCGAAATTTCGTTTCCCATTGAAAGAGGTTCGGGCAATGGCTGGACCAGGGGCGGCGGAGGTGGCTCAACGGGGTTTACCGGTGCATATTCCGCAAGGGAAATGACAGGCGCTCCGTCCTGTTGCATCAAGGCATTGCGGATCGCGTGGTGTACCGCCAGAAACACGGCATTTTCGTTGCTGAAACGAACTTCGCGCTTTGCGGGATGGACATTGACATCAAATTCTGCACCTTCCATGTCCACAAATAAAACCACCACCGGGTATCCGGACTTTCCGTAGGGCTCATAAGCCCGTTGCACCGCCTTGGCGATCACGCTATTGAAGATGGGACGAGTCCCTAAATAGAAAAATTGGAGATTCCTCCGTCCCCGCATTTCTTCGGGGCCGGTCGCGAACCCTCGCACCCGAATGGAATCTTCCTGATGGTCGAATTCAAGCATTTGCCTGGCCATCCCCGCACCCAGAACCTCGGCCAAGCGAGCGCGCATGGTTCCGGGAATTCCGGTAAAAAGTTCGCGAGCCCCCTGCTTTAATTCAAAGCGTTTGTCGGGGTGCGCCAGAGCAATTCGAGAAACCGTGTCCGAAATTTTTGCGGTTTCCAACGCCTCGCTTCCAAGAAAAGTGCGACGAACTGGGGTATTGAAAAACAATTCTTCCACCGAAAACAGGGTCCCTACAGGGCGTGCCATGGTCTCGCGGGCAAGCAACTTTCCCCCCTCGAGAAGCAGGGAGTTTCCCACCTCCGAATCCTCGACCCGGGAATCGATGCGTAGTTTTGATATGGAAGCAATGGAGGCCACCGCTTCACCCCGAAACCCGTTGGTGCCAATCCGGATGAGGTCATCGGTACTGCGGAGTTTAGATGTCGTATGCCGAAGCGGACACATTTCCAGGTCTTCCGGTCCCATGCCACAGCCATTATCCCCAATTTTGATGAGGGATTTTCCGCCCCCTTCGATACCGATTCGAATGTCAGTGGCTCCAGCATCCAAAGCATTTTCCACCAGCTCCTTAACCACGGAAGCGGGTCGTTCGATGACTTCACCGGCCGCAATTTGATTGATTACGGTATCGGAAAGGGCTTGGATGATTGTGCGCATTGGGCGAAATATAGGAACCGTGACATTTTCAGGTCGCTTAAATTCATCCCGTCATCGGGAAATATTCCAAGTTGGTCGTCAAATTTTGTCGTTTGTAAAAAAATTTTGAACCAACTACTGGACAAACCCATTTTCAAAAGATATATTGTACTCATAATCGAAGGTACTTGACTTCTTCGATCAAGTTTTAGAAAAGTTCTGCGGTAGGGTAAATCCTCCAAACACTCAATCATTGCTCCCCTCCTGGTAAGTTCGGGGTACCAACCGCAGAATTTTCTTCCCCTTTAAGGCCTTCACCTCGGTGAGGGTCTTCATTTTTTTCTCTCGACAGCAAAAAAAAACAGGCACCCATGGATGCCCGCATAAATATGATTTTAAATGGAATTAATAATCTGAAGCCCGGTAGTTTGGGGCTTCCTTGGTAATGGTGACATCGTGGGGGTGGCTTTCACGCAGGCCTGCGTTGGTAATTTGGACGAACTTGGCTTTTGCCCGGAGCTCTTCCAAATTGGCCGCACCGCAATAACCAAGAGCCTGGCGGACGCCACCGACCATCTGGTACACAATGTCTTTGAGTGGTCCTTTGTAAGGAACACGTCCTTCAATCCCTTCGGGAACAAACTTGGACTCCTCGCGGATCTCGCTTTGGAAATAGCGGTCTTTGCTGCCTTCCTTCATGGCACCGAGCGAACCCATGCCCCGATAGCTTTTGAAGGTTCTGCCATCCGCAAGGATTACCTCGCCGGGAGCTTCTTCGGTGCCCGCGAACATGGAACCCAGCATGACAGCGCTTGCCCCTGCGGCCAAGGCCTTCACGATATCGCCCGAGAATTTTATGCCACCATCGGCGATGATCTTGACCCCAAGCTTGCGAGCCTCTTCAGCACATTCAAGAACTGCGGTGAACTGGGGAACGCCCACACCGGCAACGACGCGGGTTGTACAAATGGAACCGGGGCCAATGCCCACCTTGATCACATCCGCGCCAGCCTTAGCCAAATCGCGCACCCCTTCGGGGGTAGCGACATTACCACCGACGAGAGTCACTTTGGGATACAGCTTGCGCAAGGTCTTCACCATGTTGATGACACCGATGCTGTGTCCGTGCGCCGTATCCACAACCAGCATGTCGACACCGGCATCGACCAACGCCTTGGCGCGTTCGAGCGTGTCTGCGCCTGTGCCCACTGCGGCACCAACGACCAGCTGGCCATTCCTGTCCAAGCAGGCATCGGGATTGGATTCCCGCTTTAGAATGTCAGTTAGCGTGACCAAGCCTTTTAGGCGATTTTGGTTATCCACAAGAATTAATTTTTCAATGCGGTTGCTGTTCAGGATTTCTTTTGCTTTTGCCAAAGAAATTTTGGGGGATGCGGTGATGGGATTTTTGGTCATCACCTCAGAAACCTTGGTATTGCTACCTTGGGCGATGGTGCGAAGATCTCGGTTGGTCAAAATTCCCACGACCTTGCCTTGGGAAAGGACTGGAAATCCAGAAATCTGTTTGGCGCGCATAATGACAAATGCATCATCAACGGGCTGATCCGCATCCAAGGTAATGGGGTCGGCCACAATGCCCGATTCCCAACGCTTGACCGCCCGGACTTCTTCTGCCTGCTGGGCTACCGAAAGATTCTTGTGAATGACACCCACCCCACCCTGCAAGGCAAGAGAAATCGCCAAAGGCGATGTGGTGACGGTGTCCATGGCTGCGCTCAGAATGGGCACATTCAGGGTAATTTGGTCACTGAGCAGACTTTTTACGCTGGTTTGTGGAGGCAAGACCTGAGAGGGTCCTGGAATCAGGAGCACATCGTCAAAAGTCAGTCCGGTCTTCATTGTAGCCATAAAAACCCCGCGGGAAAATAGAATCAGCGCAATTTAGAAAAAAGCAGAGAACAAGAGGAAAACCCAAAAACATTAGGCTGGGCAAACGACTTTAATCGCAAACGGGATGTTTTTCAAGTCATGCCCGGGACGGCCGATGTGTTGCCAGTTACGGTTACTGGCAGCTATGCAAAGCTTGGCCACTTTTGGCTTCGCCAATTTCCACACAGTGGATATGTGCCTGTAACCGCTGAAGCGGAACAGGCATATCAAGTCGAGCACTATCCACTGTGTGGAGCATCAC
>CAIRAY010000035.1 GCA_903876665.1 uncultured Fibrobacterota bacterium | reverse complement strand
TAAAAGGGCTGACGATGGCCCTCTTCCAGAATGTCTTCGATGTGAGGATGCAGAAGGGGTTCGCCCCCTTCGAGTGAGGTCAGAAAAATGGAGGAACGCCCCAGATTCTTGAGAATGGCGAGGGCCTGGTCTTTTTCGAGGGTTTCTTTGGGGCCCTTCCAGATGTTGCAGAAGGAGCAACTGAAATGGCAGACCGAAGTGACTTTGAAGGACGCGTAGTAAGGGAAGGTGCGCCCGCCGTCTGCCAGGAGGTTCCAGGCCGTTTTCGCGTATTTCTTGGTCGGGAGGCGTTTCATATTCGGCAAAAATACACAAATTGACTCAGGAAAATCAATCTAAGCGATGAAAGAGGGAATGTCGCGCGATGGATTAAGGGTTGCGAAAAATTCCCACGAGGCGCTTGGCAGCCTGAAAAGGGCTCAGGCGGCCTTCCATTACTTCCGTTTCCAAGTCCGGATATTCTTTTTGGATCGCTTCGCTCGCGTGGAAGTCCTGCAACAGGCCCTGATGAATGCTTTCGGTCATCCAGTTGCGGAGCTGCTCCTTGCGGCGGGCATCCCAAAATTCACCCGCCTTCAATTTCTTTTCAAAGGCGAGGATCATTTCCCAGACTTCGTCGATTCCTTGGCGCTCCAAGGCCGAGGTCGTCACCACCTGGGGCGTCCAATGCCAAGGATTGGGCGGGAATAAATGCAGGGCGTTTGCATATTCAGCGCGAGCCATTTTGGCCTTTTGCAGATTGGATCCGTCGGCCTTGGTGATGGCGATGCCGTCAGCCATTTCCATGATTCCGCGCTTGATTCCCTGAAGCTCGTCGCCTGCGCCGGCAAGCATCAGCAGAAGAAAAAAATCGACCATGCCGTGGACTGCGGTTTCGGATTGGCCCACGCCCACCGTTTCGATAAACACCGTATCAAAGCCGGCGGCCTCACAGATGAGAACGGTTTCGCGCGTTTTCTGGGTGACTCCGCCGAGGGAGCCACTGGAGGGCGAAGGCCGGATAAATACGCCTTCGCGGTTAGAAAGCTCGGTCATGCGGGTCTTGTCGCCCAGGATGGATCCACCGGTCACCTGGGAGCTGGGATCGATGGCGAGCACTGCAATTTTGCGTCCAAAATGGTCGTGCAGGCGGGTTCCAAAGGATTCAATGAATGTGGATTTTCCGGCTCCGGGAACGCCCGTGATGCCAACGCGAACGGATGTGCCGGAAAAGGGGAGGCAACGGTGAATCAGTTCTTGGGCGATTTCCTGGTGGCGGGGAAGGGAGCTCTCCACCAAGGTAATGCCCCGCGCAAGCAAGGTGCGGTTGCCGGTGCGAATTCCTTGAAAGTACTCCTCCACCGAAAGTTCTTTCTTTTTGAATGCGAAGCGGGATCTGTCCGGATTCACGATTTGGGGCGTAGCCACACCGCGCGCAATGCCTAGCGCGATTTCGCTCTGTTCCGCGAATTCGTTGGCGAGGGTGGGGCGCCGGGACGAATCTTCTGTGCGATTTTCCATGGCCCAAAGATAAACCTAAATGCCGGTGTTGCTGAAGGGGGTCTGCAAGAAATGAGGGTAAATCAAGGCAGGGGAATAATCCTGGCGATGGTCTTCATGGAAATGGAGTCGCCAGCATATTGGAAGGATACCCAGCGCTTGGCTTGGGTGGCGGGTTCGCTGGGGACCAGGGTGAGGTACCATGACGGGCGTTGTAGATTGCGGATCATGGCATGTCCCAAATCCTTACTGGTTTCTGAGGCCCAGGTCGGGTCCAGATGGATCCAGGAGCCATTCGGGTGCTGGCATTCTGCCCAGCTATGGGTGGCGATGACTCCTTGACGCAGGTGGATTCCCGAGACTCGACGTGTGGGATACCCTTTCTGGGAACAGAGCCTGGCTGCATAGGCTGCAAATTCTGTGCAATCCCCGACACCCTTTTTCAAGGCGGAATCCAAAGGCAAATCCGTTGTTTGCAATTGGTATTGAATCTTTTGGGGAACCAGGGAAAGAATGGAGCGGAAATAGGCGAAAGCCGAGTCCTGGGGGTTCGCTTGGTTGGTGTCGGGGAATAGTTCCGCTTCGCCCTGGATCTCAATGGCAACCGAGTCGCTAGGGGAGAAGAAATAAAAGATGCCCACGGAATCGCCGAATGCATTGCGGGCTAAATTGGGAGTGAGGCTGTATTCGCGGGTCAAGATATTTTGATAGCCGGGAATGCTTTTGGGCAAAACCGAAGTCACTTGGAGCTGTGCAATATTTTTCCCTTTGAATTCGTAGCGCAGAAGGTAATGCACTTTTTGCATCTGCCCTGGGTCCTGGGTTGGCTTGGGGTCTGTGGAGCAGGCCATGCAAAGGGCACAGGCGATGATCCACAGGAAAGTCATTGAAGGAACCACGACCCCATGTACTTTCCGCAATTTCCGCCCACGGTATTTCCGCGTACCACCGAACCATTGGACCAGGTGGAAAAGACGCCATCACCTTGTTGACAATACTGAGAAAGAGTGTTTTTTGCGGTAGCGGTGATGGTGGCGGAGGTTACCGTGCCTGTGCCGGATGGAGAGTCGTCATCATCGCCACCATCATCGTCATCATCGTCATCGTCATCATCGTCATCGCTGGCGCTACTTGCTGCCGCACTGCTGGTCGCTGCGCTGCTGTAAAGTCCGTTACAGCTGGCATCACAGGCGCCCAAAGCATCGCCTTGGGGAGCAAGGCCATTGGTCCAGCCACTAATGTCCACATTGATGGTAACACATCCCCCATTATTGCCCGTCGAATGGCAAACATCGACTTTGTTGTTACCAGCTGTCTGGATTCCACCACCTTCTTTCCAAGCCACGGTGGTGAGTTCGGCGTTGAAATCAAAGTAGTTGCCGGGAGTGGCTTCCATACCGATTTCAGCCATTGATCCGAAATGTCCATAAAAGCCGACAAAATTTTCTTGTAGCCGCTCATAGGTGGAGAGAGTAACCACGGCTTCGGTGCAACGAGCCTTGGTCGTGTACTCTCCAATTCTACCCAAAGCAATGTTGGCCAGTATCGCAATAATCACGATAGTCACCATCAACTCAACGAGTGTAAAAGCCTTGCGATTCATTTGAACCTCCTAACCATATCCATAGTCTACCCTATATTTCGGTTGATTCAAAGAGTCAGCCTTCACGGTTGTGATGGGGCTTTCCTCCAAAGTGGAATCAAAAAGCCGAAATTTTGGATTCAATTTGTACAAATGTCTTTCTTGATTGAAATCATAGCATAACATATTGTATGATTCCAATAAGGAAGTATCAAGTAAAAAGACGAGGATCTAATGCTGCAATGGCTTCATGGTCTCGATGCAAGCGCGACCCGGATAACAGGTTCTGACCAATGGATAGTCTTTCCCAGCAAGGAAAGCATAGAAGTCAAGCGGATCGAGGACGATCCGCGCTCGGCCAAGCATGCCTTGTATTTGGGTGTGTTGTTCCAGCTAAAGCATCTTCACGCCCAGGTTCATAAAAACCACTCCAATACTCTCTCCCCGTTTCGCAAACGTTCATCTTCCCGGAATTATCTCGTGGCCGTCGGAGGGGGACTTTTGCTTTTGATTGGTCTTGTGCTTTGGGGGCTTGCGCTGCACAGCCATTCCACCGGCCTGGCCTCGGCCTACAAGGATATTTTGGCCTTGCCCTTGGTGTTTTGGGTTACTCTCCAGGGCTTGGCGTTTCTAGAATACTGGGTGCTTCGACGTTGCTTTAGGCCAGGGGACCCCCTGATTGAATGGAAGTTGGCCAGTTTCCGGATAAATCGAGTCGCTTGGGAATTATCTCCCATGCGACTTCAAGCTTTCGCTGTGCTGGTGGCATCCTTAGTCGTGGCGGGCATTGCCGCATTGCTTACTTTGCAAGGAGTCGCCTTGGGTGCTGGTGCGTTCCTAGGGGCATGGTTCTATTTCTCCGTCGCCATGTCGCCTTTTGGGTCGGGTCCGGCGTGTCACCTTTATAATAGTGTGCTGGGTGCTGAGCGGGTTTTGCAGGTGCAGGATCAGTTCCTGCTGGGACTCTGGATTGATCGCTCCCAGGCTCTAAAAGGCCGGCAGTCCTGGTTGTCCATCGCGGGAGCCGCATCTCTCATCGGCTGGATTATTCTTACTGCGGCAAGTTTTGGCTTTTTTGCCGACCGCCTTTCCGGTTTTTCTGCCTTGCAAATGTTGGTAGTGCAACTTGTGTGCAATGTGCTGGGGCTTGGCTTTAGTCTGTGGATGATTCTGCAAATCGTAACATTCTTGAAGCAGCATTCCATTTTGCGCCGGGCCAGTGCCGCCGAGGAATTTGAGCCCACTCCCAAGGAGCTGGTGGCTTGGCAAAAGTCCTGTGCATTGTTGCGCCACGTCCCCGAACTTTCGAAGGTTCATTGGCGTTGGCGTTGGTTCCCCGCCGGTACTCTTTTGGTACGCAAAAATGAAACGGACCGTGAATTTCATTGGCTTGCTTCCGGAGAGGCCAACGTGGTCGGTGTATCCAAGGACCAGAAAGACGTCCAGTTTGCCAAATTATTTGCCGGATCCGGTTTTGGTGAAATCGTGTTTTTGCATGGGGGCAAGCGCTCGGCAGATGTTTTCCTACGTAGGGATTCGGTGGTGGCAACCCTCAGCTACGATGTGGTGGAACCCTTGCTGACTTCCGATTTGAAGGTTCGGCTTGAATCCCTGGTCCAGGCCTCCCAAGCCATGGATGTCAGTCACGTATTCCATGCCATGCCAAGCCAAGCGAAGGAAGAGTGGCTTTGCCACGCCACCATTTGTGACGCGGTTCGCGGTGATACTTTAATAACTGTGGATACGGAAGATACTTGGATGGGGCTGGTGGTCCATGGAGGTGTTGCCGTGGTCGAAAGGTCAGGTCGTCGGGTGGCGGAATTGGAGAGGGGTGGCGTTTTTGGAGAAATGGCTTTGTGGACCCGCAACTCCCGTGTAGCCAACATTACCGCCCAAGGCCCCTTGACTTATCTTCGCTGGGAATCGGATTTCTGGGCCACCCAGGCCAAGGCCAGCGGAATTGACGAATACCTGAATCAACTTGTGGCCCAACGGCAATTACCCCAGTGAGGCAAATATGAATTCTATATTTCTATTGCGGTTGTCGATTGTCTTGGTTGTCGTTTACACCTTGAGCGATTTTGCTTTGGGCTATGCAATTGAGTCCAAGACCAATGCGCTGACTCTGTTCCAGACATTAAAGGGCTTAGCTGAATTTAAGGGGCTTATGTGAAAATTTTGATTGTTGACGATGCCACAACTTTTCGAAAATTATTGTCCATGTCGCTGACAAGCATTGGGCTTACTGATATTGAAAATGCCACCAGTGCGGAGGATGCCCGCCGCATCCTTCAGGGCGAGGCCACGATTGACCTGGTGATCAGCGACTGGCACATGCCGGGGGAAACGGGACTTGATCTTTTGAAATGGGTTCGGGCAAATCCCAAGTTCGCCAAGACCCCCTTCATTATGCTCACTACCGAGCAAGAGAGGTCCCATATTCTTGAAGCGGCCCGCGTGGGTATTCAAGGCTATATTTTCAAGCCGGTGCAAAAGGCCATGCTGGTGCAAAAGCTTACCGAAATCGGACTTCTCACCGGCGAATCACAAGATTTGAAGGATCTTGCATGACCCTGCAGCGACGGGTTGTTTCAACCGTTGCCGTCAGTGTGGGTGCGCTCTTGGTGTTGAGCGCATTGGGTTTGATCCTGGTACTCCGCTTGGGTCTGGATCGTTCCATGGAACAGATGATGGTGGGGTTTGGACATGCTGAAGACGATGCCGCCGAAAAGGACATGCGTCGAGTTCAGGATTCCTACCAGGCTGACCTTTTAGAAATCGAAGCGAAGACCATTGATTGGTCCCGTTGGGATGATACCTGGAAGTTTATAAAGGACCGGAACCCGGACTATATTGCATCGAACTTGGATAATTCCGTGCTCAGCCAAATGGGCTACAATCAGCTCTTGATTTTTTCGACTTCAGGTGAATTGGTGGCATTCCTTTCGGGTGACCGACAAACGGGAAAGCCACTTCCTCTTCCGAAGCAAATGCTAGAAACCCTCGCCACCAATGAAAGAATTCTTCACCTGCAAAACCCGGATACGGTGGTCTCGGGGTTGTTGGATTTGCCCGATGGGCCGGTCATGTTTGCCGCCCGTCCGGTGATCCGTACCAACGGGGAAGGCCCTATCCGGGGGACCTTGATTTTTGCCAAAAATTTTGACCGACAGGCCCTCGAACGGATCAGTGATCTGACCCACCTGAATCTTGATTTTGGTCCAATTCAGGATTCCTTGGATGATACGAAAAAGTCGTTTCCCAATTGGAGCGTTGTTAGCGATGATTCCATCATCGGCGAATTGCTGGTGCGTGACTTTTTCGGTAAGCCAAGTTTTTGCCTGCATATTCGGCTTCCTCGGGTGACCCATCGCTATGCCCTGGAATCCAAAGCAAATGTACTCGCGGTTGGAACAAATACCGCATACCTATTGCTTGGGCTTGCCTTTCTGGGCGGAATCATGTTAGTCCTTACGCTGAGTTTTTTCATTCACCGCTTTGTCGTTTCCCGCATTCTTCGCTTGCAACGGCAAGCCGATGACATACGTGGCAGGTTTGATCCAAGTCTACGGATTGAGGACCTGGGTCCTGATGAGATCGGGTCATTGGCCAATCGCTTCAATGGAGTTTTGGAGTCGCTTCATCAACAACACTTGGAACGCAAAGTTTTGCTGGATGCTTTGCCAACCGGGGTGGTGGCTCTAAACGAAAAATTCCAAATTTGTGGTGCACCATCAAAAAATACCTTGGCATGGCTTGGACCGGATTCTGTGGGGAAGGATTGGGGGTTGGCCGTGGGACTGTCTCCCCAGGAGATCATCTCGCTGAATGACTTTTTGGATGTGCTGGCTCAAGAACTTCTTTCTAATCGGGACATGATTCCTCTGAATCCTTACCCCGAAATGTCACTTCCTGGGCTGGTGGACCGCTGGGTTCGGCTCAGCTACTTCCGTTTGCCTCCCGTTGCCCATGTCAGTTCCGATGATGCCATCATCCTCGTGGTTCTTGAGGATGTCACGGAGGAGAGAAAGAAAGCCTTTGAAATTGAGGGAATGCAGGCCGAAACCCTGTGGCTGAAGGCGGTCCTCGTCGATCCTGACCTGTTCCTCGAGTTTTTCCAGGAATCCCATCGGAGTATTCAGGCCATTGAAGAGGCTCTGCTGCTGCCTTTTGATCCGAGCCACATAGCCCGGGCCTTTCGGCATACCCATACGGTTCAGGGCTGCGCCTCGGGGTTTGGGCTTCAGAATGTGGGCCTGGTGGCCATTTCCTTGCAAGTTCAGCTGACTCATTTGTTGCGCAATGCCAATGATGCGGAATCAGAGGGAGTCGCTAAGTCGCTTCAGGCCCTCAAACAATTAAAAACAACGGTAGCCAAAGAAGAAGCCCGATTGCAGAAGGTGCTGCGACAGCATTCCGCTGATTGGCGTGAGGGGCCTTCCCTGCGCGTTGCTTTGCACCGGTTGCGGGAATGGTCGGCCTTGCTTGCCAGCGGAGCCGTCCAGGATGTTCATCGCGATATTGAAGCCAGCATGCGCATGCCTCTGGGACGAATCCTGCACCGGACGGTCCTTTGGTTTCCGGGGATGGTTGCCCGGTCGAACAAACTGGCCGAAATCCATCTGGATGGCGGAAACTTGTTGCTGCCCGTGGACTGGTCGGGTTTATTGAACGACATCCTGGTGCATTTGCTTCGCAACTGTGTGGCCCATGGGATCGAAACTCCCGAAGACCGGTTGCTCCATCACAAGCCCGAGATGGGCTCCATCCGCATCGTGGGCCGAAAAATTGGCCACGACCTTCAAATCGATGTGGAAGACGACGGGATGGGTTTTGATGTGGATGTCCAGCAGGCCTTTGAACTCGGATTTTCGAGCCAAAAGGAAGCCGATGAATTTGCCGGTTATGGGATTGGGCTTCCCGCTGTCAAAGCCATGGTAGAAGAGCTTGGGGGCTCCATCCAGGTTGAAAGCCAGCGTGGCCGGGGAAGCCGGGTTCTGTTGCGGTTTTCTCTCGCCACGGGTAGTTTCTAGATTTGAGGCATGAGTACTCCTCTTGCTGAACGCATGCGCCCCCAGACCCTCGAGGAACTGCTGGGGCAGCAGAAAATCCTCGGACCGCAGTCCATGTTGCGCCGTTCTCTGGAGAGAGGTGCTGTTCCCTCCTTGATTCTTTGGGGTCCGCCGGGTTGCGGAAAAACGTCCCTCGCCCATGTGGTCCGTGAAAAATCCAGTAAAAATTTTGTGGCTCTTTCGGCGGTTAGTTCCGGTGTCAAGGATGTCAAGGAAACCATCGCGCAGGCCCGCGAGCTCAAAAAATTGGGCCAAAGTTCCATTTTGTTTATTGATGAAATCCATCGCTTTAACAAGGCCCAGCAGGATGCCCTTTTGGGTGCCGTGGAGGATGGAACCATTACCCTGATTGGGGCCACCACTGAGAATCCCAGTTTCGAAATCAACAACGCCTTGCTTTCACGCTGTCAGCTGATCCTGTTTGCCCCCTTGGGGCCTTTGGATTTGCAAAGTTTGTTCTGGTCCGCTCTGCGGGACCATCCGCGTGGAATGCTCCGTGCCGATATTTCCTTTTCCGATGCCGCGGTCAATAAAATGATTTCCCAGGCGGACGGAGATGCCCGCTTTCTTCTGAACCAAATCGAGTGGATCGTGGAAGCCCTGGGAGACGAAAAAATGGTGGATGAGGCGGTATTCGAGCGCCTCCAGTATCAGAAGCCCCTACGCTACGACCGTAGCTACGATGAACACTACAATTTGATTTCCGTTTTCCACAAATCCGTGCGAGGCTCAGACCCCCACGCGGCGCTTTATTGGTTGCACCGCATGTTGCAGGGCGGAGAAGACCCTCGTTATCTTTTGCGGCGCTTGATGCGCATGGCTATGGAAGACATTGGACTTGCGGACCCCCAGGCGATTCAGATGGCCGCATCTTGCCGGGCCGCCTACGATTTTTTGGGAACTCCCGAGGGTTTGATTGCCTTGGATGAGCTCACGGTTTATCTGGCTTTAGCCCCCAAAAGCAACGCCTTGGAAAAAGCGGGAATGCTTGCCGACCAGATTGTGCGCGATCACGGAACCTTGCCGGTGCCCAGGGCTTTTCGCAATGCGGTCAACAAAACCGGCCGCGACCTGGCCTATGGGCAGGGTTACCGATATGACCATGACTCGCCCGGAGCCTACTCCGGTCAGGACCATTTGCCCCAGAAGTTGCTCGGGACGCAAATTTACGAACCCACCTCCTATGGAAAAGAAGCCGAAATGCGTAAGCGTATGGATGCTTTGTTGGAAAGCAAAAAGGACCGGGAAAAGCCTTAGATCCAATGCCGGGCACCTGGACGGGCAACGAGCAGCCAGTCATGGCCGGAACGGCCATCGCCGTTGCAGGGTGAATGCATTGCAGGCACGCACCGGTGTTCCCCCCTTGGGGGAGGAGACGCAATGCTCGGTTGTCTTGTCATTCCGGTAGTCTTGTCGTTGCCCGGCCCCTGTCAGGCCGGGCATTTTCTATTTTTGCTTTATCATGAGCGAAAATGCCCCTACTTCTAGTCCCAAACCATCCTGGACCAAGCGCATTTTTCACGGGCTTGCCCGGGAAATTTTGGTTCCCATTTCCATGGCCCTGGTGGTTATTTTTTTTGTGATCCAGGCTTTTAAAATCCCCTCTGGATCCATGGAAGACACTCTTCTGGTGGGCGATTTCCTGCTTGGCCTCAAGTTTATTTACGGATCTCCGATTCCCTTTTCGGAAAAGCGTTTGCCGGGCTTTCAGGACCCCGAACCCGGGGACATCATCATTTTCCGTTTTCCTGGGGAGCCCGAATATCCCGATTATGAGCCAGCAAGGTATTCCCATATCGCCAATCTGCTGATGCTCGGAAACCTTTACTGGGATCGCACCCCGGGTCCGGGGCAACAGCGCCTGGTGCATTTTCCCGAAGGCCCCAAGGATTTTATCAAGCGTTGCGTGGCCAAGAGTGGCCAAACCGTGCAAATCAAGGATGGCGTGCTCCATGTGGATGGTGTGCCCCATGTGGTCCCCGGTTACGGCAAATATTTAGCGCCCTCTCGCGAACCTACGCCCCGGGATTTCTTTGGTCCAGTTCGGGTTCCAGGCCCTGGGGATACCCTCCGCTTTGCGGGCCTCAAGTCCAAGGATCTTTGGTTTGTTCGCTCCCTGATGATGCAGGAGAATCCACAAGTCCGCACCACTTTGGAGCTTAAGTTGGTGGGACCCAATGGCCCCATCCCTCAGTACGTTTTTGAAAATTTCCGGGCGCCACTTTTTAACCACAAAGGCTTCTTGGCCAATGTGTTGATCGAACAAATGCCAGAAGAAAAACGCATGACTTTGCACCTGGGCGATACCATTGGCGGGCGCTTGCCCTTCGCGTTCTTTTCGGACCTGGCCCGCACAGGTTTTATTCCCCACCCCGATCCAAATCCCACGGGATTCAAGCGAACCATTGGTTATGATTCCTTTGATCCATCCCAGCTTGAGGATTTGGAAAATAATGTGGCGATCCTGAATTCCCAGCTGGATAGCACACAAACTGCGCAGAAGCTCCGGGTGGAATATTCCGTGCTCATGGATGGCAAACCGGTCGAGCAATATGTGGTCCAGCAAAAGGCGTTTTTCATGATGGGCGACAACCGGGACAATTCCCAGGACAGTCGCTTCTGGGGTTTTGTCAGTCACCGCAACATCAAGGCCAAGGCCTTCATTGTGTATTTCTCCTTCGACAATGCGGATGACTCTTTTGCTTTCACCAATCCCATCAGCTGGTTCAAAATCCCCTTCAAGGTGCGCTGGCTCCGGTTTGGCAAACTGATTAACGACATTGGCCGTCCTTGGGAGTGATGTGAAGGGTTTCGCCATTTGTCTCCTGGCGCTGGGACTTGCTCTGCTGGCGTCCTGTGCGAGCGTAGAGGCCATCACCGGTGGCCCTCTTGACAAGACGCCTCCTCAGGTGACGGCAGCCTTCCCGGCTCCCCGCGCCACACTGCAGCCCACCACGTTGGACATCCGCTTGCAGTTCAGCGAGTGGATCATGAATCCCGTTCCTAGTACCGTGGTGCGTATTTCTCCTCCGCTCGAAGGGCGGCTTTTGACGGAAGTCGATGGGGAGCTCCTGGTCCTCACTTCCAAAACCCCGCTCGACACATTGACCACCTACACGGTTTCGGTGGGCTCCTCCCTGATGGACCTGCACAAGAACCCCGTTGCGCGTCCTTTTCAGCTGGTTTTTTCAACGGGTCCACAGGTGGATACCTTGCAATTGCGCGGGTGGGTTCGTCTTCCCGATTCCCTGTTGCGGAAAAAAATGTTTCCCATGGTTGGTCTCTACCCGATGGGAACCGAACCCCGGGTCCTCCGCAAATATCTGCAGAAATTGCGGGACACCTCCATGGTCCTTCCTGACAGTCTCCCGCGCCTGCACAAGGAGCCCGTTCTCTACCTTGGACAAACGGACAGCCTTGGGAAGTTCCACATCGATGGCATAGGTCCCGGTCGTTATCGGACCGCTGCGTTTCTCGACCTGAACAGCAATAACCGCATCGATCCATCCAGTGAAATCGCCGGCCTAGGTGAGTATGATGTGAGCATGGATTCCGCTTTTCACGACACGCTATATTTTTCCATGGCCGATCAGGATACCTCTGGGATTCGCATTTCTGCGGCCTCTGTGCAAACGCCAAATTTGGCCTCGGTGGACTTTTCGCGCCCCCTGGTTTCCGACTCGTCGTTGCTGACTTCCTGTGGGCTTTGGAAAATGGATTCTTCGCTCTATGCAAAATCCAAATGGGCCTGGACTTCAGCAGATTGTCGCAAGGTGACCTTGTGGTTTGATTCGGTGGCGCGCGATTCGAATTACTTGATCGGGTGCACAGCTGGATCTGACTCCTTGGGGCGACGTATGAATGCAAAATTATCCAGGCTTAAGCAACGTTGGATGCCCATTCAGGATACCTTGCCTTTATTGACGACAAGCTTCCGAATGATTGGACCTTCGCCGACCCTGGATTCGCTTCCTACGCTGGAACTTACATACAACATTCCAGTCAGTGTAGACTCCTTACGGGAGAGTATTTTCATCATTTCCGGCAAAGATACCCTGATCACAAAAGTGAACCAGCTAGATCCGGTTCGCTTGAAGGTTATGCCCGGTGCGCCACTGCCCATGGGACTGCAATATCGTCTGGTTCGCCTGTTGCGGGATACGGTCAAGGCCAAAGTGGATACGGCCAATCCCCAGGTGGTCATTACGGCCAAGAATTTGGGCTCCTTTGAAACCATCAGCCCCCTAAAGGTACTTTCCTTGCAGGCCAAGCTTCCCGGAGCTTCGGAAAAAACCCGCATCGAATTGCGCTCCCCCGTGGGAGCTTATACTTGGGCCCAGCAGTGCCGCAAAGATGGCTCGTTCCGCTTTGAAAAAATCCCCGAAGGAAACTACCTGATGCAGGTATTTGAAGATTCGGACGGGGATGGCAAACTCAGCTCAGGAAAACTATTCCCCTATCAGCCTGCCGAATCCTGGCGACCCGTGCGCGACACCATTCGCGTGGGAAAAGACCAGGATATGCTTGCCCTAGATTCCTTGTTATCCCGTATTCCGTCTTTGCAAAGGACCCCAAAATGATTCCAAAACAATTTGTAGCCATCGACTTAGAAACCACCGGGCTCGACCACGATAACGATGAAATCATCGAAGTGGCCTTGGTGCGCTTTGAAAATGGAGTGGCCACGGAAACATTTGATTGCCTGGTGAAGCCTGGGCAGGAAGTCCGCCCCTTCATTTATTCCCTGACCGGAATTGACCCCGTTCAGCTTGCCACCGCCGAACCTTTCGGAACCGCTGCCCGCCAAATTGTGGACTTTATTGGAGCGGCTCCGCTGGTGGCCCATAATTCGAGTTTTGATGCACGGTTCCTCAAGTCCGCGCTGGGAAAGGTTTCCATTCCTTTCGAGAACCACCCGGTCCTGGATACTCTATTGCTTTCGCGCATGGTCTGGCAAAGCGTGGCCAACCATCGTCTCGAGACTTTGCTTGAAGCCCTGCAAATATCCCGCGAATCTTCGCACCGCGCATTGCCCGATGCGCGTGCCTGTGGTGAGCTCTTCTGCAAGTCGCTAAAAGAAGCGGAAAAGTTTTCTGCTTTTGAGCTCCTCCAAGTCGCAAAATTGGTTCAGGGTACCTTTTGGGAAACCGTATTCCCCATGCCCACCGACACCTCGGCCATGCTGGAATTGCGTCCCGAACCTACGGCTCCCTTGGCTTCTCCGGTTCCTAGGCATCCGCACCGGGTGCGCGAGTATTTCCAACAGGGTGGAATCCTCGAAAAAACCATTCCTGGATTTGTTGCTAACGAACATCAATATGACTTCGCGGAAATGCAGGAGCGCAATCTTTTCAAGGGCGGCATCGCCGTCATGGAGGCGGGCACAGGCACGGGAAAGACTTTGGGTTACTTGGTTCCTTCCGCGCTCAAGGCCGTAGAAACGGGCGAGCGGGTGGTGATCTCCACCGCGACGCGGGCCTTGCAGGAACAGCTTTGGCAAAAAGATATTCCTGCGGTGCAGGCTCTTTTTGGCTCCGCCCTGAAACCCGCCATCGTGAAGGGTCGTAGCAATTATTTGTGCCTGCGCAAATTCCAGGAACACCTGGATCACCCCGATCAATTGCTTGCGCCCGATGAGCGCGAATCCATTCTGCCCCTAGTGACCTGGGTGGAGCGCACCGAATCGGGTGATGCCAACGAAAATTCTGGTTTCAATGTTGGACGCAATCGGCAGCTGTGGAATAAGCTCGCCAGCGAGTCTTCCACTTGCGTGGGTCAGAGCTGTAAATTCTTTTCGCGTTGCTTTGGCTTGGGGGCGCGGCGCAAGGCTCAAGGGTCCAATTTGGTGTTGATCAACCACGCCCTTTTTCTGCAAGACTTGTCCCTCGAGTTCGCCCTGCTTCCCGCCTACGAACATATTGTGCTGGACGAAGCCCACCGCATTCCTGGCGCAGCCCACGATGCCTTTGGCAAACGGATCTGGTTCTTCCGCTTCCGCAACCAAATGAAAATTTTGGCTCATGTGAAGAGCCCTCAAAACGGAATCCTCGGTGAAATCGAAAAAGATATTCCCGAAGAAGGCGTGATTGCATTGGCCCAAAAGGCGCGCCACCTGATCGGCGAATCGGAAAAAGCCTTGCATCGCTTCTTCCTTAAGATCAGCAAAAATCTGAAGAAGTTTAATGACAAGGACGGCTTGCGCTACAAGGGAAGCCTCTTGGATGAAGCCCAGACCGACCCCAAGCCGGTGCTGGTGAGTTTGGATGAATTGAAAGAGACATTGGAGTCCCTGAGTGCCAAGCTCGCCCAGAACCCCCTTTCCGTAGCTTTTGCGCGGGACTTGGACGGTGGCGCCAAGGAAGTCGATTCCTTCCGCAAGGACCTGGATTTTGTAACGCACGGGCAAAAAGAGGACTGGGCTTTCTGGATGGAAGAACCAGGCAATCCCCATACCATCGTCCTTTACGCACAACTGCTCGAGCCCGGCAAGCGCCTGGCCGAAAAATTTTATCCCTGGATCAAATCTGCGCTCTTCACCTCGGCGACCATGTCCGTGCAGGGTGGCTTGGATTATTATCAGGAACGCATGGGAATGTTTTCCCCGGACCTCGCTCCCGAAAAACGCCCCTTTGCGCGCATCCTCGAAGCCCCCTTCAATGTGGATGCGAATCGTCGGGTAATTGTGGCGGACTTTTTGCCCCGACCCAACGACCCATCCTACCAGAAAGCTGTGGACGAAGTGTTGTGTGCAATTCTTCCCGAAGTGGAAGTTTCGAGCATGGTGCTGTTTACTGCGCTGAGCGCGCTGGGCAAATCCCATGAGGCTTTAGCCCCCTTGTTTTCTGCCAAGGGCAAGACTCTGCTCTCCCAGCATACGGACGGAGCCATCGACAACCTGGTGGAAATTTTCCGCAAAAAGCGGGGCTCCTGCATCATTGGTGCCCAGATGCTTTGGGAAGGTGTGGACCTCCCTGGCGAGGCCCTGGAATTCCTGGTGATTCCCAAATTGCCGTTTCCGACTCCAGGCGACGCCTTGATTCAGGCGCGTGGTGATTTGGTCAAGAACCGCGGTGGCAACAGCTTCAAGGATATTTTCATCCCCGAGGCTGTCCTTGCGCTCCGGCAGGGTTTGGGCCGCCTGATTCGCGGCAAGGAAGACAAGGGTACGGTGCTTTTGCTGGATCCTCGCATCATCCACGAAAATTATGGCAAGTCCTTCAGCCGTATTTGGGGTGGAAGACACCAGGTGGTCAGCAGCATCGAGCAATTGAAACAGGCATTGGGGATTTAGTCCGTCGGCCTGTTATTCCTGCGCACATGTAATGTACACGGATGGGACAACCGTTACTTTTCGAATTCCACAATCACGTTGGTCCCGCCCTCGCGCTCGACGCGAACGGTTCCGCGCAATTGTCTGGTCAGCATCGAAATAAGATTGAGGCCAAAACCGGTGGAATGACCTAGATCAATGGATTCGGGCATTCCAATTCCATTATCCCGAACGGATAAGGAAACTCGATTATTGTGCAAAGTGGTGGAGACCGAAATGAGACCTTCTTTTGTGCTTCCCACAAAGGCGTATTTCATGATGTTGGTGATCAGCTCGTTAATGATGATCCCTAAAGGTTGGAGGCGCTTCACATTAATGGTAAAGTCTTCGATGTGCATCTCGGTTTTGATCTTGGCGTCCTGAGGGAAATTGGAAAGGATTTCATGGACAAGCGGTGGAATGTATTGGGAAGCGGATACCGCGTTAAAACTAGTGGAGTTGTATAGCTTGTCGTACAGAACCATCATGCTCAGAACGCGGTTGCCAGCGTCACTGAGCGCCGCGATTGCAGTGGGTTCTTTTAAATATGAAATCTGGAGCGAGAGAAGGCCATGCACCGTGTTCATATTGTTTTTGATGCGATGATGAACCTCTTTGAGGATCAGTTCTTTTTCAGTCAACAAATTTTTGACCGCGTCTTCTGCAACCTTCCGTTCGGTAATATCCAGGCAATGCCCGATGTATCCCAGGAATTCTCCGTGGCTATTGTAGCGAGGGGCTCCGTCATCTAAAAGCCAACGGTATTCGCCATCGTGGCGCCGGAGCCGGTATTCCATGCTGAATTTTTCGCGTCGGTCAAAAGAGCCCGTATAAATGTCTAGGCATTTTTGCAGGTCATCGGGGTGCACTCCCTCCGCCCATCCGTTGCCCTGTTCCTGGGCGTTGGTTCGGCCGGTAAATTCAAACCAGACTTGATTGAAATAGTAGCAGAGTTTATCTGTGCCAGCGAGCCAAATCAAAGCTTGCCCGGAATTGGCAAGTGTCTGGTAACCTTCTTCACGCTCCTGCAAAGTGGCTTCGATATTTTTTCGTTCCGTGATGTTGATGAAGGTACACACCACTTGTTTGATAGAGCCATCCAAGTTAAACTGGGGCTCGGCATCCACAGAAAGCCAAACCCGATCTCCGGGAACCGGACGATACACTCCCATCACCACATCGTGAACGGGCTTGCGGGTCGCAATGGCTTGCGGCACGGGATGCGTGGGTCCAGGGAAGGGTGAGCCATCTTCGTGAATGACATTCCAATCCGGGTCGAAGGATGTTTTTCCGAGCAGCTGGTCTTCGGTGAGGCCAAGCAGGGTGAGGGCTTGGGGATTGCCTAAAATAATTTCGGCCTGAGGGCCTTGCAGGATCACCCCGACATGCATATCGGAAACCATTTGGCGAAACCGATTTCCGCTTTCCAGGTTTATTTCTTGAAGGCGCTTGCTTTCGGTAATGTCCAAAAATACCACAACCCCCGCCGAAACCTTCCCTTGTTCGTCGAGAATGGGCGCTGCATTGGCGAGGACAATTCGGTCATCATTGTTCTCCCGGCGGATCATGAATTCCCGGCTGCTGGTTTCACCATAAAGGACGGCCCGGGCGAGGGGAACTTCATCGGATTTCAAAGGGGTTCCGTCAAGGTCAAGTATTTTCCAGCTCGCCACATATTCATTGATTCCCACGCCGTCCACAATGCTTTGTCGGCTGCCACCCCGAATAAGGAGGCCCGCATTGTTTACATAGCGTAGATTGCCAGAGGGTGCATCCGCGATGGCAATGCCCGCTGGGTTTTGATCCATCGAGGCTTCCAGGATTGCCTTGGTTTCGCGGAGTTCTTTGGCGGTCTGTTGCAGTTCGCGAATCAGGCGCGCCTGATGCATGTTTTGAACGGCATTGAGGGAAAGCTGGTTGGTCAAAGTGAACAAGGACTGGGCCACTTGCTGGAAACGGTCCCGGGACATGATGGGGACTTCTGCGAATGCTTTGGCGGCCTCATTTTCATTCACTCCAGCTCTACGGGCGAAATCTCGAATTTTATCATCCGTAGAGGATTTTTCGCGCACCTGACCGATCAGCCAGTTGGCTAAATGCTGTTCCCCTACAGAGATGCTGACCCCAGCATTCCAGAGTCCGCCACCAGGGCATTGTTCCAGAACCGGGCCATCCGAAGAATTGCAATTCGTGACCATTTTGGATCGGGTGCAATGGGCGCATCCGGTTGGGCTATTTCGGACAACCTCGTCACATAAACGGGTATAATTGCTGGGGCGTGTGATGGGGGTGCCATCCGGGTAGGTTAAAATGGCCGCAACTCCGGTGGCGGCTGCAAATTCATCTTGAATGCGTTGCAGAACCAGGGGATCGAAAAAGTCCTGAAACTTGATTTGGCCTGTTTCATCCAGGGGGCGGGAGAGCGCGACCATACGCTTCTCCAAAGCACTCTCCAGACGTCTCCGTTCCGAAATGTCGTGGTAGTTGAGCAAAACGCCATGGATTTCTGGATCGTTGGGCAAATGAGTGGCAGTCAATTCAACGGGCTTATAGGAGCCGTTTTTGCATAAGTAGCGGTATTCCACCGCGATGGAGGCATGATCTTTGCTAATGAGTTGGGAAAATGCCCCTTTGATCCGTTCTTGGTCATCGGGATGAACGGTCATGAGTACATTTTGACCGACCCGGTCCTGGGGAGTCCAGCCAAACCATTTTTCCAGGTTGGGGCTCTTGTACTGGATGATTCCATTTGCATCCATAATGCCGATGATGTCGGAAATGTTCGTAATCATGGCTTTTTGAATGGATTCGCTTTTCCGGATTTTTTGGTTTGCGTCAAAGAGCTTGAATGCCATTTTGATGGAGGCGTCCAGCACAGTAATTCCGGAATTTTTGACCACATAGCCGTAGGACGAAATTGTCTCCGTGAGGGCTACAATAGCAGGCGAAGTATGGCTAGAAAGAAAGACTACCGGGATATTGTGGCTTTTCAGGATTTCCTGGGCAGTCTGGGGGCCGTTCATGCCACTGCCCAAATCGATGTCCATCAGAATCAAGTCAATGTCATTTCGGTTGGACACAATTTCCACCGCATTTTCGCCCGATTCCGCAAGGACGACCTGGTACCCAAAGCTCTCCAGTGCCGCCTTCTGCACCAAGGCAACGATTTTGTCGTCTTCAACGAGGAGAAGGGTTCGTTTAATGCTTGGAGCCATTTTTTTTCCCGGGGCGATGAAGAGCATGACCAAAGACCTGTCCGGCATTCGGCTTGTCTAGGGAATTATTGTATCATTCGGCGGATGGCGAGTCAAGAGTCATTAATTGACTCGAAATGCCGTTTAGCCAAGGTCCAGAACGAGGGGCTTTTCGCCGGGGAGGGCGTGCCATTGTTCCCGAGTTGTTTCTCCGGAGAAGACCAAGCGGAACTGGCATTGGGTGCGTCGGGCGAGCTCGAAGTCCGTGTAAAGGCGGTCGCCGATGAATAAAACCCGGGATGCGTGAAATTGGGAAAGAATTGGGCCAAGGACTTCGGCGTTGGGCTTTCCAAAAACGCGCTCGGGCCGTCTTCCAAAGCCAATGGAAAAAAGCTCCACGAGCCCCCCGACATCGGGCACGGGACCTGCCGGATTGGGGCAAACAAAGTCGGGGTGGGTGATCCAATATTTGGCACCATCCTGCAAACGCCAGCCCACTTCGCAAAGGTCCGCATAGGTGAAGGTGTCATCGTAGGCAATGACGACGCACTGGGTTTCGGAACGGGAAGGACGAAGATTGCAGTGGGGTAAGTTTGTGTGTAACCAGGCCAAAACCGGGGCGTTAGCCATGATCCACACATTGGAAAAACCGTGTTCCTTGATGGCCTGCACTAATCCGTGCAAAGGGGACAATACTTGCTCTGGGCGGACCAGAAAGCCCAGGCGTTGTAATTTTTCAAAGGTGATGTCCGGTGTCTTTGATGTGTTGTTGCTCAAGAAAAATATGGGCTTGCGCGCCATGCAGGAGGTAACAAAATCCACCGCACCGGGAAGCGGGGCCTCTCCTAAATACAACGTCCCGTCGAGGTCTGCGACCACAGCATCCAAGGAGTCCCAATCAATGGGCGTTGATTTAGGCACGCGTGGCCACCTCAAGGGCAAGATAGGCCGAAAGGGAATCCTTCCAGCTCGGGACTTGCAAGGAGAAGGTTTGGCGAATCAAGCCTTTGTCCATCACGGACCACAGGGGGCGCTTGGCCGGGGTGGGGTATTCATCGGAGGAGACGGGCTCGATGGGGATTTCGCGGGTGAGCAGTCCTAGGCCAATGGCCTGTTTTTGGATTTCGCAGGCGAAAGTGTGCCAGGTGATGCAACCTTCGTCGGAAAAATGGTAGGTCCCGGGGTGGTCGTTGGTTTTTACGATGGAGATGATGGCCTGGGCAAGGTCCACGGTCCAAGTAGGAGAGCCCCATTGATCATTGACAACCTTGAGTTTTTCTTTTTCGGCCATTAACCGGAGCATGGTTTTGATGAAATTGTTGCCGTGGATTCCATAGAGCCAGGCGGTGCGGAGGATCCAATGCCGGGGGTTGATCATGAGGACCCGGATTTCACCTTTGGCCTTGGTGCGTCCGTAGGCATTTTGCGGATCCAGAGGCGCCCCTTCCGTCAAGGGGGCGGGTCCGGTTCCATTCAGGACATAATCGGTGGAAATATGTATGATTCCGATTCCACGGGCTGCGGTTTCAAGGGCGAGGGTTTCGGGGCCGATGGCATTGACGGCCAAGGCTTTATCCTCTTCGCTCTCGGCCTTGTCGACTGCAGTGTATGCGGCACAATTGACCACAAAATCCACTGAATTACCATCCAAAAAGTCCGCAACGGCAACCCGGTCGGTAATGTTTACCCCCATGTCCGTGCCAATGCACTCCATGCCCACTTGCTTGAGCTGGGCCGCAAGATCCTGTCCCAGCATGCCAGATGCGCCTGTAATCCAAATTTTCATAGGGTGAAAGGTACAAAAAGAAAGGTTAGAGATGGGATCTGGGAGGAATCGCAGAATGCATCCCAGGTTAAAGGTCTGAGGTCAGAAGTTAGATATGACATTTCATATGAGAAGCAATCTCTACCCTCTAACCCCTAACCCCTAACCTCTACCCTAGCGCAGGGTCCCCTCTTCCTATCTCGACATCCAGCCACCGGCTTTTGCTACCAAGGGACGCAGGGTGCGGGCGATGTTCTGGTGATCCATCAAATTGGGGTGGAACCAAAGGCCGGTGTTTTCAGAGACATATTCATAATAGGAAATATCCTGACGCCCTTTTGCCTGTTCTTTGGCGACAATGCTTTGTACTCGGGGGACCAGCGCCTCGGTGGGCCATACTTTGGTTGCGCATAGGATAAACTTTACTCCTTGATGTTTTATGCGTAATGAGTCCAATAGTTTGGTGTAGGCCATGTCAAATGCGGTGGAGTCCGCATAGGGCGCGTTGCCTTGAAAATCATTGATTCCCAGGCCGATGATGATTACCTGTGGGTGCCACGAATTAAAGTCCCAGCGGGGGGATTTTCCGGTGGTGTTGCAGCCCGACATGAGGGTGCAGCCGTAAAAATATCCGAATGTCTTTTTAGGCTCCATGCCATTGATATTGCGAGCGAGTCCTCTTCCCGAAAATGCATTGATCTGGTATTCGGCACCGGTGCCTTTGGCAATTAGGGCGCCAAAGGATTGGGGAGTATTGGTGGTCCAGAGGAGGAGGGAATCTTCGCTTAGGTTTCCCGGTTCCCGGGAGGGGGATTCCATTCCATACCCCACGGTGTAGGAATCCCCAATAAATTCAATGCGACGCTGGGGTCTGGCTGGGGGCGCGAGCAATTTTGTGCCGGATGGAAGGTCAAGGCCAAAAAAACGGGTGGAGCTGGTTTGACTCTCAGAGCGTTTGTTCAGAATGAGAGTGTGGCGTCCGGGTTCGAGTCCAGAGGCAACGGAAAAGGTTTTCAGGGAATCGGTAACGCCCAGGATGGCAGAGGAAGATCCATCAATCATCGCTTCAAAAACATTCTGGCCTTCTAGGGCAACCGAGATTCCGGTCCCTTCGAAAACAACCTTCAGGTAGACTCCAGGCCAATCGGCTTCGGCGATCTTGGGGTTTGAAAGGTCCCATCGTCCAAAATACTGGATGTTGGGGTCGGAGGGGGGCACCAGGCAGAATGCAACCTGGGCGAAAACGGAAAGGAAAAGCAAAAGCGAAATTTTCATAGGCAAAATCTATACTCCGATGCCTGGGAGGGCAATAGGGGGAAAGAGAGAGGAGCGACATGTTGTAAATCTTGGTTAGTTCCGAAGTGTGAATCCATTCCCCGAACTCCGGAACTCCGGAATTCCGGAACTTGAATTTTCCTTTCACACTTATTTTCCATCCCCTCATCTCCTTCTCCCCATCCGAACCCCTATGAATTCCTAACTTTGCACCATGACAAACGCAATACCTTCCCGCGAGCTCGTACTTGAAACCTTGACGGCCATTGAGGATCCCGATTTCCATAAAAACATCGTGGAGCTGGGCTTCATACAGAACCTGGTGATTTCACCGCAAGGGGAGATCGCTTTTGATTTGGTCCTGACTACTCCGGCCTGCCCGGTCAAGGATCAGTTCGTGGCGGACTGCAAACGCTTGCTGCTGGCGCTTCCGGGAACAACGTCCGTGGAAGTAACCCTGAAGGCTCAGGTCAAAAAATCCACCAATTACTCGGAAGGTTCCCTGCTATCGGGAGTCCAGAATATCATTGCGGTGGCTTCCGGGAAAGGCGGGGTGGGCAAATCTACGGTCACCGCGAACTTGGCCATGGCCCTAGCCCTTTCTGGTGCCCGCGTGGGAATTTTGGATGCGGACATTTATGGACCCTCCATGGTGATGATGTTTGGGGTGAATACCTCGCCCGAAGTCAAAGAGGACCGAACCCTTGTCCCTGCAACGGTTGCGGGGATTCAAATCGTTTCCATGGCCATGTTCTCCGATCCCAACAAAGCGACGATCTGGCGTGGTCCCATGGCGACACAAATGATCCAGAATTTTTTGCACCGGGTTCATTGGGGTACTCTGGATTACCTGCTGATTGATTTTCCTCCTGGAACGGGGGATATCCAATTGACCTTGACCCAAAATTGCCCTATTTCTGGTGCGGTTGTGGTCACTACTCCCCAGGAAGTGGCTCTCGCTGATGTGCGTAAGGGACTTGCCATGTTCCGGGCGGTCGCTGTGCCGGTAATCGGCGTGATCGAAAATATGAGCTACTTTGTGTGTGATGAATGCGATAAAAAGCATCACATATTCCGGAAGGGCGGAGGCCTGCGCACCGCCGAAGAACTCAAGCTGGCATTCCTTGGCGAAATCCCCTTGGAGGCCGGTGTCGCAGACTCCGGCGATGCTGGACGACCCATTGTCTATACGAGTCCCAATTCCCTTCCCGCCAAGGCCTTCCTGGATTTGGCGGGTCAGGTGGCTTCCAGGCTTGCCGTCCTTTCTTCCTCTGCCGGAGGCTTTGGTTCCTTCCACATGGATTTCGATGAGCTCCCCATTGCCCCCGTCACCGCAGATATGGCGAAAGCTTCCGCAGACCGAGTCGACCCCACCCGCAAGCCCGTGGCGCAGAGCGTTTCCCGCACCCCGGAGGGTCATCTCACTTTGGGCTGGTCCGACGGCTCATTCCAGGTTTTTGACTCCCAGAAGTTGCGTCTCAAATGCCCTTGCGCGGCATGCATCGACGAGTGGACGGGCGAATCCCTTTTGGATCCGGTGACGATTCCCTCCAATGTTGTCCCGGCCTCATTGTACAGTGTGGGTCGCTATGCAGTTGGGATCGCTTTTTCCGATGGCCACAAGGGCGGAATATTCACCTTCGATTATCTCCGTCTTTTGTGACAATTCTGTGACAAAACGGAGCGAAAATTTGCAAAGAATCCTGGCATTTTGAACCCATCATGGTATAATCTTTGTGATAGACTTCATTTACATTGACAGAACGGCTTCGAATAGCTTTATTTCGGAGCATATTGGAAAAAATGCATGAGTAATCCGAACGAAGC
>CAIRAY010000034.1 GCA_903876665.1 uncultured Fibrobacterota bacterium | reverse complement strand
GGCAAGCGGGCCTTGCTTGTCATCCCCCGCAGGGCCGAGGGGCCACTTTTGGCTTCGCCAATTAGTGGAGCCCTATCCACTGTGTGGAGGAACACCGGAGCTGGTTGCTGTATTTGTTCGGACAGAGTGCGGTGATGCCCGTGCCGGGCATGACAAAAAAGCATTGCATGACAAAAAAGCATTGCATGACATGGCAAGCGGGCATGTGTTTTATGCGTTGGTCATTGCTCTCGCCTTGATTTTTTGTGTTCAGCCCACGAGGGCCGAGATGCCTAAGGTCATGGCATGGGATTTTGGAATTACCACCGGAGACCCCAATCCCTTTGCGGTGCAATTAGGGGTCCGTCGGGGGGAATGGGGAGCCCGCATCGCTTCGGGGATCTGGGGAGAAAGCATCCAAACCTGGCAGACCGGTACCCGCCTGGGACTGGGCTATTCTTGGATCCATGCCGACCAGTATTCCGTTGAAACGGGCCTCTTCGGTTCCTATTTTTTCGCGCAGGCCACCGACCCCATGGCATTGGCAGTCAACCACACGCTCCAGCGCAGGGTCATGTACGATGCGCAGTGGGTGCAGTGGGTGGGTGTGGGGCCTCAGGTTACGGTAAGGCTCTTCGGGCTTTTTGTTCAGGCAGGGTGGCCCGCCGTGCAATTTGGCGAATTGCGCAGGAATATGGAGTGGCGCGCGGGTCTTTGTATTTGATAGAATAGGGATCTATGTCGGTTATTTCCCAAAAACGCGAATCGGCCAGGGCCATGATCCTTACTTCCAATATGGCTGCAAGCCGAGTCCTGGCAAGCTTTCTTTCCAAGGATCCTAAATTTGATTTTGAGATTTTCCAGGAAACCAAGGTCAAGTCCGCGGCTTTGCTGTATAAGGCTCAGCCCTTCGATCTAGTCCTGTTGGGAGAGACTGTGGAAGGGGGCTCCTCACTGGACTTCTTGGATTCCATTTATGCTTCCAAGGAAGAATGGCATCCGGTCATTTTTGTCCACTTTGGAAAAGGCCATGAGACCTGTTTGGATGCGCTCCGTCGAGGGGCCAAGGAGTATGTGGAGCTCGGAAGTCTGACTTCATACGAATTACGCTTGACGGTGGAGCGGATTCGGGAAACCTTGGTTTTGTATCAGGAGAACCGACGAGTCCAAAAAGAGAATGCCATGATGCTTTTGGAGCTTGAGCGCTCCAATCAGGACCTAGCGCAATTTGCTTATGCAGTGTCGCACGATCTGAAGGAGCCACTACGAAAAATCGTCAGTTTCGGAAGTTTTTTGGTGGAAAAAGTGGAGGAATCTTCTGATCCCGAAGTCAAACTTTTTGCCAAGCGCATGATGGATGGCGCCACCCGTATGGGTGCCATGATGAGCGCATTGCTTGAGTTTTCGCGCGTCAGCAGTTCGCCTGGCACCAAGGTCTGGTCCCCGCTGCAGGAAGCGCTGGGCCGCGCCTTGGATTCCCTAGAAATGCGCATCAACGAAACTGGGGGAAAGGTAACCGTTGAATCGGAGTTGCCCATGGTACAGGGCGACCCTTTGCGCCTAGAACAGCTGCTCCAGAACTTGGTCGGCAATGCCTTGAAATATGCCCGGGAAGGGGTTCCGCCTCTAGTTCAAATCAGATCTTTGATGCGTGAGGATGGTTCGTGTCAATTATCCATAATGGACAACGGAATCGGGTTTGACCCCAATCAGGCCCACCGGATCTTTGGCATTTTCCAACGATTGCACGGAAGGTCTTCAGTCTATGAAGGCCATGGGGTTGGGCTCGCCATCTGCAAGCGAATCGTTGAGGGCATCGGTGGACGCATTTGGGCGGAAGGGTGCCCCGGCGAGGGCGCCTCGTTTTTTGTGGAATTTCCCTGCGCAAGGTGAGTGCGCTTCTGGTTTTGTGTTTCGCATTTTCTATTGTCCAAAACCATTGGCAAAAGGTTCGTTTATCATCCCCGCATAGGCGGGGATCACCAATGCAGGGTGAATGCATTAGCAGGCTTGGTGCGGTGATGGTCCACACAGTGGATAGTGCTCCACTGTGTGGAAAGAGCAAAGCCCTAAGTGGCCAAGCTTTGCATAGCTGCCAGTAACCGTAACTGGCAGCACATCGGCCCTTCCGGCCATGACAAATGTTTCGCCCCATTAATGATGATGTTAGTCGCCAATCCCCAACAATACATCCCAGTAGGGTGCAAGTCCCCGGGCGGGCAGATCTTTCAGCATAATCTGCATGCCCGTGGCGGGGTGGGGGAATTCCAGGGAGTTTGCCGCAAGCAACAAGCGCCACCAGCCAAGGCGATCGCGTAGCATGTGGTTGTGGTGCCGGTCCCCATGGGTGGTGTCCCCGATAATGGGGTGCTTCATCCGGGAAAAATGCCGACGCAATTGGTGCCAGCGACCAGTTAGAGGTTCAAGCTCCATCAAGGAATAGCGGGCTTCGGAAAATGCTCCGATGGGGAAGGGGACGGTGCAGGTTTCTAGGACCTTCCAGCGCGTTTGGGCTTCGTATTGTTTGCCATTGTCCGGGTCGTCCAGAGCCTCGTCCCGCAAGCCTTCGGACTCGGGAATCCATCCACGCACAATGGCCTGGTAGCTCTTTTTGATGAGTCCCGTTTGCCAGGAATTCTGCAGTTCCCGGGCAACCTCCGAGGTGAGGGCAAAAACCACCAGGCCACTGGTGGCGCGGTCCAGGCGGTGAACGGGATAAATAAATGTGTTTATTTGATCGCGGACAACCTGCATCAAGAAGTGCTCACCCACCTGTGCGCCCATGCCCCGATGGACCAGCATGCCTGCGGGCTTATGCACCACCACCAGGAATTCGTCCTGATAGATTATGGGGATTTCGGGTGGGGAAATGGTCATACCGTAGGCATGACGTTTCCGCCAGAGACGGGAATGTAGGCTCCGGTAATGAAGCTCGCTAGATCGGAGGCGAGAAATGCGACCACATTGGCGACTTCTTGATCGGTGCCCCGACGACGCAACGGAACTCCCTGTTCGTAGCCCTCGTTCCTTTCGGAATGTTGTGTGCGGTCTTTATCGCTGACCGTCCAACCTGGGGCCACCTGATTGACGGTGATGCTTGAGGGACCGACCTCCCGGGCCAGTACGCGCAAAACGCCATCCATGCCTCGCTTGCCCGCCACGTAGGCGGATTGGGTGGGGAGGCATTGCATGGTGCACTCCGTATTGATTCCGATTACCCGACCTTGTCCCTTGGCGATCATGGCGGGAACGAAGGCCTGGGTCAGATGGACGGTTTGCATTACGGTGGATTCGAATTGCCCCAGGTAGTCCATGGGATCCTGCTCTAGCAAGGGTTTCCAAATGTATTGCTTTACTGCGTTGAGGATGAGAAGATCAATGCATCCAAACTCTGCAATAATTTTTACCTGCATGGCCTTTACGGATTCGGGGCAGGTTGCGTCGGCTTGAACCACGAAAGCCCTGCGGCCCAAAGCCTTAATTTTTTCGCAAAGCTCTTGCGCCTTGGCTTGATTCTGGAAGTAATGAATCGCGACATCAGCGCCACTACGGGCAAGAGTCATGGCCATGACTCGCCCCAGCTCTCCCGAGGCCCCCGTGACGAGGGCGGTCTTTCCGGAAAGGTCGATTAACAAGGGTTGCATGATTTATCCTGGAAAATACCCTTGAGCCAGGACCAAGCTGTCCGTAGCCCGTGCAGAATAATTCCTGGGCGGACATGGGGAACGCTCAAGATCGTGGCAACGAGGCTCTCGTGGGAGCGGAACCGGGGCGGAAGCCAGAATGCTCCATGGGGTTTGCCCATTGAGTTGGTCTTGGTAATGCTGGGGTAGAGGATGCCCTGGGTAACCGAATCCAGGTTGCCCGAAACGGTCAGGGTGCGGGAAGGAAATATTAGCCAGGGTCGGTAGCGGAAAAGAACTTCGTCATTTTCCTTTCGTAGCATGCCCATGGTCCTTTTGGGGATTCTGCGGTCCACGCCGTCGTTCCAAAATGCGCGTATTGCAACAATGGGAGTCGAGAGGTCCAGATTGCGAAAGAACAGCCAGTCCGTACTGAATACCATGCCAAGAACCGTCCAGCGGAAAGCCCAGCCTGCAAAAAACAGGCAAGGAACAATGATCGCCATGGAAATTATTGCGCCTAAAATGGGATGAATCCAGAGCGCAACCGCCAGAAGGATCACAAAGAGAATTCGGACAACTCGCAGAAAAATATCGACCATGCCAAAGGGACTGATCAGGATGAACACATCAATGGCTTGGAAAGTGACCCAGACCGCGCCAAAAGCAAGTCCAATGGCGAGTGCGAAAAAGGCGAAATAAAACCACCCAGCGGGATCCAGCTGGGGCAGGAACCCGGCCATTTGGTAAGGGTGGCTTGCGAGAAACGCCGTTTGCGAAGCCTGCAGGGATTGGGCTAGCGCTGCAATTTGCTTTAAGACGATTGGGCTGGCCACCAGCAGGCTGATTTTTCCTTCGTATTGCTCGAGGATGTTCATGGGCGTTTTGATGACTGGAAATAACGTGCCGAGGGCGGTATTGAAGGCGAAGAGGAGCAGGAGCGCGATTCCGGTTCCCCACACCCAAGGGGATGCGTTCCACGGAGCAGGGGTTTGATCCCGCTTTGCGGTGTAGTATTGCCAGGCACCCGCGGTGCTGATGACCAGAAGTGGGTTGATGGCATAACCCGTTGCCTGGGTGATTGTTGTTGCAACAGACGTAACATTGTTCCCGGTCGAGTCCGGCGCTGGGTCCGCGGAAGCGCAGGTGAACAGGAACAAAAGAAAAATGCAAATAGTTTTCATCTTTGCATAATATAGGTTCCTTCGTAAAATGTGCGAATTTTTCTGTTTCAAGGCTCGAGGGGAAGGGGGAGGGGCATTTAAAAACATACCTTTGGAGCGTGTCCAATCTAAAGGAATTGTTGCCCGAAATGGCTCGCCTGGAAGGGCAACTGGATTTGCTGGAATCCCGGTTGCCTGTGTGCCTGGAGGAGATGCAGAACGCCCTGCGTCCCTTTGTTTTGCGGACCATTGGGCTACGTAGGGGCTTTGTGGTCTGGCTAGGTGAAGTCTTGCACCGACCACGATTATCTCGGTATATTAGGGCCCAAATTGTGGCATTGGCCGAGTGCGTATCCCGGCAGACCGAGATCCAATATGGAGTTTCCTTGGAGGCGGAAATAACTTCGCTGCGAGGAGCGGAAAACCAGGATGATGCGGAATCCATCCAGGCCAAGGAAATCCTCGATGAACTGGAACTTCGTTTCCCAAATCCAACCGATGATCATGGAGAGCGCCCTACATACGCATGGCATCCCCCAGAGCCAGGCAAGCCAGCGCTACCAACTGCGCCTGGAGCGGATCCAGAAAAGTTGAAACGGCGGTTATTTCTTGGGCTCGCCCGGGAATTCCACCCGGACAAAGTCTTGGGCGATGAGGCGCGCCGAGCGAGGACGCAATTGATGCAAAGCTTGAATCAGGCGTTTCAGGGTGGAGACTTGCGCACCATGCTGGAGCTAATGCATCTGCATGGTTCTGCGAATGCCCATGCGGGGCTTGATGCGGACTCCATGGCCGAGCTTGTTAAAGCCATGGTGGCCCAGCGGATTCAGCTTCAGCAAAGCATTGGCACGCTTTTGGAACCACTTCCTCGAATTCAGGGGGGCTGGTTGCGGGCCATTGAAAATCCTGAGGAATGGGGGCGTGTGCTTAAGCGCGAACTCTCCCTGGCCAGCAGAACCGAGACACATTTTGACGGCCTTGTGCGGGCCCTTTCCAAACCAGGTGAGCTCGAAGCTTTTTTGCTGGAAACCGTGGAAGCTGATTGGCTGGAAATGTTTTGACTTATTATATTCAACAAATGCTTCAATTTCTCTTTTTCATTTTGCTTTGTTCCATGAGTTTCGCTGGGGAACCACCCGTGGATTCCCTATCCCGCCCGCAAATCGCCGTACTTGATTTCACGGGGGACAAAAGCGTTTCCCTGGAACAGCGTCAATTTCTGTCGGGAAAGTTTGCGGACGAGTTGATTGCATCCAACCGTTTTGTTGTGTTGGATCGTAGCCAAATTGAGACCATGCTGCAGGAACAGGGTTTTCAGCAAAGTGGGGCCTGCAGCGCAACGGATTGCCGGGTGCAAATGGGACAGCTCCTGGGAGTGGATAAATTGATTTCGGGGTCCATGGTCCGCTTTGGCGAAGAATTGGCTTTTCGCATTGAATATCTCGACGTGGCCACCGGGCGTGTGGTGACCAGCGTGGGTTTTGAGGAAAAAGGAACACTGGAAGCGGTTTACAAGCAAGCCTGTGTGCACGGTGCGAGACTTCTGATCGGCAAAGTTTTTGGATATCCTCTGGCACCCGCGGATTCCTCAGCAGATATAGGTTCCTTGGCGGTCAAGAATGTTGCCCCGGACACGGTTCAGCCCAAGCCCCAGGCGGGAGTGGGTCTTCCGAAGGTCGATGGTGTCCATTTCGCCTGGAATAAAAAGACAGCCATTGCCCTTTGGAGCTCCGCGGCCCTGATGGGAGGTGGCGCCTACTATCTCAACAATCAAGGATTGGATGATAAAACGGCCTATTTGGATTCTCCGACCCAGAAGGGTTACCAAAAAGTTCAGGACGATGAACGCAATCGCAATGTTACTTTCGGCGCAGCCCTAGGCGCGACTATTTTGGGGCTTGTATTCTGGTTTTTACCCATCGGGGGGAATTGATGTACGAGATGAAAACAAGTTTTAAAGTGGATAGTTCTAAAGTGGAAAGTTATACCAAGCCTTCCTTTTTGCTTAAAGCACCCCTTGTCGCAACTTTCCATTTTAGAATTCTAGCACTTTCCATTAGCATAGCCTTCTGCGCCATTCTCCTCCTCCTCTCCTCCTGCTCCGATCTTAGTGTGAAGTCCCCTGAAGATTTATTGAGTGTGGCTTCGCTCAATTCCTCCTCTCTTGGATCTTCTTCATCCGTTTCCTTGTCTTCCCCGTCCTCTTCTTCGGTTTCGTTTTTTTCCTCCTCTTCCTCCTCTACGTCGCCGGGGGTTGAGTGTCCTGCGATTTTGGCTACGAACGAATTTTGTGATGTTCGGGACGGAGAGGTGTATTCGCGGGTGAAAATCGGAGAACAAATCTGGATGGCGCAAAATGTTCGTCATTCTGTTTCGGTGGGACAACTCTGGTGCGCGAATGACAATGATTCCTTGGTTCCTTGTGCCGCAAGTCTTCGCCACTACTATGATTGGCAGGCTGCTAAATCGGCTTGCCCAAGCGGTTGGGTGCTTCCCAGCAAAATGGACTTTGAAGGTCTATTTACCTATCTCGCTTCCCTGGGGGATTCGGTCCCTGGGCTAGCCCTGAAGGCCAAGTCCAATTGGGCATTGGATGATCAAGGTTTTGACAAATACGGTCTTGCGGTCAAACCCACAGGATATGTTTATGCGGGGCGTTTGGTTTCCAGCGCAATTGAAGCAGATTTTTTGACCCGGACAACGGGGGACGGTGCGGATGCCTGGATGTTTTCTTTTTATGAATCTCCTTCCAGCGATGGGTTTTCCCAATCTGATCCCACCAGGTATGGAACTGGGGTTCGTTGCATCGAGGAAGATTTGACCAGCGAAATTATTTCCTGCCCCGTGCAGGGAAGCGATGATCTCTGTGATGTCCGTGATGGGCAGCTTTACCCCACCTTCTACGGTGGTGGGATTTATTGGATGGCTCAAAATTTGAATTACCGGCCTTCAAATACTTCTGGTTCGTGGTGTTACGGAAATGATACCGCCAATTGCGCTCTCTATGGTCGACTTTATGATTGGAACACCGCCATGGGAAATGCTCCCGGGACCAACAACAATCCTAGTGGTGTGCGAGGCATCTGCCCTGCGGGTTGGCATGTCCCGAGCGATTCCGAATGGGGTGAGATCATCTATGATAGTACAAGCCAGGGCGGATATTTCAAATCGACCAGTGGGGCCCTATGGGGTTCTGGGGTCGGAACGGATGGTTACAGGGTGCGATTGGTTCCCGGCGGAATGCGCACGGCTACGGGAAATTTTGTCGGGCTCGGAGATTCGTCCTTGGTGTGGAGCGCCACTACGGATACCGGCACTCCAACCCCGGGGAACCCCCGGTATTATTTTGCCGTTGCTTCCGGAGATACCCTCTTTCGTTCTTCGCTTGCTGGCCCAGGTGCCGCAATGAGTTTGCGGTGCCGAAAGGACTGGAATCCCTAGGGGTTTTTCCTGGTCCCGGACTGTTTCCCTGAATTTGCCGAAAATGCCTGATTTTTCTACATTTTCCCCACTTTGATTAGAATTCTACTGACTAATGACGATGGCATCCACAGCAAGGCCCTGCAAGCCCTTGCTGTTGCCTTGGCTCCCCTAGCGGAAGTAACGGTTGTGGCTCCTCAGCACGAACAGAGCGGGGTGGGGCATGCGTTCTCCTACTACTCGACTTTGCGCTTCGGAAAAGCGGCTGAATACCCCTGTGAGGCCTATTGGCTGAAAGGGACTCCCTCGGACTGCACCAAATTTGCGATCTGTGAGATCCTGAAGGACCGCACTCCGGACCTGGTGATTTCCGGAATCAACGCAGGCGAGAACGCAGGCGTTGCCGTGGTCTATTCGGGTACCGTCGCCGGTGCCCGTGAGGCGGCTCTCTGGAATATTCCGGCCATTGCCCTCTCGGCCCAGGAATCCCATGCCCACGTGCTCGAAAAATGCATTGCCTGGGTGGTCGGGATCGTCAACCAGGGGCTTTGGAAGCCAATGCCCAAGGGCACTTATTGGACTGTTAATTTCCCTGCGGTCCCCAATGCGGACTACAAGGGCATGCAAATTTGCGCCATGAGCACGGTAATGTTCATTGACGAGTATCTCAAGGTGGTCAATCCACGCAAGCAAGAAGAATACTGGCTCACCGGTTTCAAGAACCGGCCGGAATTCCCCGAAGGGACCGATGACTGGTGGCTCGCACAAGGGTACGCAACCTTGACGCCGCTGCAAGTCGATCAGACCGCAACGCAAGAATTGAAACGACTGAAGGAATTGGACGAGGTTATCCATGTACGAGCATAAATTTGTTCCCGGTGAGCATACCGATTCCCTGATCGAAAGCGATCTGAAGAGTTCCTATCTCCGCTATTCCATGAGCGTGATCGTCTCCCGCGCGCTCCCCGATGTGCGCGACGGTTTGAAGCCTGTGCATCGGCGCGTGCTTTTTGGTATGCACGACCTGGGTGTTTACCCTGGCAAGCCTTACAAGAAGTCCGCCCGTATTGTGGGTGATGTCATCGGTAAGTACCATCCCCATGGTGATGTGGCTGTCTACGAAACCTTGGTGCGTATGGCCCAGGACTTCTCCTTGCGCTACCCGCTGGTCGATGGCCAGGGTAACTTTGGTTCGGTGGATGGCGACCGTCCCGCAGCCATGCGTTATACCGAAGCGCGCATGGCGCGTATGGGCGAGCTCATGCTCGAAGATCTCGAAAAAGGGACCGTCGACTACAATCCCAACTATGACGATTCCATGGAAGAGCCTTCGGTTCTTCCTTCCGCAATTCCAAATTTGCTCATCAATGGTTCCACCGGTATTGCCGTGGGTATGGCGACCAACATGCCGCCCCACAATTTGCGTGAAATTGCCAACGCAATCCGTGCGGTCATTCAAAACCCCGAGATTCCGGTTGAAGACTTGCTTCAATATGTGACCGGACCCGATTTTCCTACTGGCGCAACCATTTGTGGGCGTTCCGGTATTCGCGATGCTTACCTCACCGGTCGTGGCCGTGTGGTGGTTCGTGCCAAGATGGAAGCCGAGGTTGATTCCCGGGGCCGTACCCGCTTTATCGTTTCCGAAATCCCGTACATGGTCAACAAGGCCACCCTGCTCGAAAAGATTGCGGACATGGTGCGCGACAAGAAGCTCGAAGGTATTTCGGACCTGCGCGATGAATCCGACCGTACCGGAATGCGCATTGTCATTGAGCTCAAACGCGATGCGGTCGCCGAAGTCGTCAAGAACAATCTGTACAAGTATTCCCAGATGCAGGACACCTTTGGCATCAACAACATGGTGATCGTCAAGCGTCGCCCCATGCTGCTGAACCTCAAAGAGCTGATCGTCGCCTACATCGAGCATCGCCACGAAATCATCGTGCGCCGGACCGAACATGACTTGAAGAAGGCCAAGGAACGGGCCCACATCCTCGAAGGCCTGCGCATTGCACAGCAGAACATCGACGAAGTCATCAAAATCATTCGTGGTTCCAATGACCCGGATTCAGCAAAACAGGGCCTGCGCAATGCCTTTGGTCTTTCTGAAATTCAGGCCACCGCTATTGTCGAAATGCGTCTGCGCGCACTGACCGGTTTGGAAATTGGAAAGATTGAAGCCGAGTACTTGGAGCTCATGAAGACGATTGCGGATTATGAATACATCCTTTCTCACAAAGAACGTCGCATGGCCATGGTTCAAGCTCGTTTGGACGAGATCGTGGCCAAATGGGGCGATGAGCGTCGCACCAATATCGAAGACAGCCTCGACGATTTTGAAATCGAAGACCTGATCCCTGATGAAGAACAGGTAATCACGCTTTCCAAGGATGGCTACATCCGTCGCGTTTCCATTGACACCTTCAAGGCCCAAGGCCGTGGTGGCAAAGGCGTTCAAGGCGCAGGGCTCAAGGATGACGATGTCATTGAAACCATCTTTACGGCCTCGACCCACAGCTCGCTCTTGATCTTCACCAATGTGGGCCGTACCCATTGGACCAAGGTCTATAAGCTTCCCGAAGGTGCCCGCACCGGAAAGGGTCGTCCCATTATCAACTTCCTCGAGCTGGTGGAAGGCGAAAAAGTATCCGCGATCGTCCCGGTCCGTAAGTTTGCGGAAGGCTATTGCCTCATGATGGTCACCCGTCATGGAACCATCAACAAGATGGACCTTTCCCTGTTCAGCCGTCCTCGTCGTGCGGGCGTAAATGCCATCACCTTGAACGAAGGCGATGAGCTGGTTTCCGTGGTGCTCGCCCAGGATAGCGAAGGCCACAATGTGATGATCGCCACCCGTCGTGGGCAGGCGATTTCCTTCCCGCCATCGAGCTTCCGTTCCATGGGACGTGGCACTCGCGGCGTGCGTGGAATCCGCCTGGAAGCTGGGGATACCGTGATCGGAATGATCATGCCCGAGCCCAACCAGAAGGTTTTGACCATCACGGCGAATGGCTACGCCAAGCGCACCGGACCCGAAGAATACCGCGTCACCAACCGTGGTGGCAAGGGTGTGCGCAATGTCCAAATCACCGAAAAGACCGGCGAAGCGGTTTCCGTGGCCAACGTCCTCGATGATTATGACTTGATCATCACCAGCCAGCAGGGTCAGGTGATCCGCATCTCGGTAGATACCATCCGCATCACGGGCCGCGACGCCCAGGGTGTCATGGCGATCCGCCTGGCTGACGATGACTATGTGATCGATGCGGTTGCGCTTCCCTCTGTGGAAGATATCGCCAAGGCCTCCGAAGAAAGCCAGCAAGCTTTTGCCGAAGCCAAAGAGGTAATCCTTTCCGATGACGCCATTGAGGCTAGCGCTTCCAGCCCTGATCAAGCCGAACCAGATTTGGATTCTGAATCCGAGAATACGGAACCTTAATCCAGAACGCGTTTTACCCCTCAAGAAACCCGGTGCAAGTCGGGTTTCTTGTCTTTCCGGGGAAGGGTGTTGAAATGAGAGGCACGAATGAATAATTTCGGGTATATTGAAGGAAATGTCCAAATCCTCCTCACTAAAGTCTACGCTGTACCGGGTTGGTGTCGGTTCCGTTCTGATTTCAGCGCTATTGATCAGTGCCATATCCATTTTGGTGATGCTACGGTTTCTTCCCCGGGAGGTGGAAGCCCGCAATGAAATGGTTGGCCAATTGGTTGCCCAGCAATGCGAGGCCTTTCTGCAAGACAAACAGGAGGATCTTCTCATGCTCGGGGGCGTGCTTGAGGAGTCTGGGCCGACTACGGAAAATCATTTGTATGAAAAGGCGCTTTTAAAAAGTGGCTCCAATTTTTATGAGGGCATGCTCCATCTGGATTCCAATGGGCGCGTTCTTCATGCGGAAGGGGAAAATATCGCAGACAATCCTGTCGGTCTTGATGTTTCCGGTGAGAGCTATTTCAGCGGAGTGCAAAAAAGCAACAAAGTTTTTTGGTCTCCGGTTTTTTCTTCGCCCCTCGACAGCCAGTTGCATACTACGTTGTCCGTCAAAGTAGGTAGCCACGTCCTAGTTGCTTTTATTGGGCTTGATAAATTATCCAAGTTTTTTTCAGGTTTTTCTAGGCGTGAGGGCGTCTCTCTGGCATTGGTCGATCGCAATGGGGCATTTTTATACCATTCAAGCCAAAACCTTGTGGAGGATCGTTCCAATTTTCTTCAGTTTCCGGAGCTTCAGGCCAAGGCCAGGATGGGTCAGAAATTGGTGACCATCCAATTGGATGGTCGGAGTTGGGACGCTTCCCTTCGTCCTTTGGCGCTTACGGGGTGGTCGATTCTTTTGCTTTCCGATCCTTTCGTCACCTACAATTCGGTGTTCATGCTGGCAATTTCCATCATGGGAATAACTTTGCTGTTGCTGATTATTCTTTCTCTGGGCTCCGTGAATCTTTTTCGGCGCTTGCTTGAGCCTCTGGATCGATTTATGTCCCAGATCCAAAAGGCTTCCCATGGCACCCTGGAAAAGATGCCTGAGGGGGAAAATTTTGAAGAATTCAGAGTCCTTGGAAACCATTTCAACCGGATGGTGCAAAATATTGATGACCGTCAGACACAATTTGTCCGGGCCAATGAAAAATTAAATGTGGAGTTGCAGGAGAATCAAAAGTCCAACGAAGCTTTTCAAACCATCATGCGGACTTTGGCGAGGGCTACAGGGGACGATCTGTTTCGCTTGATTTCAAAGACTGTCAGCGATTGGCTTCGCGTCGATCTGGTTTTTGTGGGAGAGCTCTCCCCCGATGGCACAGCCATTGTTTTCCGGGGGGCTTTGGGCGGCGATTTTGAGCAAAGTTCCCTTTCTTTTGCTGTTGCGGATTCCTTGTGTGAACGGGCATTGCTGCAGGGATTTTTCCTTCAGGAAGGGGCCTGTTGGAAGGATTTTTACCAATCCCGGGAACTTGAAATGATCCGCCCTGAGGGTTTTTTGGGCGTGTCAATTCGGGACGCGGCGGGAAGGAATATTGGAGTCCTTGCGGTATACAGCAAGTCTGTGTTACAGGTTCCCCGCAGAGCCTCGGAAGTATTGAGAATCTTGGCTGACCGGTGTGCCTCGGAAATCCAGCGCATGCATCAGGAAGTAGCGTTCAAAAGATTGAATCTCGAGCTTGGAGATATGGCGCGTTCCTTGGGCGTAAAAAACCGGGAAATGGAATCCATGTTATATGCGACAAGCCATGACCTTAAAGCGCCTTTGGTGAATATTAGTGGATTTGCCAAGGAATTAAATGGCACATTGGATGATTTCCAAAAAATACTGCAAAGGGAGCGGGTGAGTCTTCCTCGAGAAGCCACGGAGATTCTTCAAACGGATGTACCCCATTGTGTTTCCTACATCCAAAACGGAGCATCCCGCATGGACCGCCTGATCGCGGGCTTGCTCAAGCTTTTCCGGGTGGGTCGTCTCCAAATGGAATTCAAGCCAGTTGACCTGACAGCTCTCCTCTCGAACATTCGTGAAGAGATGCGGTTTTCTCTCACCGAGTCCAAAACAGAAATGGAAATTGGAGACTTGGCGCACTGCGTAGGAGATGAAAACCAGCTGGCCCAGGTGTTTCAGAATCTGCTATCGAATTCCCTGAAATACCAAAGTCCTGACCGGAATTTGCGCATCACGATCCGGGGCCGGGTGGTCGATCGGCATGTCGAAATTGAGTTCGAAGACAATGGCCAGGGAATTCCAGAAAAGCAGAAGGATCGGGTCTTTCAGCTATTTTTCCGTGCCGGAAATAGCCAGGGAGTTCCAGGCGATGGCATCGGCCTCGCGATTGTACACCGAATTTTGGATCAGCACTCCGGAAATATTTCCTTGGAATCTACGGAAGGGGTGGGAACGACCTTTTTGATCCGCCTTCCGGTCGGCAAATAAATTATTTTTCGGCTATGAGAAAATTTCTGGCCCTGCTTCTTTTTTCCTCGATTCTTTCCTTTGCTGGCAGCCTCCAGCCTACCAAGGATCTTGCCGTTCTTAATGTGAGTGCGACAGACCCCAAGGGGCGCGCCCATGTGCAAAAAGTAATCCAGTTTAAGGGCATCCACAATGGAAAGGTTTTCGAGGATACCACAGATTCCCGGGGGGAATTCTCCATTCTCATTCCCAAGGGAGAGTCCTACACCATTCTTTTCATGAGCCTGAGTGGCCCATACCCCTGCGGGGAGGTCAATGTGCCCCTGAATGCCGGAGTCGGTGGTTGGTCCGTTGAGTTTGATGAATCTACCTACGAATTAAAGGAAGTCCTTTTTGAAACCGCGAAGTCTGCGCTAAAGAGCTCCTCCTTTAAACAGCTGAACCTCTTGGTTGAGGGTTTGCAAAAGAACGATACGGTAAAGGTCGAAATCGCAGGGCATACGGACAATGTAGGTGATGAAACCTATAACATGAACCTATCGCAGGCCAGAGCCGAAACCGTTCGTTCCTACCTGCTCGCCAAAGGGATTGCCGCCAACCGGGTTATTGCCAAGGGTTACGGATTTAGCGAGCCTGTTGCGGAAAATGATTCCGAATCGGGGCGCGCAAAAAATCGGCGCACCGAAGTCCGCATTTTGAATAAGCAGGATTAACTGGTAGCGGTTAAATTTCCAAATCGCCGGAATAAATGACAATCGGAATCGATTGTCCGTCAGGCAAAAATAGCAGGCTTCCGTCAGGGCAAATATCCTGAATGATTCCTTCTGTGACCTGGTCGACTTGAACCAAGCGGGCCGGGGAGCCAAAGAAATTTTTCATTCCCCTCCAGGCTGTGAGCCAGGGCTCGATTCCGGTGGATTCAAAATCCTTAAAGGCGATCTCCAATCGATTCAGGAATTCCTGCAGAAAGACTTCGCGGTTCACTGGGCGCCCCAATTCAATCCGTAGGCTGGATGCCAGGCGGTCTAAGCCTTCGAAGTCCTCGGGGGTGCTGTTGATGTTGATTCCCATGCCCAAAACCAGCCCGGAGCTCCCCCCTCGGCTGATGCGCTCGGAAAGAATTCCGCACATTTTTTTCCCCTGAAAAAGAATGTCGTTGGGCCATTTGACATGGACGGGGAGTCCAATTTCTTCAAAAAATTTTGCCAAGGTAATGGCGGCGACTTGGGTGAGGTGGGCCCATTGAGTTAGGGGTATGGTCTCGGGCTTGAGGAGGAGGCTCAGGTAAATATTCTTGCCGGCCGGCGAGCGCCAAACCCGCTGGAACCGACCCCGTCCTGAATTTTGCTGGTCTGCGAGGGCAATGCTTCCATGGGAGTTTTCGGTCCAGCGTTCCTTCATCCAGTGGTTCGTGCTTCCGATTTCGGGGAAAAGAAATACCGGAGCCCCATGGAATCCCTGTAAATTCCATTTCTCCAAAGGGCGTTCCGCGCTAAATAGGTCATCCAAAGTCATGTGAAAAAGATACCTTTTGCTGTCCGACAAAATAGGATCCTTAATGATTGGTGTATTTGATTCCGGGTTTGGTGGCTTGACTGTTCTGCGCGAGCTGGTGAAGGCTCTGCCTTCCCACGACTTCCTGTACTTGGGAGACAACGCCCGTGCGCCATACGGGGGCAGGTCTTTCGAGACAATCCGCCGATATACGCTGGAGGCTGTGGAATACCTGTTCGCCCAAGGGTGCCCCTTGGTGATTCTTGCCTGCAACACCGCATCCGCCCGCGCCTTGCGCACCATCCAGATGGAGGACTTGCCCAAGTTGAATCCCCAGAACCGCGTTCTGGGTGTGCTTCGTCCCGTGGTGGAAATTGTGGGTGAAGGAACTGAGTCCGGCCATGTCGGGATTCTGGGAACCCAGGGCACGGTCCGCTCCTTGAGTTACCCCATCGAAATCGCGCGCTTTTGGCCGAATTTGAAAGTGGAGCAACAAGCCTGCCCCATGTGGGTTCCCTTGGTGGAAAATGGTGAGCTGGGTTCGGAGGGAGCACGGTATTTCGTCCGCAAGGATCTTCAGGCCCTTTTGTCCCGCGATCCCCTGATCGACCAGCTTGTTCTGGGTTGCACCCATTATCCGCTTTTGCTGGATCTGATCCGTTCCGAGCTTCCCGCAGGGGTCAATCTTTTGAATCAGGCAGCGGTGGTGGCCGAAAAGACCCGGGAATATTTGGAGAAACATCCGGAAATGGAAGACCGGTTGAGCAAATCGGGGAGGGTTTCTTTTTTGACCACCGATACGATTGAGCATTTTGAACAGGGGGCCACGGCGTTTTTTGGCCAAAAAGTCCAGGCCAGCTGGGTTCGTCTGGATTCATTTTCCCGCTGAATCTTGACTCGGAGCTTCGGTTTTTGTAGTTTTCCCCCAGGATGACTCCTCATGGAGCCGTAGTATTTTTTTTTATCTGGGGTAAATATGCCTAAGGTTCTCATCAATTTGGAAGGTTGGCAAGATTTCCGTGGAGCTAATTCCGGGGCTCTGATTTTCGTCGAATCCAGTCACCAGACTCAGCTTCCGGTTCGGGACCAATTGAACGAAAATGGCAAGGGCCACTTTTTTGAGCCCAATTACGAGACTTCCACCTGGGGTCTGGCCAGCTGTTCCAATTCCAAGGGCATCAATGCCGTGGTCAAGGCCAAAAATCGCTACCTGGTTTTCGGCACCCGCTACGAGGGCCACAATAATCCGTCTTTCCGCAACAAATTCGTGATTATGGGCTATCAGCAAATCGAAAAGGTCAAGGATCTTCGCAGCCGTCATGTGCAGCACTACATGTCCATGGGAAACGCCGAAGAAGCCGATTGCATCAATCTGGACAAGGCCATGGCGACCTGGGGGCCCATGCGTTTTGTTTCCTTGGAAGATTCCTTCGTATTGACGGATGAACAGATCAAAGCTTGGGGACTGAAGGGTCGCGCCACCCGGCAGCTCAAGTTGGTACTAGAAGGGGAAGCCCTGAAGACCGTCCTTTCGCATCTGGATTCCAAACCGGATCGCACCGAGGATTACATCACCACCGTCGAAGAGCTCAAAGCAGCCCTGACCGAAACGGAAGATGCCCCGGCAGAAACCTAAGCCCTAAAAGACTAAAGCCATTGGGCGATCCGTGAATGCGGGTCGTCTTTTGTTTTTTGGAGAGGGCCACAGAATAGCAGGTTTCCAGAATGGAGCTCCACCAGCCAGTCCGCGTCCCGGACCATGGAAGACTGATGCTCGATGGCGATGATGGTGTGTCCTTGCAAGGTCAGCTTGCGAAACAGTTCAAGCAAATGGGCGATGTCATCGCGGTGCAGGCCACGGGCAGGTTCATCAAAGAGGTAAAGGGTCGGGCGCAAGGTTGCTTTGGCGAGTTCAATGGCGAGCTCCACGCGTTGCAGTTCTCCTCCAGAAAGGTGCCGCGTACTTTGGCCCAAGCGAATGTACCCGAGACCTGTTTCCCGCAGTGGCTTCAGCCGGGCGCTCATTCCGGGAAAGGCCGCAAAGATTCCGAAAGCCGCGTCGACGGTCAAGTCCAAAATTTCCGAAATGTTCAGCGTCTTGAAGCGGACCGCGAGAATGTCATCGCGGAAGCGATGGCCTTGGAAGACATGGCAGGTGAAATCCCCGTAGCCGGCGGGATCTTCAATGGTTCCCAGACCTTGACAAGCCTCGCAACGGCCTCCGACCACGTTGGTGCTGAAGTGGGAAGTCCCAAACCCGCGCGTGCGCGCTTCGAAAAGGCTGGCAAATAAATCGCGCAGCGGTGTCATCAATCCCGTTGCCGTGGCAACGGTGGAGCGGTGGGAACTGCGGATGCGGTCCCGGTTGGCTTCGAGAACCATCTCGATACCAGACCCCTGGACCACGGTGCACCAAGCGTGGGGCGGGGCGTCCTTGCGCAGGCAACTTGCGATGCCGTCAAAGATCAGGGAGCTTTTTCCTGATCCGCTGACTCCGCAAACCACGGAGAAGGCTCCCACAGGAAACTCCACGACCATGGGTTGCAAGTTGCGGAATGGATTTATGTCAAAACGGAGCTTGGAGGTAAATGATATCTCCTGACGAAATGGCCGAGGGCTGTTGAGCTCTTCCAGCCATTTTCGGGTAGGCGAAGCGGAGTCGCTCAGGACCAGCTCCCGTGGGCCTTGGCGCAAAATTTCTCCGCCAGCTTCTCCGGCTCCGGGGCCCATTTCAATGAGGTAATCTGCTTTTTGCAGAAAGGCCATCTGGTGCTCAATCATGACCAAGGTATTCCCCCGGGAACGGATCTCGGAAAGTAGCTCCCACACGCGCTCTCAGTCCTCGGGGTGCAGGCCGGACCCTGGCTCATCCAGAATAAACAGCAGGCCGTTCAGGTGGCCTCCGGCGAGGTTCACCAAGCGCAGGCGCTGCAGTTCTCCGTCCGAAAGGGTGTCCAGACCCCGGGCAAGTCCCAGGTGGCCCAGGCCGAGCTTCTTCATGGCGACAAAGCGTTCTTGCACCTGGCGCCAGGCCGGTTGGTATACGGGAGGAAGGTCCGCAAAAATGGGCTGGAGCCTGGGGTGCAAATCTTCGATGGGGAAGGCAACCAAGGCTTGCCAAGAAAGCCCCCCGCATTGGGTGGTGCGCAGAATTTCATTCAACCGTGAACCGTGACATTGCGTACAAACTTCAGAGCTCTCGGATTTACCATTCCCTTCGCACTGGGGACATCTGCCCACGAGCGAGTAGGGGGAAAACATGCCGGCATCGAGCTCGGGCATAAAGGCTCCGTGTTCCGGGCAGCGAGGGGAGAGGGAAAGGTACAATTGCGGTCCATCTTGTTGATGAACCCACAGGGACCCCTGACCAATGCGCAGGGCGATGGCCAGACTATCCGCGATGCGTGAGCGGATTCCTTCTTTGATAATCCAGCGATCCACCACCACCGAAAATTGCCGGGGAATGGATTGTGCCATGCTGGCGGGTATTGATGACAATTCAAGAAAATTTCCATCACAATAGGCGCGAACAAACCCCTGGGCGATCCAGGTTTGGGCCAGAGCTTCCAAGGTTTGACTGGTGGCAATAATGGGCGACATCAGTTGGGCCCGGCTTCCCGGGGGGAGCAGGGCAATTCGTTCGACCATTTCTTGAGAGGTGGAAATGTCGAGTACTTTGGCGCAAATGGGACAGGTAAAGGTGGCTTTGCGGATCCAGATTCCCCGCAGAAGGTGGTCGCATTCGGTTAGGCCCCCAACGCTTGCGCGCCCATCCCGGCGGGTATCCCAGGATTCAAAGGCGATGCTGGGGCGCAAGCCCGAAATGGAATCCACCGGAACCGCTCCCCGGACCCCAGCGATGCGGGCGATAAATGGACTCAATGTCTCCAAATAACGGCGCTGGCATTCTGCGTGCAGGACATCCAGGGCGAGGGTCGATTTTCCGCATCCCGACGGTCCACAAATGGCTGATATTTTGCCTGTGGGAATGGTGACATGGACATTTTTCAGGTTATGGAGTCGGGCACCGAAAATTTGGATGTCTTGAATCATGATTGTAAACTCCAAGGGAGTTGGTGTTTCACAACCATTTCAACCTCATTGGCCTTTTCGCTGAAGGAAGTCCGGTAGACCAGTACGCCGACTCCTGCAAGGGTCGCTCGCTTGAGCTCCTCTGCGTAGGCCAGGTCGATGTGTTGGGCCGGCTCAAAGGAGTCTGCGTCATCGCGGTTCACCAGAAAAAACATGCAGGCAGGATGCCCTGCGCGGACTTGGTCGGCGAGCTCCCGCAAGTGTTTTGCACCACGCTCGGTGACTGCGTCGGGGAAGCTAGCCACCCGGGGTTGATGGGCTTCGACCAAGGTGACGTTTTTCACTTCCACCCAGACCTTGGAGGAGTCGGGAAGGGTGACCCGCATATCGAACCGGGTCTGGGCTCCGCAGGGGACTTCCATTTGTACTTCACATCCTGGAGGGAACCCTTGGATCGATCCGGCGCGAATAGCCTCGGCAACCTGGTGGTTGGCCCGCTGGGTATTGACGCAAGCCATGGTCCCATCGGGCAGCTGCAGGATTTCCAAGGTGTGCGACAACTTGCGTTTGGGGTTGTCCGATTTGCTGACAAAAGCCTGCGTGCCAGGAAGCAGAAGGGATCGCATGCTGCCCGTATTGGGACAGTGGGCGGTCAAAAGTCCGCTAGGAAGCTCCACATCCGCGAAAAAGCGTTTGCGCCGGGCAATCAAGGCCCCTTTTTCAAGGAGACTCAGGAGCATTGGTTCCCCACTTCAGGGAAACTCCGGCAAAGAGAGTCCGAAAATCCTTATCGGAAAGGCCGTAGCTTTCGATGCCCGTGGTCATGCGGATTCCACCACCCATGGCGACGCGGAATTGCGGGGTGACATTCATTTCAACAAAGAGACCGGCATCGCTACCCGAAAACCAGCCCCCGGAGCGTTTTTCCAGAAAACCAGGAGAAGAAATGTCCAGTTCGCCAGCATTTATGGATACGGGGACTAATAAATGGATGGACCGGGATGAAAAAATTACTGGCTCAGCGAAGACACCAAAGGCGGCATAGCTCACGCTGTAGGGAATGTTATTGTTCAGATGGGAAATGCTGCTGGCCACGCGGGAGTAGCAAATTCCGACATGTAGAGGGGGCGCGGGGGTGTAGCCGACACGCAGGCCCACAAGGGCGGTATTTTGCTCAGCGATGCTTGACCACTGGAGTGTGGGGCCGATCCAGAATTTGGCGTCCTCTGCGTGAAGAGAGGAAACGCAAAGAAGAATCAAGGTAAATAGGAGTTTTTTCATAGTTCATCCTGCAGGTGGTCGGTGGATTTGTTGGGAGGCCAGTGCTGCTGGCGCCAGGAGAGGGCATTGCCAAATAAGATGACGCACCAAAGTCCGTATACAAAAAGCATGACCAGGGGAATGAAGGCCAAGGAGCCGTAGAATAACGACATGCGCTCAAAGAAGTAGGCTTGCAGATGGAGGAAGACCCACACCAGTAGGCGCATGGAAACCAAAGCAACCAGGGCCGAGATCATTGCGGTCTTTCGCTCGACCCGGGCGAAGGGCACCAATTGATACAGCAGATAAAGACAAACCCAGGTCATGGCATGAAAGGAGAGGAAAAGGCCCCACGAGCCAACCCAGTGCCAGTAGTTTGAATGAAGAACGGAAATGCCATCCGTGCTGAGAAGCCGGAGCCATTTTTGCAGATAGGATAGAATGGCGGCGATGCCACCGACCCCTGCTCCCAGCAACCCCAGAAAGGGGACGGATAAAAGGAATTTTTTTATCAGGCTCCGGTTTTCCTTGACGTGCCAGACCACATTCAGGTTGGTCTCCAGATTTTCAAAGGCCATGACGAAGGTGATTAAAAGTCCTAAAGACCCAATAATTCCCAATTGTCCAAATCCGATGCTTTCGGCATGTCCCAGAATCGGTTTCAGTTCCGCCACGGGGAGTCCCAGCTGTAATTCCCGGTTGAGGAGTGGAAGCACATTATTCGCCAAATCCAGGATTCCAAAGGCTCCCGCAATAGAGTGGATAAGGATCAGGGTTGGAACAATGGCGAGCAGGGTGGTGTAGGTTAGGGCCGAGGCGCGGGTGAAGGTATGGTGGCTCAGGCAATGGGTCCAGGTGTGCCACACCAGCCGAAAGGGGGTAAAAAATGGGCGTCGAAGTTGATAGGAACTCAAATGCATGGGTTAAAGTTAAATTCTCTCTATGGTTTTTGGTCGATGGATCATCGTGATTCTTGCTCAAGTGGTACTTCTCTTCAGCTGTACTGGTGTTGATTCAGGTTCTGCTCCTGGATTGTTTGTGGAGGAATGCGGTGCGAATCTGGATATTCCCCTGAACCGGAAGCCCGCACGCATGGCTCTGGATTTACCCCGGAATCGACTCCATGTTTTGGATGCATACTCGGGCATCACCACCTATCAGCGGAAATCCTACGGCTGTGATTGGGTGCAGGATTCAAGCCATCAATACGACGGATTCATTGATGATTTGGACCTGGCTTCCAATGGGGATTTATTTGCCCTGGATGGGTCGCTGCTTTTGGTAAACGGACGGGAGGATTGTTCCCTGCAGACGGGCTCCTTTGCGGTGTTGCCGACTGGGGACCGTGTGGTTTTGGGGTCGGTCCTGAGCAACCAAATTTGGGCACGGTCTGCATCTGGGTGCCAGGGCCAGGGCTTCTATTTTGGATTTGGATCTCCATTGTCCGTCGATGCCGATGACGATGGGATTGTCGTGGTGGAGGGAGTGGATGGCACACATCCGGAGCGGCTGGCCTCCTACAGCGGGTCTGGGCAACTGGAATGGAGCCGCCCCCTGTCGCAAAGCCCCTCGATGGAGCCGTATCTTTGTTCTGCCCAGCGGGTTCGTTCGAACTCCTTTGAAATTATCGTTTTGGACTTGACCTGCAAACGGCTCCTGGCATTTGCGCGCAACGGTGATTTTGTGGCGGCCATTGCGCTCGACTCCGTCGGGATCCATGCTTCCCGGGTCAAGGATATCTCCCTCGAATCCCCCGGAGTGGCGGAATTTTTAGTGGATGATTTACCCCTCACTCTGCGCCTCTCCTACAAAGCCTACGTCGGTGCGCAAACAAACTAAATTGAACAGATGAGTCCCAATATGCAAATCCGTCCCGAAAACCACTTGCGCATCGTCAAGGAAATTGGCGAGCTCCTGAGCAGTCCTGCAGAAAAAAGCAGCGTGTTGAAATCCGTGGTGGACCATTTAGCCCACGCGCTCGGCTTTGATGTGGTCTCCATATACCTCTGGGATGCACGGTTGGGTGCCTTGGTGATGACCGCGAACCACGGGCTCAAATTCAGCGTGGAGAATCCTCCCCGGCTCACTCCCCAGGAGGGATTGACGGGAATTGTGTTCGAACAGGAGCGTCCCCTTTCGGTGACTCCGGCATCCAAACATGTCCGCTATAAATTTTTTCCTGGCTTGGGCGAACAGTTGTACGAAACTTATGTGGGCGCACCGATCATGCTCAAACGCCGTTGCCTGGGTGTTTTGAATGTGCAATCCATGGAGGAGCAAGAACAGAACCCTGCCCAGGAAACCTTGCTCGAAATCATTGCATCCCGTATCGCCGCAGTGGTGGAGGTCGGTGGCCGTCTGGACCGTGTCGAGAATCATGGCGGAGGCAAGGGAGGTCCATTCAAGCAAGGGGTGGGTGTCGCTTCCGGAATCGCTTCGGGCCCAGTGCACAAGCTGGAAGGGTTGTACAAGACTTTAAAGAGTCGTGAACTTTCGGTAAAGACCATCTCCATGGAACTTGGCCGCTTGGCCCATGCCTGCCGTGTGGTAGATCAGGAGATTGAAGAGCTGCTCCAAACCCTCATCACCGATTCGAGAATGTCCGAGGCCGAACTGGGAATTTTCAAGGCTCAGCGTCAGCTCCTCTCCGATCCCATGTTTCAGGATGGGATGAAGGCCAAGATCGGTGCGGGAGATTTATCTGCTGAAACGGCGGTGCAGGAAGCCGTCGATGGGCTGTGCCGGCAATTTGCCGCCCTCGGTCCCTCGTTCTTCCGGGAGCGCCTGTTTGACCTTCGTGACATTGAAGAGAAACTACTTCGCTGCCTGTTGCAGGAACGGGGCGAAGATGTGGCACCGACCCTGGTTGCACAAGGGTCCATTCTGCTTGCGCACGAGGTCGGACCTACGCACTTGCTTGCCTTGTCCGGGGCCGTGCGTGGCGTGGTCACCGAGGTCGGAGGTGAAGGTGGCCACATGGCCATTCTTGCCCGCTCCCTGGGGATTCCAGCGATCACGGGGATTCAGGGTGTGCTTGATCTCGTGAATGCGGGCGACTTCCTCTTGGTCGATGGTCGCACCGGATTCCTCTTTGTAAATCCAGTGGAAGCCTTGGTCCGGGATTACGACCATTACAGGAAAAAGCAGGAAGAAATCCGTGAGCACCTCAAGGAAGGTGGAGCAGATACGGAAGGCGCTCTTTTCGATGTCCAAGTTTCCGCCAACATTGGATTTCCGGGCGACCTGAAGAGCGCAGTGGATGCAGGGCTTGACAACATAGGTCTGTTCCGCACGGAGTTTAGTTTTATGCAAAGGTCTTCCTGGCCCTCCATCGAGGAACAGCGTGGGCAAATTGAAGCCACAGCAAACGCCGTTCCCGGCTGGGTAACGGTGCGGACGCTGGATATTGGAAGCGACAAACAGCTACCCTATTTTACCATGCCTCGCGAAGAAAATCCCATGCTGGGACTTCGTTCCATCCGGTTTTCCCTGGAGAATTCCCAAACGCTTTCGGATCAACTTTATGCGATCATGCGGGCTTGGAAGGTTGGATGTAAAGTCCGCATTCTACTACCCATGGTAACTCAGCTATGGGAAGTCACCAATATCAAAAAAATGCTAGACACCATTGCCTTGGATCTGGATTTGGCTCCGGATAACCGTCCCCCGTTTGGGATGATGATCGAAGTCCCCGGAGTGCTTTGGCAGCTGAACGACTACCTTCCCCTGGTGGACTTTTTCTCCTTTGGCACCAACGATCTGGTTCAATATCTTTTGTGTGTGGACCGCAACAGCTCCCATGTGGGGCACCTCTACTGCGAACATCATCCCGTGGTGATCCGCTTCATGTCCCAGGTGTTTGGCATTGTTCAGGCGAGCGGAAAGGCCCTTACGGTATGTGGCGAAATGGCTGGAAGCCCAATCGGCATCTTGATTCTCCTGGCGCTGGGTTTCCGTAGTCTAAGTGTTGTCCCGCAAAGAGCCTACGTGGTGCGCTACATCTCCAAGCGGGTGACTCCCGAAACCTTGGGGCGCATCCGGGAATACATCCTTCAAGAATCCAACAGCAATTTCATCCAAAGCTTCCTTACCCGGGAACTTGAAAAAATCCATCCCGACCTGCTCGCCGTGGAATGATAGGGCAAGTAAGGCCAATCCATTTTTGTTATGCCCGGCACGGGCATCACAGAGTTTGTCTACATGTGCGGTGATGACCGTTCCGGGCATGATAATCAGCATGACATGATAATCGGCCTCCGAATATCAAAATACCTTTGCCGATTCGTGGATTTTATTTGCTGAATTCCAAGCTACGCACGGATAACTTTTGGTAATAATCCACCAGCCATGGGCCCACATCCGTTGCGGGCATTGGCTTGGCGTACAGATACCCCTGTAGGAGTCCGCAATTTTCGGACCGCAGGAATTCGGCCTGGGACGAGGTTTCAACGCCCTCGGCAATCAGGTTCAATTTCAGGCTATGCGCAAGAGCCATGATGGCCTTGGAAATTTCCACATCGTCATGATCCTGGGGAAGGCCGTCTACGAAGGACTTGTCGATTTTAAGAGTGTTGATGGGGAATTTTTTCAGGTAGGACAACGAAGAATAGCCTGTTCCGAAGTCATCAATTGAAATCGAAATTCCCAATTCCTTCAAGCGGTTGAGCACTTCGATGGCATGGGTGGGATTGTCCATCAGTTGGGATTCGGTGATTTCCAGATCGAGGATATCCCGAGGCATCCCGGTCTCTTCCAAAATTTGCGCGATGCGTTCCCCGAGGTTGGGAAGCTGGAATTGTTTGGGAGAAAGGTTGACGGCAACAGTTAAATGCGGGAACCCCAGGGAACGCCACTTGATGACTTCCTGGCAGGCTTTGCGCAAAACAAAATCGCCTAGGGGCACGATCAAGGCGGTTTCTTCGGCGAGGGGAATAAAGGCGGCGGGGCTGATGATTCCCTTTTCGGGATCCATCCAGCGGACTAGGGCCTCAAAGGAGCGGACTTCTTTGGATTCGGAATCGATGATCGGTTGGAAGAACACGCGGATTTCGTGTTGGTCGATCGCACGACGGAGTTTGGATTCGAGTTGAATGCGTGAGATGGCGTGGGCCCGCATCTCCTCGTTGAAGAGGATCCAATTGCCCGTTCCCATGGCTTTGGCGTGGTGCATGGCGGTGGCGGCGTCTCCGAGCAGCTGCCCGACATTGGTGTGCTGAGGGTTGCGGATGACGATTCCCAGGCCGGCGCTGAGGACGAGTTCCTGGTCGTGGACCTTCAGGGGAACTGCCAAAATGGCTTCGACCTTCGCAGCAAAATTACTCACCGATTCGGAATTGTGCCGATCCGAAAGAAGGATGGCAAATTCATCGCCACCTAGTCGCGCCACGGTATCCGCTTCGGTCACCAGGGATCCCAGTCTTTCAGCGACCGCGAGCAAAACCTGGTCTCCAAAAAGATGGCCCAGGCCGTTGTTGATCAGCTGGAATTGATCGAGGTTCAATTGGACAATGGCAAAGGACAAAGTGGATTGATCCGAGGACCTCTGCATGAGTTTTCCCAATTCCTCACGGAACAGAAGCCGGTTGGGAAGGTTCGTCAGAAAATCGTGGGTACTGTCGTGGATGAGCTGTTTCTCCATCCGCTTCATTTCGGTGATGTCGGTTTGGGAGCCTGCAAAACGATACGGCTCGTTCTTTTCATCGAGGATCAGCATTCCTTGTGCAAGGACCCAGCGATAGTCGCCGGCCTTGTCCTGGATGCGGTACTCGTGGCGGAAGCGGCTGTTGCGTTTGTTCAGGTGCTCGTGCAGGCGTAGCGAAAGCTCGCGCTTGTCGCCGGGGTGAACCAGATTGAGCCAGTCGGCGATGCTGTTGTGGAACTCCTTTTCGGAGTAGCCAAGCATGTTGAGCCAGCGTGGCGAAAAATAGAGGTCATTTGTCTTTAAATGCCAATCCCACAAGCCATCATTTGCGCCCTGGGCGGCAAGCTGGAATCGCTCCTCGCTTTCTTTGAGGCGCCGCTGAAGTCGTTTGATCTCACTCTTGTCCTCAAAGACCCAGAGGAAAGCCCGACCCTCTTCAAAGGGAATAGGACTCCAGTGCAATTCAAATTCCGTGCCGTCTTTTAGAATAGGAAGAACCTGGGAGTGGACTTTATAATGTTCCTTGGCGCGGGTGTGCAGATCTAGCAAGGTTCCCGCCGGCTCAAGCTTTGCGTCTAGCCAACGGACAACGCCCAGCCTGTGAATGGTCGCGAGGTTCTCTTCGGTGATGGAAAAATATCGCAACCAAAGGCTGTTATGAAGGAGCAGCTCGCCAGATTCGCTAAGAATAAGCGCAGGCAACGGAAATCCTTCCAGCAGGTGCAGCTTGATTTCTTCGTCCGACCTGGGGTGTAGGCTGGAGTTCAGAAGCTCGTCAATATGCGTTTGCGCAGGTTGCATCTCTAGTAACATACCTTTTCAAATTGGATCGGGATCAATTTCTCAAATGTCTCAAAAAAGAACAGGGTACTCCAAATTGGAATATTTACTGCAAAATTTCCCTCTGCACCACTGTTTAAAACAATTTGCAAAAGGCATTTTCATGTCATCCCCGGCACGGGGATCACAAATACAAAACAACCCCAATCTATTCAATTGTGCCTACAGGCCAATAATACCACTGGTCTAACGAGTTTCGACTAGATTGTTTTGGACTGAAGTGTTTCCCTCTGAATGGATTTGGTCCAGGTTTTGCTAATGTCTGAGGAAAGGAGTTCGACTATGCAAGAATGGAACAACCATGCCCAAAAAATCCTCGCCAAGGGCCAGGAGATCCAAGATCGCAACCGGCATCCGCGCCTAGACAGCCCTCATGTGGCGTTTGCCATGCTCGAACTCCCGGACACCCGGCTGAAGAATCTCTTCAAAAGCAAGGGCTTAGTCATTGCGGACGCAAAGCTCAAAATACAGGGTATTCTTCAAGGCATGCCACGCCTGGATTCCGAGCCGGATCCGCAAGCCGGACTGGATGAGGATTTGAACCGGGTGCTCCGGTCTGCCGTGCAGTCCGCTCGGCATGGTGGAGCCCAAGTTGCCGAGCCTCAGTATTTGCTGATTGCCATGCTCAAGTATTCCGCCAACAAACCCCTGGTGCAAATATTTACCGGCGCCCTGGGGAATGCAGAGGCTGTACAGTTATGGCTCTCGGACTCCATGAGCGCGGCCGCCGTTGAAAAAGAGGATTCGGCGCTGGCTAAGTATGGCCGGGAGCTGGTGGAGCTGTGTAAGGAAGGCAAGCTCGACCCTGTTATTGGGCGCGATGAGGAAATCCGCAGGACCATTCGGATTCTGAGCCGCAAAACCAAAAACAATCCCGTCCTGGTAGGCGAGCCGGGAGTGGGGAAGACCGCCATTGTGGAGGGCCTGGCTCACCGGATTCAAAAGGGCGATGTACCCGAATCCCTGAAGGGGAAAAAGCTGTTTGCCCTGGATCTTTCGAGCCTGGTGGCCGGAGCCAAATTCCGCGGCGAATTCGAAGAGCGCTTGCAAGCGGTCCTCCAAGAATTAGAAGAAGATGGCAATACCCTTTTATTTATCGATGAACTCCATAATATTGTGGGAGCGGGCAAGGCCGAAGGCTCCATGGATTTGGGCAATATGCTCAAACCTAAGTTGGCTCGGGGCGAGCTGCATTGCATTGGCGCGACCACGACCCAGGAATATCGCAAGCACATCGAAAAAGATGCTGCCCTGGAACGACGCTTTCAGCCCGTGCCCGTTGATGAGCCGGACGCGGAGGAAGCTTTGTCGATATTGCGAGGAATCAAAGAAAGTTTTGACCGGCATCATGGCGTGCGCATTCAGGACAATGCCCTAGTGGCCGCCGTGCATTTGAGCGCCCGCTATATTCCCGACCGATTTTTGCCCGATAAAGCCATTGACCTCATTGATGAGGCGGGGGCCATGGTCAAAACCCAATTGGACACTGCCCCGGAAGCTCTGGACCACTTGCAACGTCGTCAATGGCAATTGCGCTTAGAAGAAAAGGCTCTTACCCAAGAGAAGGACAAGTCCAGTATTCAGAGGCTCTCTGTCCTCAAACAAGAATTGGCCAGCGTGGATCAGGAAGTTGCAAAACTACAGGCCCGCTGGAAGAATCAACGGGCGCAAATGGACGCCGTCATCCAAGCCCGCGAGCGCTTGGCCATGGCCCGCGAGGACATGGAACGCGCCGAGGCGGCCTACGATTTGAACAAGGCAGCCGAGCTCAAGTACAAGACCATCGCCAATCTGGAAAAAGAATTGGCCGGGCTTGAGGCCGCACCCAAAAACCAGCAGGGAGAAGACTTGGGGCAAGAGGTGACCGAGGAGAATGTGGCTCAAGTGGTTGCGCGCTGGACCGGAATTCCCGTGAACAAATTGCGGGAGACCGAAAAGCATCGCCTCCTGGAGCTCGCGACCCGAATTCACCAGCGCCTAATTGGGCAGGATGATGCGGTGGACTCCGTGGTGCAGGCTATTCTGCGCAATCGAGCCGGCCTCAACCGCCCCAACGGTCCGGTGGGAGGCTTCCTGTTTTTGGGGCCTACCGGGGTAGGGAAGACGGAGCTGGCCCGGGCCCTGGCTGCCGAGCTATTTGATAGTGAGCACGCACTGATTCGCATCGATATGAGCGAATACATGGAAAAGCATGCTGTGTCCCGCTTGATCGGTGCGCCCCCAGGCTATGTGGGCTATGAGGAAGGCGGACAATTGACCGAAATTGTGAGAACCCATCCCTATTCCGTCGTCCTGTTGGACGAAATTGAAAAAGCCCATCCCGATGTGATGCATGTGCTTTTGCAGGTGCTGGACGATGGACATTTAACCGATGGCAAAGGCCGCAAAGTCAGCTTCCGCAATGCATTGGTGTTGATGACTTCAAACCTGGGTTCCCATCTGTTCCAGAATAATGGCGTGAAGGTAAGTTTGGATGAGGTGATGCCCGACTTAAAGGAGTTTTTCCGTCCGGAATTCCTAAACCGCCTCGACGAGGTTCTGGTGTTTCAATCCCTAGACAAGTCGGCCCAGCTCCGTATTGCTGAAATGAAGTTGGATGCATTGGCCAAGCGGATTGCTGAAAAAGACATCCAATTCCAGTGGACCCCTGGGGCTGTGGAGCATGTGGTCGCCGAAGCCTTTGATCCGGCCAATGGGGCCCGTCCCATCGAGCGGTACATTCAGCGCCAAATTGAGGGCCGTCTTTCCCGCATATTGCTAGGCGGGGAGGTGGTAGCCGGTGCGGTGCTGAGGCTAGATGTGCGAAAGGGGGAGTGGCTGATTGAGCCGGTCGGCTAATTGCATGGCCCCAAAGGGGGACCAGGGTGACAAAAGCTTGATGGATGCTTTGGGGGGTGAAGTGTAACTTGCTACCATCGTCACTGGTATTGTGACATGAAAAGTGTTAATGGATTCATGCTCGCTGTTCATGCCTGGCATGTCAGCAGTAACAGTCAATGAGTCCACTAGGTAATTCTTGCCCTGGGGGAAAATTCCTCCCCCTTTCCTTTAAAATTCACGGCTTGCTTTAGGTTTTTCGCCAATTATTGGCCGATGGCGGTTTGGCACGACTCTTGCGTAAGTCCCTGCAAGAGGAATTCGCCATGAATACGCAACTACTGAAAGGAACCGATGTACGCAGCCTGGCCGGCAAGCCAGAAGTGCGCGATTCCAAGCAATGGAAGGTGGCCAAAGATTTCGAGGCCATGTTCATCCAGCAGATGCTCCAGGCCATGCGCAAAACCATCCCGGATGGGGGCCTCACGGAAGAATCCAACGGGCGCAAGATTTTTACCGACATGCTGGATGAAAGCATGTCCAAGCAGGCAAGCGAACAGGGTGGCCTGGGCCTGGCCGAGATGATTTACAAACAATTGAAGCCTGGTGACCGGGTTCCTTCCAAGAGCCTGGATTCCTACGCACAATTTTCACGCCCCGCCCGCGCAGATGAGACCCAGGTGGACGCCTGGGTGAACGAAGCCGCCAAGGCGCAGAATTTGGACCCAGCCCTTTTGGCAAGCCTGGTGCGTCAGGAATCCGCTGGCGATTCCTTAGCCGCTTCGCCCAAGGGCGCCATGGGCCTGACCCAGCTGATGCCTGGGACCGCCAAAGAAATGGGCGTCCAGAACCCCTGGGATGGCCGACAGAACGTGATGGGCGGTGCTCGCTATCTCAAACAAATGCTGGACCGCTTTGACGGTCGCGAAGATTTGGCTCTGGCAGCCTACAACGCTGGCCCTGGCGCGGTGGAGAAGAACGGAGGCATTCCTCCTTTCGCCGAAACGCAGAATTATGTGAAGAAAGTCCTGGATGGACGAAACGAATACAAGAACACGGAGGTGTCCAATGATGGCTGAAAAGGAATGGATCGGACTGGAATCCGCCCTGGAGCGGATGGCAACCGATTATGATAAGTTCCGCGATCTTTCGCTCAAGCAGCGCAAGGCCCTCATCGAGAATAATATTCCTGCACTTTCCGCCGTATTGCTGGAGATGGAGGATGTCGCTGACAGCATTTTTCTGATGGACGATCGTCGCCGCATGCACATGGAAATCCTTTCGGAAGGTTGCGAAAAAGAGATTCTGAATCTGGAGGATTTGCTGGATGAATGGCCCAGTTACGAGGCAAGCTCCTTGCGCGAGAACGCCAAGCGCCTACGTGGCATCCGGGCCGAAATCGAGGCTCTCGCCAAAGTGAACGCAGTCCTTATCCGTTCTTCTCGGGAATTTTTGCAGGCCACCGTCGAAGCGATTGTGCGCGGTCCAAATTCCAAGCGGGCCATGCAAAAAGCCTACGGATCCAACGGCATGATCCAGCGCGAAAAGCCCGTGGTCCGAAACATGCTCAACCGGCGGGGGTAGGCCATGGGACTCTTTGAAGGACTTTCCATTGGCCGACGGGGGCTCGAAGCCTCCCAACTGGCGATGAATGTGACGGGTCAAAATATTTCTAACGCCAACACCGATGGCTACTCCCGCAAGCGTGTTGCCCTGGCTGCGGACTATCGTGTCGATGGTGCGCTTGGACAAATGGGCTTTGGAGTTGACATCCGCTTTGTGGAGCGGATTCGCAATGAATTTATCGACCGGCAGCTGATCGGGCAAACCACCCAAAAGGGATATACAGACGAATTGGATCAAGGTTATGCCCGTTTAGAGAATATCCATCAGGAACCCTCAGATACAGGAATCGCTTCTGCAGTAGACAACTTCTGGAACGCATGGTCCGACGTAGCCAATAATCCTGGCGACCGAAGCTCCCGCGAAGCCCTCAAAAGCACTGCCATGGAAATGACGGACCGCTTGCATTATACCTCGAATGAAATCCGTGCGTATAAGCTTTCCATCAATGACCAGATCGCGGATTACACCACCAAGATCAACAATCTCACTTCCCAGATTTCGGAAATGAATGGGGTGATTGTAAACAACGAGGGTCTGGATACCCAGCGCGCCAACGATTCCCGCGATAATCGTGACCAGCTGGTCAAGGAACTTTCGGATATCATTTCCATCACCTATGTGGAAGATGCCGCGGGTGCCATCTCGGTGACTTCGGGCGGAACCATGCTGGTCAGCCCTTCCAAGGCCTCCACCTTTGAGAATGTGCGCGAAATCATTACCGATCCCGATGGTTACAAATATTCGAACAATACGTTGCGGATTCAAGGCGCAGAATCCAGCTATACCGCTACGGGTGGCCGGCTCAAGGCTCTTTTCGACATGCGGGACAATGTTCTGACCTCCTACGAAACGGAACTCAACGGGATGGTTTCCAAGTTGGTGGAAAATGTGAATGCGGTCCACAACAAGGGTTTTACCTTGGATCGTTTGACGGGTGTTGATTTCTTCGACAATACTGGAGTCAGTTGCTCCACCATTAGCCTTTCTGCAGCCGTTCTTACGGATTCCAACAGCATTGCGGCGGCAAAGGGTGGCAATCTGGTGGCAATTTCTGCTGCTGGCCCGATCGCTTCAGATTTGAATAATATTGTGGATTTGCCGACCTTCAATCCCTTGTATCGCAATCTTGCCGAAGGGTCGGTGCGCGTCGTGAATTCAGTCACGGGCGCGGTGCTTGAGGAGGGAGCGGACAAAGATTATGTGATCGACAACGAACTCGGTCGCGTAAAGATTATCAATACAGCGACCTATCCTTCCGGAACGAATTTCAGCATCGATTTCAAGTACAATGACCAGGGGTTTTCTGGCTCGGGAGATGGCAGCAATGCCATTGAAATTGCTCTGATCCGCGACAAAAAGATTATGGACGACGATGGGTTTGGTAATTATACTCATACCATGTCCGAATACTATGGTGGTTACATCGGTCGCCTAGGGGTTGAGCGCAACCAGGCCTCAACCGAGCTTGAAACCCAGGTGGCGCTGATCGAACAAATTAATGGACAACAGCAGTCGATTTCGGGGGTAAACCTCGATGAAGAAATGGCCAACATGATCAAGTTCCAACAAACCTACCAGGCCTCGGCCCGGTTTTTAACCACCATTGGGGACATGATGGATGTCCTCATGAGCATTTAAGCGGAGGCGATTATGTCCAGAGTAACCTTCTCCATGGTAAACGATCTGGTGATGCGCCAGCTAGGGAAAAACCAGACGAAACTTTCCATTCTTCAGGAACAGCTTTCCTCCGGCAAGGCGTTGAGTCGCCCTTCCGATAATCCGATCGAAGTCGGTAATGATTTGGATTTGCGTGCAAGCCTAGCCCACCGGGCCCAGAATGGTCGCAATAATGACAATGGAAGTACCTATTTGACCGTTCTTGATTCCACCATGATGGGTTTCGACGATCTATTTCAACGCACGCGTGAACTGGCCCTGCAGGGAGCAAGCGACACCCTGCTTGCCCGTGACCGGCAGTCGGTAAATGACGAAGTGCGCCAGGTGCTGTTGCAAATGGTGAACTTGGGAAACTCAAGTTACAAAGGTGATTATCTGTTTTCCGGAACCGATACGGACAAGGCTCCCTATTCCGTGCTGCAAGGAGGCATGAACATCAACCTGGTTGGAAATGAAGTTCCCCTAGGTGGTGTGATTCCTGATCCGACCGATCCCACCTATGCCCTGAATGTCCCTCTCAAACTCTATGACCGCAATATTGAGGATTCCATTGATCCCGTTTCTCCCTACGGAAACCCCGCAGTCCGACGGATTATTCCGGGTACCCTCGAAATCAATAATTTGGTGGAAGGAACGGACTTTACGGTGGATTATGTCAAGGGCGAAATTACCTTCCTGACACCGGCAGCAGATGCCGAGGCCACGGCGGGAACTCTGGATATCAACTTTGACTGGATTCGGCGCAATGAACTTTTGAATACCAATGGGGACATTAAGCGCGAGATTGAGCCCGGAATCGTGATGAATATCAATGTGAAGGCTGATGATGTATTTGGTGATGAGCTCTCCATGGACACATACAGCTCCGTCATTTCCCTGATGCAGGGCTTGCACACCAATACCCAGAGTGAAATCGAAACCTCCATCACCAATGTGGATGATTCCCTCATTCGAATGCTTGGACAACAGGCCACGGTAGGCGCCTGGTCTAACCGCATGACAGCGACCATTGGACGCAACGACGAAAACATCATTATTGCTACGGACCTGCAATCGAAAATTGAGGATCTGGATTTTGCGGAAGCAATTTCCCAGTTTACCATGGCGGACTCCGTGTATCAGGCATCCCTCAAAAGCGCTTCCAAGGTGCTCACCAATACCTTGATGGACTATCTCTAATGGTTTATGGCAGAAATTTCCGCTTCGGCAAGTTTTGCTCTTTCTGGGTTCCGGGATCTTTGACGGATTGCTTTAGTTTTGAAATTATTCAAGGTTGTCGCTTTGGCATGAACTTTGCGAATACCCAGTTTAGGCAAGGAAACCTGAACATGGAACGGAGTCTATGACACGGATTAACAATAATATTGCATCGCTGGTCTCCCAGATGTCCCTCCGGCAAAATGACCGGAACTTGGGTGATGTAATGACCAAACTCAGTACGGGGTTTCGAATCAATCGCGCGTCGGATGACCCTGCGAATCTGTCCGTTTCCGAACAATTGCGCACCCAGATTCGGGGTGCAAGCATGGTGACCCGCAATGCGCAGGATGCCACATCCTTGCTGCAAATTGCCGAAGGTGCCATGGATGAAGTTTCGAATATTCTCCAACGCATGCGGGAGCTGAGCGTGCAGGCTTCCAATGATCCGTTCACGTCCAATGACCGTGCGTTTATGGATCAGGAATATCAGAGTCTTAAAGTGGAATTGGACCGCATCGCCACTTCCACTCAATACAATGGCATGCCTTTGTTGAGTGGGGCCGTGAATTCCTTTGGTTCCGTGGGCGGTCCTTCGGTATTGCATATTGGCGTGAACAACGCCGTTGGAATTGATACAATCCAGGTCAGTATTGGTTCAGTTACAGCGGGTGCGCTGGGGTTGATTACCTCGAGCATTTTGGCTCGTCCCGGTGTGGATACTGCCTTGACAGAAGTGGATTCCGCCATTGTTGCGGTGAATCAAACTCGTTCGAATCTGGGTGCTTTGATGAATCGCCTGGACTCTGCCATCACCAGCCTTGGAATTCAGGAAAATAATACCCAGGCCGCAGAGTCGGTGATCCGTGATGCGGACTTTGCCAAGCTTTCCACGGAAATGGTGCGCTTCCAGATTTTGAGTCAATCGTCGACAGCGATGCTTGGACAGGCCAATGGTCTTCCGAAGTCGGTCCTGTCACTTTTTGACGCCTAGTAAATTTTTGTTTTTCCTCCGTTCCGTGAGACCGGGTCCAGTTGCCTGCTGGCCCGGTCTTTTTTTTTGTTGTGGACTGGGAGGGATTTGGCTACATTAGTCTTGGAATAAGGAACAAAGCATGCCTGAATTACAAAAAAAAGTTTTACATGGTCTGGAATACACCGACCCAGACATCATCCGTTTCGAGTCTGGCATTCCAGGTTTCGAAGGACTGCGAAATTTTTTATTGGCGATGAATCCGGAGTTTGAGCCTTTTGTTTGGCTGTATTCTGTGGAAAATGTCCAGATCCGTTTTTTGATGGTGAACCCTTTGCTTTTCCGGCCCGATTATGCCCCCAAAATGGGCAAAGAGCAAATTGCCGACCTGAAGATCCAGAATCAAGATGACTTGATGCTCTTTGTGATTGTAACCCTCAATCCCAACCACAGGCTTTCGACCGTCAATATGGCAGGTCCGGTGCTGGTAAATATCAAAAGCAAGCTAGGCAAGCAGATTATTTTGGATGACGGGCGTTATTCCATTCGTGAAAAAATGATGCCGGAGGAGACCTAATATGTTAGTTCTCACCCGCAAACCTGGCGAGTCCCTCCGCATTGGCGAAGAGGTCAAAATTACCATTATCGATATCGATGGTTCCAATATCAAAATTGGCATCGATGCTCCCCGTTCCGTGTCCATTTATCGCGAAGAAGTCTACCAGCGGATCAAGGAAGAAAACCAGGCCGCCGTGCCCAAGGCCGATGTGGACATGGGTTCGCTAGCCCAATTGTTCAAGCGTCCCAAGTAAATTCGGCAAAAAGGCCAGGTCCTGGCAATATTTGCCGAACACTTGTGGCGAAATCTCGCTAAAAACCTGAAGTTGATGTTTGGCTCAACTTTTGCATTAGGATCTCCTATATGCCTTACGGCAGAAGGAGATCCACATGAATGCCCAATTGCAACCATACCCCGAAATCCTTGTAGGAATTGGCGACGTTGCCCGGTTCCTGGATGTTCCGGCTCATACCCTGCGGTTTTGGGAGCGTGAGTTCAGCTTCTTCCTAAGCCCTGCAAGGACCGAGGGGCGCCAGCGCCGCTACGACGATGACGATATCCAGCGTCTGGGGCGGATCAAGCTGTTGCTCAAAGGAGACGGGTATTCCATCGCTGGAGCCAAACGCATCCTGCAGAAGGAACAGAATCCAGGGCACAACATATATTCCCTGCTGAGTGAAGGGGTGAATACATATATTGAGCCTAATGTTCAAATGGCTTAAATCCCCTCGGGTGAATCAGTGAAAACTTCTGTATTGATCGTAACCTTCCAGTCGGAAGGCTACATTGCCCAATGCGTTAATTCGGTGCTTGCCTGTGACGCCGAAACAGAGATCATCGTTGTCGATAATGCATCCAGCGATGCTACGGTCGCGGTTCTCCGTCAATACCCCCAAGTCCAGGTCCAGGCCAATTCGGAAAACATCGGATTCTCCGCTGCGGTGAACCAGGCCGCACGTTGTGCCACGGGCGATTTTTTGTTGCTTTTGAATCCCGACACGCTTCTCTGTAAATCCAGCCTGAGCCGAATGCTTGCGACACTTGAACGCCGGTCCCATTTGGCTGCAGTGGGTCCCGTGAGCAACAACGCTGGTGGAGTGCAAAGTGCCCGGCATTGGCTTCCGGATCCACTAAAATCGAGCGTACCCGAAAACCGCGAAGAAGTTGCTGATTTTCTTTCTCAAAAGTTTGGCGGGCACGAAGCCAAGACAAAACTGCTGACCGGTTTTTGCCTGCTAATCCGCACCCCAATTTTTTCTTCCATGGGTGGCCTTGATCCCCAGTTGGTACTTGGTTTCGATGACTTGGACCTGTGCTTTCGCATCGCGCAGAAGGGAGGGCTGTTTGCCGTCTCCATCGATGCTTTCGTTTTTCACGCCTGGCACAAAAGTTTTGAAGCAGGCTCTAGACCTGTGGTTGAGGCCATGCATCACCGTTCCTTGGTACATTTTTCCAACAAACTGGTGCAACATTTCGGTCAGTTGTCCTTAATCCCAACAGCCATGGAGCTTTGGGGCGTTGATTGGTTCACCCCCGTGGTAGACGACGCCCCACGGAGCACCCAAGAGGTTTCCATGTCCACCAAATATTGTATTCTGGTTAAGCGTGGGGCCGAAGCGAAACACGATGCTTGTCAATTTAGTTTAGGTGCATTTGTCGAGGCGCAGATCCCTGCGAGCGATATCTTGATTCTGGATTTGAATGGAAGTGGAGTCCCTGGTCTGGATTCTGCCGTCGATGTTTGGACTATCCGCGTGGGCACTCCTTGGAAGTCCCTTTTTGAAAAATTGCAACGCTGGTTTGGTGAATGTCGTTTGGTTCTGGTCGAGGCCGGTGTGGCCATTCATCCGGGTCTGCTCGGGCAGTTCGAATCGGGCACTGGGCCCATTCTTGATGGAACGGGAAAAAGTACGGTGCCTTCCGATGTGCGCGAGTTTGCCCTGAATCTTTTGGAGGAGCCCAGCTCGTTGCCAAACCGTTGGTTGGTGACTTCTCTGGGCAAAACCGCTCCCGAAAATTTGCAGATTCCCTTTCATGCTTCTTGGGTTGCCCAATCCATGTCCTGGACGGTCACCATTGCCAAGGCCTCGGCGAGGCTTTTGGAGTTCGCAACCCAATCGTCTTCTGCAAAAATTGGCGAGGAGCTGCCCGGTCAATTGCAGAAGCATCTTTCCGGTTACCGAAGCGTAGGCGTGATGGGCAAGGGGCAACTCCTTGACCTCGAAAACAACTATATCCAACTCAGTGCGTGCGATTGTCTGGTTTGGCGCATTGATCCCCTGGAGCTTCCCGGGCTTTCGCATCTCATCAAAGCATTGCGTGGCAATGGACTCAAAAAAGTCCTCTTTCTTTTTGACAATGTTCATTTCCAACGTCCTGGTGCACTGGTGCCAGAGCGCGCCATTAGTCCGCTGGACCTGCGTCGCGAAGTCCAACAAGGCGGGTTCCGGATTTCCTCCATGGAACATTGGTCCGATTTTCCGCAGGTTCCCCTCGCGCCCCGTTACGCCAATACCCAGCTCCGGATCGATGCTCTTTTGCCTGATGAAGTTCTCCTGGAAACTTCTTCACGGATTCTTCTGGTTGCCGAGCCCTGCCAATCCAAACATTATCTTTCCAAAAAAGTTTCCATTGTCCTGCTGGCTCTGAATCAGGTCGAGTATACCCGTAAATGTATCGAGAATTTGCAGAAGTATTGCCGCCAGGAATACGAGTTGATTCTTGTCAATAATGGATCGAAGGACGGCACTGCGGCCTATTTTGATTCGATCCCCGGCGCCAAGGTCATTCATAATCCCAAGAATTTGGGCGTCGCTCCCGGTTGGAACCAGGGAATGAAGCTTGCCACGGGCGATTATGTCCTGATTCTGAACAACGACACCATCCCCGGTCCAAATTTCCTGGAAAACCTAGTGCGCTGTGCGGAGAACCATCCCGAGTCGGGCATGGTTGTTCCTCGCTCCAATCGCATCGCTGGTCCACAGTTGGTCGAGGGTTTTGAATGGAAATCCGAAGACGAAATTCCCGGGCTTTCCGCAAAAATTCAGGAGGCCAACGAGCTTTCGGCATGGGAATTCCCTAGGCTCAAAGGCTTCTGCATGCTGATGCCACGCCGGGTCGTAGAGAGAATTGGGCCCTTTGATGAGCAATATGGATTTGGGAATTTCGAAGATGATGACTATTCTTGTCGGATTCGATATTCGGGGCACACTCTCCTCGTGGCTGACGATAGTTTTCTCTTTCATTTTGGCAGCGTCAGCTTCAAGGATTCTGGCATCGACTGGAACAAGCAGATGACAGAAAATATGGGGAAATTTGACCGCAAGTGGTCTGCAGGCCGAAAAAGCGGAATCGCATTCCTTGCGGGAACCCCAGTGCTTGCTCCTAAGCCCGCGGGTGTCCTTGTGGATGGTTTTTCCTGGCTCAATGCGGGTAATATTGTCGATGCACAAAAGGCCTTCCAGGCCTTGGTAGACGCCAATCCGCGCGATGCCCGGGCGAATTTTGGTCTAGGAAAATGCTTGCGGGCTCTTCACCAGGCCAAGGACGCTTTTGCCCTTTTTTGTCGCTCCCTGGAACTCGATCCTGCCCAGAATGATGTGGCCCAAGTGATTGTGGATCTCCTTGCGAATGATTTCGGTGCCGAAAGCATTACGGGAGTGCTGGATTATTTACGTCGAAAGTACCCCGGGCTTCAAGCCTTTTCCCAGGAGGCTGGGGTGGACTCTTTCTCCCATGTGGATTGGGTTACCAAGGTGGAAGCATTCCTCGAGGCCAAGCAGTACGCAGAGGCCTTGACGGTTCTCCTGGATGTGCGGCAACGGAAGGGTGAAGACTTCCAGGTTTGCAATTTGCTGGGAATCGTGAAGTTCCAACAGGGAGTCATCGATGAGGCTGTACGCTGGTTTGAGGCGGCACTCAAATCCAATCCTTGTGATTCCGATGCCATCCTTAATTATTACGACGCTCTGCTGCGTTTGGGGATTCCTCAGAAAGTGATTTCGGTCATGGAACATGCCCTTGGCCTAGAGCCCAGTCTCTACGAAGTCCGCATGGCCCTGCAAGATTTAAAGTCCCGGCAAAAATCGGGGAGGTTCGATGCAAATTCCGTGATCGAATCCCGCGAAGTCAATATTGCTGCAGAACATCTGATTCGCGAGGGCATGTCCGAGAAGGCCGGCGAAATGCTCGAAGGTATTGTGGCCAAACAGCCTGACAATTACCGGGCCCTCAATAATTTGGGACTTTTGAAGTGGTACGCCCAGGAAATGTCTGCCGCTTTTGATTTGTTCGCCCAGGCCATTGATTTGAATCCGTGGTACCTAGATGCGGTGGTCAACCTTTATGATTGCGCCTTCCTTTCGCGCCGCATGGACGAATTCATTCCTTGGCTTGAGCGGGCCGAAGCCGCAAATCCTGGGGCAGGGGAGCTGGCTCAGATTCGCAAAGACATTTCGGGTCATTTGACTCCCGAACGGTTGCAAATGTATTTCCGTAAGGATGCCGAGCAAGCCAAGCTCGAAGAACAAATCCGCACAGGTCATCGTTTGCTCGAAGAGCAGAAAATTGACTCCGCTGTGATCCTTTTCACCGACCTTTTGCGGGCTTATCCAGAGAATGTGGATTGCCTCAATGGGGTAGGGATTGTGGCCTTTTATCGGGGACAGCATGAGGACGCCTGGGAGATCTTCCGTGCTGCCTTGGAACTTGCGCCCTTGGATCAAGATACCCTGGTGAATTATTGGGACGTCTGTGTTAAGCTTGGACGGCAGGCGGAGGGTCTGGCTGCCTTGCAGAATGCACTTGCGGTTGATCCGAGCCTCAGTGCGGTCGCTCGAATTCTGGAGGAAAACTAATGGACTTGCGCGCGGCCTATCTGAATAAAAAGTCCTTGTGGTATTCCTTTGGACCACGCTCGGCCAGGGAGAACCGATTGCTCGTGATTCAAGGAAGTGCGGAGGAGTGCCGTTTTTATGACGGACTTGGCTGGGAGACGACCTCTCTTGCCTTTGCCATTGGGCTCTCCGAGGGATTTGCATCTCCCGGAAAATGCATCAGCGTATCCGCTTGGGCGGATTCCTGGCCCTGCGATGGAATGAAATACGATGCTTTGGTATGCAATCAGGCTGGCAGCACCGTCACTGCGGATACGCATTTGATGCGTCGGGTTGTCGCATTACTTTCGCCGAGTGGGACGATTCGCATTCGCCTCCAGAATCCGGAATATTTCGGAGATACCATTTTCCGTCGTGGTCACGAAATTTGGCCTCAGCCCCAAGATTTTCCCCATGGAGCAAGTCTTGGGGTGGAGGCCTTGAAATCCTCTCTGTCTGAGTTTGGATGTGAACTGATCGATGTACAGGAAGACGTAGATCCCATGTATCACAATCCCGAGATGTCCAAGTGGCCAGCCATCAATGGGTGGGATTGCTCGGTTTATCTGCCCCAGGATCCCAGCCAGCGCAAACAACATTTCATCAAATCGTGGGTTGTTGCACTGAAGCATCAGACTACTTTGGAGGCACTCCAGGGCGTTGCTCCCCAGAATACGGATCTGAATGTCGTTCATGCCGAGATCGAGGAATTGCTGGATGATGTGCGGCTTGATGAAGCCGGACTCATTTTGGATAAACTGTTTCAATCTGGAGAAGCCAGTGCCGAGACCTGTAATTTGCAGGGCGTATTGCATTTCTATCGGAAAAAGCATCGAGATGCCTGGAACAGTTTCCGCATGGCGATATTGCTGGATGGAACTCGTCTGGACTTTTTCCAGAATCTGGCCGATGTAGCTCCCCATGCGGGCACTGTTCCCGAAACTTTAGTCATGCTCGCCAAGGCCAAGGGCCGGGTTCCTGGTGTAGAGGAGATTGAAATCGATGTCTAGTATTCCTCCCAGTGAAATCCCCAAGCGTTTGGGAACCATCAAAGGTTTTTTGCCCTGCAAGGGATTGAAGAATACGCTTTCCGTCTGCATGATCGTGAAGAACGAGGAAGCAAACATTGAAAAGGCCATTTTAAGTTTTCTTCCCTTCGCGGATGAGATCATCGTCAATGATACGGGTTCTACGGACCGGACCTTGGAGATTCTGGCACGGCTCCCCAAAGTCAAGGTGATTCATTCCGAGTGGAGACGTGATTTTAGCTATTCGCGCAACCTGAGCCTTGCCGCAGCGACCTGCGCTTGGTGTCTTTGGATGGATGCGGACGATGTGGTTCCTCCGGAACAGGTGGCGAATTTCAACAAACTGAAGCGAGCCACACTGGATCGCGCCTTTGGCTTTCAGGTGATTAACACACAAAGTGGGGGATTGCCGATTGGCGCACGCTTTTTGCAAATTCGCATGTTCCCCAATCATCCGCGCATCCGTTTTGAACGGCGTATCCATGAGCAAATTATTTATGGTATTGCGGCTGTGGGTCTGCATGTCTATTATGTGGACACCATTATTCATCATACGGGTTATGAGTCCGAAGACTTGCGCAAATCCAAGTCGGAGCGTAATCTGGAACTGATCCTGACCGAGCCTGACCGGGGAAAAGATCCGGTGGTCTCCTGTCAATTGGGAGATGCTTTTCAAATTTTGGGACGGCACGACGAAGCCATCGCAGCATACAAAGAAATTTTTGACATTCCTGGTGCGGAGAATATCAATACCGAAGCCTACAACGAGGCCTTCATCACCATTGGGAAGTCCTATCAGCTGAAGGCGGATTACCCAAACGCCATTGAATGGCTGGAAAAAGCCATCGCCAGAATTCCCACCCGGATCGATCCTCTTTTCTACAAGGCTGAGTCCCTGTATATTCTGAAGAAATACGATGATGCAGCTCCTTTATTTGAAAAGATTCTTACTCTGGAACGGAGTTCTGGATCCCAGGTGTCCCATTACGATGTGATGCGGATGTACAGTTTTAAATTTCTTTGCGATATCGCCACAATCAAACAAAATCCGAGCCTGGTTTTGCAGTGGGCCACCCAGTTCCATGAGGCTTATCCCGTGGTGGTGGAGTCTTCGATTTTCCTAGGCAAGGCCTCGCTCGCCTTGGGAGACGCCTCTGCAGCCATTTTGCATTTGGAAAGGGCCGTGGCAACCAACCCTAAAGCGAGCCGCGATGCTTGGCTTGCGCTGATGCTTGCCTACGAGAAGATTGGAAATACAGTTCAGATGAACCGGGTCCGCGAGCGCATGGCAACGGCATTTGGCGAATCCCCTGAAGAATCAAAACGACCTCTCCTATCCGTGGCCATGATCGTAAAGAATGAAGAAACTCACCTGAAGGCCTGTCTGGATTCCATCCGTGGTCTATGGGATGATCTGGTTATTGTGGATACAGGTTCTACCGACCGGACCGTGGAGATCGCTACCCAGGCGGGGGCCCGGGTTTTTCATTTCCCCTGGATCCAGGATTTTTCTGCCGCCCGCAATCGTTCCCTCGAAGAATCCCAGGGCCAGTGGATTCTTTGGCTCGATGCCGATGATGTCTTGTTGCCGGAGGATTTGGAAAGAATCAAGAACTTGGTGCAGACCGCAAAGGCAAAAAAAGCCTATGGATTCCTGATCAAGAATAGTCAGGATGCGGGCCTTACTGGAGCCGTGTTCAATCAGATCCGCCTCTTCCCGAACCAGCCGGAGATTCGCTTTGTGGGGCGCGTACATGAGCAGGTAATGCCCTCATTGCAGGCGCTCGGAATGCCGGTGGAATTCATGGATATTCGCGTTGTCCATACGGGCTATACGGATCCAGAAACGGTTAAATTCAAGCAACGGCGAAATCTTGAATTGATGCAGGACGATATTGAGCGGTCCCCGGGTTCTGTCAATGCCATGAAGTTTTTTGCCATGGGCAACGCCTACCTCGATCTGGGGGAATTCGACGAGGCGAGGCATTGGTACAGCTTGTCCATGGCCCAGGCGGAACGGGCGGGGGAAGATAAGCACATTTTGCAGATCCTGCCGGTGAAACTTGCCGAATGCCGTGGCAACCTGGGGTTCCGGGAAGAAGCGCTCGCCATGATAAACGAATACCTTCTTCGTAATCCGACCCAGCCCAATGCCTTGTTTTTGAGGGCCCAGTTGAACGAAGCTCAGGGAAACCTAGATTTGGTCGCTGCGGACTACAGCTGTCTGATTCATTTCCAGGAAAAGCCCACCCTAATGCCCGTTGATTTTCAGCAGATCCGAATCCGGGCCTGCAAAATGTTGGGGCATTATTGGATGGAAAAGGGGATTCGTCCGCTCGCGATGGAAATTCTGCGAATGGGGATCGCCGTGGGCAAGGGAGAAACCATGGCAGGCCTTAAGCTTGCAGGCTTGTTGTTTGAGCATGAGCAATATAAAGAATGTCGGGCGAGCCTTTCTTTTGCCCGCCTTTTGGAAGAAAGCGCCATCGTGTTGCTCTCCCTGGGTCAGGTCAATATTTTGCTGAATGACGTCCCCCAGGCTTTAGAAGCCCTTCGGACTGGAGCCAAGCTTTTTCCGCAAGACTCCGATATTTTGGCTCTTCTGGCGGATTTGCAGGCTGACATCCGATAAAATCCTCGGATTTGTAAAATTTTAGCAACGCCGGATAAACTTAAAGTTAAGACTTCAAGTTCATCCCTGGGCTTGCCGATAATATGAATGTAGTCCCCCCTGTGGGGAACGTAGAACGAGGATAGAATCATGCAGACGCAAATTGTGGCACGAGTGGCGGAATACCTCCGCACCCCTGACGCTCGCAAGGGCGCCAAGGAGTCTGCGGAAGTACAGATACCGGTTGACCAGGTTGTGCTTTCCAGCGAAGGGAAACGCAAATATCAGGAAGTTTCAAACACCCAGAGCGATTGGGAAAAGAACCGTATGGAGCGGGTAGACCATGTTCGTGAGCGCATCCAATCCAATTCCTATAGGATGGCTCCCGAGGTCGTGGACCAGATCGCCCAGCGCATTGTTGCGCTGTTGTAAACCCTGAAAACATGGATTTTGCGGGCCCTGGTCGTTAGACCGGGGCTTCTGTTTTATTTGGCACGATCCTTGCGATAGTATGTTTGAATGATTTTGGAGATTATCCCATGAACTTGAAGATTACGGACATTATTGGAGTAGGCCTTGCCTCGGTACTGTTGTTTCCCGTTATCTTTTTTGCGGTGCTTCTGGGCACGGGGACCGCGCATTTGGAGTTCGGAGAAGACTCCGCCGTCCGGTCCAAGCTCTTAGGCTACCTAGAGAAGATGAACCCTGCCCAAGATCAACATGATTTGGAACAGAGTCGGCTATTTGAGGCCAACAAGAAGAAGGAAGGCGAGCTGGCAGCCAGTCAGGCCAAATTGCAGGAAGAAATTGCCCGCATGGAAAGCATGAAGGCAGAAAATGCCCGTTTGAAGGAAGCCATGGGTGCCGACCGCAAGCGCATCGAAGAAATGGTGGATCAGTCCAAGCAGCTTTCCGATCAGCGGATTGAGGAATTGGCTCTAATTTATGGCGCCATGAAGCCCGTCGAGTCCGCCCCGATTTTGCTCAACCTGGATGATCTGACTGTGGCCAAAATTCTGAAGCGGGTCCCCGAGACCCGGTCCCAGGCCAAAATCATGGCAGCTATTGGCGCCATGGACTCCAAGAGAGCGGCCGCCATTACCCAAATTCTTGGCTGGAAAAAACAAGGACTCTGAGAGGTGAATATGGATCCGATTCAGGCAATTCCTAGTACGCCAGGCGTAGAATCCGCAACACAGCAGCCTGTGGGAGATGCGGGTGGTTTCGCAGCCCTGTTCCAACAATTTGTGACCGGTACGGTTGCGGTTGATGAGTCCGCGCTTCCGTTGTCGGGAGAGCCACAATCCAAGGTCAATCCCCTGGACATGCTTTCTCCCAAAGAGATTGAGGCCTTCAAGGCGATTCTGCAAAGCCAGGGTGCCATATTTCCCGAGTTCGATAAATCAGACATGCAAAATCAGCCATCCGATGACCTCATGGCTCTGATGGGACAATTGCAGCAGCTTCTACAAAGCCCGGAGCTTGCCGAAACCCCAGTGAATTTTGAAGATTGGCAATCCCTTTCGCCTCAGGAACTGGACCTAGCCCTGCAACAGCTTTCGCAAAAATTGACCGAAATGCTTGGAGCCACGGCGGTTGAAGCGAGCGGGGTTGTTTCCGATGCGCAGAAGCTCGTGGAAAAAATCCAGAAGGAAATTCCCCAGCTGCCCCAATCCATTTTCGCCCAACCCCAGGCAGAAAATGTTTTGGATGCTGGGGTGAAAACCGCCTCAGGGAGCTTCGCCGAGGTGGCTTCTTCCGGGATTCAGAACACCCATACGTCAGCCAAAACATTTGACGAATTTTCCCAGGCCACGGAAAAGGACAATGCGGAATCTTTATCGAAATCCGACCCCAATTCCGTAGCTCAGGTTACATCCAACATGCCATCGCCAGAAGGGCAGGCTGTTGCACCTGTCATTGCGTCCCAGATCGCAGGAAAGTCAAGGGAATCTGGCCTTGCAGACAAAAAAGAGGCACAGGATCCAGCCCTGGTCCGGGACGGAAAGGGAAGCCCTGAGGGTGACTCGAAAGAGAATATCATTGTGGCCACGGTGGCGGAAAACCAGGCCCGGTCCGATGCGGGCCAGGAGGGCAATTCCAAGCCCCAGCAGGAGCAAAAGAATTCAGAATCCCAGCCACCCGTTGGGGATGTCCAAAAAAAAGATTCGCAGGATCCGCTTTCAAATCATGATCTGGCCACGAAACACTCAAAATCCACGGTGAATTCTGACCCGGTTGCCCAGGCCTCCGATTCGGTGAAGCCTGCAGTAAATGAGTCTGTCAATAAAATGGCTCAAGTGGCGGAAGCGCCGGTCGGGACCGATTCAAGTATCAAGACCGGGGAACCCCTGAAAAGCCCGGGTGAGATCGCGGCGGCAAAGGCGACTTCTTCCAGGATGCTTGAGAACATGGATCGGCATCAGACAGTCCGACAGGTTTCCCATCGCATCCAGATCATGGTGCAGAACGGAGAATCCCGCACCACCTTGCGCCTGGATCCGCCTTCGCTTGGCCATGTAGAGCTAGAAGTGACCTCGCGTCCCGGTGAAATTCGCATTCACATGGTGGTGGATGATGAAAATGTCAAGAAGGTCATGGAGTCCTCGATTCAAAAACTCCGGGACTCCTTGGAACAGCAGAATGTAAAACTGGATCGCATGGAGGTCCAGGTGGATTCTGGCCGCCCCGAAAACCAGAATGGTGACAAGGATGCTGCCAACGCCAGGAGAAACTTCCATAACCGTCATTTTGGGCGTGGCATGACATTTGCTGATGTTACTGTGGATGTACCTGATGTCGACACTGGACGGAGACTCGGATACAACACCATGGAAGTAATTGCCTAAGGAGTGTTTATGGCTGGCATGTGGAATACAGTTGAATTAGGGAAGAGCGTCAAGGCGTACGACCTCTCGGATCTGACCAATCCCAATACATCCTCCAGCGGCCGGGTTGTAACTTCCACGGTGTCTGGAGACAGCAAGGTTGTTTCGGAAGGGGATACCAGTCTTTTCAAGGATGCAAATGCCTTGGGAAAGGACGACTTTTTGAACCTCCTGGTGACTCAGCTCCGCTTCCAGGACCCCTTGAGCCCCAAGGCCGATACGGAATTTGTGGCCCAGCTTGCCCAATTCTCCTCCTTGGAAACCAATAAGAATGTGGAAACCTCCATGACGTCCCTTGCGGACAACATGAATAGTTTCATGACTACGCAGACGCTGAACAGCGCAAGCACGGTGAACGCTTCTGCCACGAGTTTATTGGGAAAAATTGTCCGGGTGGCGGATTCTGAAATCAAGTATTCCGGAAGCGACGTGGCATTTGATGTGCAGGTCGATGAAGGGGTTTCTTCGGCAAATGCTGCCGTAAAAAATGCCGCAGGGGATGTAATTGCCTACCGAAGCCTCAAAATGCCCAGTGGCCAGGTAGAAGGCGAATTTTCCTGGGATGGCCTTACCGATGACGGTGCTCCAGCGCCCAAGGGTAGCTACACCGTAGAAATTTTAGATGCAACCAAATTGAAAGTTGTGGGACACACTTACACTGAGGGAACTGTTTCTGGTCTGCGCTATGGCGCTACCGGATCCAAAATTCAGGTGGGCGAAGATTCCTACTACCTCAAAGATTTATTGTCAGTAAACGGATAGACCGAACCGCAAGGAGTTAGCATATGTTAAGATCCCTTTCCTCCGCAATCTCGGGCCTGCAAAATCATCAGACCCAGATGGACATCGTTGGTAATAATATTGCCAATGTGAATACGGTCGGCTACAAAACCGGTCGCGTAACTTTTGAAGAAAGCTTCTCCCAGCTTCTGCAGGGCGCGAGCCGTCCACCTGGAGACGGCGGTGGAACCAATCCTTTGCAGGTGGGTCTGGGTATGTCCGTGGGGTCTATCGACACCATGACGGGTCAAGGCAACTTGCAGGCCACGGGCCGGGTCCTTGATTTGGCCATTCAGGGTAACGCCTTCTTCGGTGTCTCCGATGGTCAAGGGACCTACTACACCCGTAATGGCGGGTTTCAGCTGGATTCCAATGGCAAGGTGGTTCTTCCCACCAACGGCATGATTCTGCAAGGTAAAATGGCGGATGCCACGGGAAGCTTCCCTGCCGGAACTGTGGTCGGCGACATCTCTGTTCCTTTCAATGAACAGGCACCTGCCAAAGCCACGGAAGAAGTCAAATTCTCCCGGAACCTGAATTCCGAAGCCGATGCCAAGGGCTCGGTGATTTACACCCAGCGCTTCCTGCATCATGCCACCGATGGCGGTGTGGACTCCGCTGGCGCGAATACCGCCGATGATAGCCTGTACGGCGTTTTCGCCGGCAAGGGTCAAGACCTCGGAATCAAAGAAGGCGACGTCATGACCATCAGCTGCTACGTTGGTGGAGTGGCCACATCTGTCCAGGTTACGGTGGGAACCGATCCAGGTGAAATATCTACCATGAGTGGTTTGGTGAATGCGATCGCCGCTGTCGTAAATACCGGCACGGTTGCCGTGGTGACGGACGAAACCAATGTGAACCGTGGAGCCATTGCCTTTACTCCAGGTGCCGATGTTGATAATCTACAAATCACCTCGAATAATCCACTATCCAATCCCTACCTGAACAAGGCCATGAATGTTCCTTCCCGCATGACTGCGGGTGGTACCTACTACACCGACACGTTGCGCACTCCAGCCTACGGCGGAGACTTGCTCAGTGGCATTGCAGGCGATCGCCTGAGTGAACTCATGGATGCCAGCGGAGATTCCCTTGGACTGGAGGCCGGTGACATTATTGACATCACGGGCATGGTGGGCAAGGATACTGCAAACTCTTCCGACGAAGGCCTTTCCCTGACCTTTGATAACGGCTCCATTGTTCCGGGTGCCTACACGACCATGGACCAGGTCCTTCGCATGGCCCGCGATACTTTGAAGCTCCCTATGGATGACGGCACTGTGCTGAATAATCCAACCGTGACCATCAACACCGCTGGAACCGCAGATGGCATCCCCGATGGATCCATGGTTTTCCGTGGCGCAAAAGGTGTGGACTTTGCGCTGAATAATATCACCATCCGTGCAACAAATGCCAACAACCAAAACCCTGCGCCAACGCTGTTCAATGCCAACACCAGCTTTACGGACAAGCAGATTGCAGCCGATGTGGGCGTATTTGATACCTCGATTACGGTCTATGACGACACCGGTGAAGAGCATATTCTGACCACCCAGTTTGTCCATACGGGAACACCTGGCATTTGGGACTGGTCCGTGAAGTTTAACGGCAAAGAAACGATTACCCAGGGCGGAAGCGGCCAGGTGACCTTTGGGCAGGATGGATCGGTAGCCTCCTTTATCAATGATGACGGATCGTCCCAGCTGGTCATGGACCCCAACAATGGATCGAATTTGCTCCGCCTGAATTTGAATGTGGGTGGCCCAGGGGACTTCCAGGGACTGACCCAGTTCAGCTCCGCCACAACGATCTCTGCGGTGAAGCAGGATGGCTATAGCACAGGAAACCTCCAGGATATTTCCATTGATGAGTATGGAGTGATTCAGGGATCTTTCAGCAATGGAACTTCTCGCCAATTGGCCCAGATTCAAGTAGTGGATTTCACTAACCCGGGTGGTCTTTTGCGGCTTTCGGACTCCGTGTATACCAGCACCTCCAATAGCGGTGATCCCGTATATGGGGCGCCAGGCACACAGAGTTCTTCCAGCATCAAGCCCGGTGCTTTGGAAGGTTCCAATGTGGATTTGGCCGCGGAATTCACTCAGATGATTACGACCCAGCGTGGGTACCAGGCGAACGCCCGCGTGATCACCGTTTCGGACTACATGCTTGAGGAACTTGTGGCCTTGAAGCGATAAGCAGGTTCCATGGGGCTAACCTATTGATTTTCAATGGGTTAGCTATGGTGGAAATAATGTATCTTTCGGGTAGAATATATGGATTTTGCAACCATTGGTGGAATAGTCGCTGGAATCTACCTCATTGTCTTCTGGGGCATTGGGGATTCTTCGCGGATTGCCATGTTTATCGACTTGCCGTCGGTAGCAATTACCTTAGGTGGTTCCCTTTCCGCGATTTTCATTGCCTACCCCTTGTCTACTCTGTCTAATTTGCTATCCGCGCTCAAGAATGCCTTTATCCCCGTCAAGATCGATCAAATCGCCTTGGTGGGCCGCTTCATTGCGCTTTCGGAACAGGCGAGGCGCGAGGGGATTCTTTCCCTGGAGAATGGACTCTTCCAAATCAACGATGAATTTTTCCGGCGAGGCTTGCAGCTGGCTGTGGACGGGACCGATCCCGCCATTATCCGCGCCCTGCTCGAAAGCGAGCTTGATCAAATCGAACAGCGCCACCACAAGGGTTCCCAGGTCTTGGAAGACTTGGCCGCCATCGCTCCGGCTTTCGGCATGATTGGAACATTGATCGGACTTGTCCTGATGCTAGCCAACATGTCCGATCCCGATACCATCGGTCCCGCAATGGCTGTGGCCCTGATCACAACCTTTTACGGAGCCCTGATCGCCAATCTTTTCTGCTTACCTCTGGCAATAAAGCTCCGGGGCTACAGCGCCAAGGAAATTCAAGCTAAAACCATGATTATGGAAGGGGTGATGGCGCTGCAAAGTGGCGAAAACCCTCGCCTCATGGAATGGAAAATGCTGACCTATCTGGCTCCCGACGATCGGATCAAAGTCCGCGAAGCCCGTGAGAAGGAGGCCAAACGTGGCTAGGGTCAAACGTCAGGAATACACTCCTCGGGGTGCGCCGGCGTACATGCTCACCTTTGGTGATCTGATGACCTTGCTGTTGACCTTTTTTGTCATGTTAGTGTCCATGGCAACGTTTGAAACCGCCAAGTTCAAGATCACGGCAGAATCCTTGTCAGGGGCCTTTGGCGTCCTCGAAAGCTTTCCCACCATCGCCGTAAATCCTTTTCTGCAAATTCCCAAGGAGGATGGAGGCGAAAATCGACGTAAGAACTCCATTAATGATGCCCGGAAATTGCAGCAGGTTTTCCAGCAAAAGCAATTGGGAGAATCGGTCAAGGTGGAAGTTACGGAAAAAGGGATTGCGATTCTTTTGCGCGACCCCGTGGGGTTTGCTTCTGGATCTGCGGATTTGAAGGCCACGGGAGAGCAAATCGTTGCGGACATCGCGACCATTGTCAAGAGTACGCCCGACTTGAAAGTCCGGGTGGAGGGACACACGGACGATGTCCCTATCAGCAATAGCCAATTTCGATCCAATTGGGAATTGTCAAGTGCACGCGCTCTTTCCGTGGTGGAACTGCTTTCTGAAAAAGCGGGCATCAATCCAGCCAACATGAGTGCGGTCGGCTACGGTGAGTACCGTCCAGCCGTTCCCAACACAAGCGAAGAGAATCGGACACAGAACCGTCGCATTCAAATTTTTGTTGATTATCTGGATCAACAAAAACAGGGGAAATGACCTATGGCAGCAAAAGAAGAAGCGAAGTCGGAAGAAGGCGCAAAGCCCGCAGGAGGCAAGGGAGCCATGACAAAGTGGATCGCCATGGGAGGCATTCTTGTCGCGTTCCTGGGAATTGAGGCCGCCATGGCCGTATATTTTGTGAAAAAACTGAAGCCCGAGGACAAAGTCCTTGAATCCGTGCAAAGCGCCCAGGAAAAGGAAAAGGAAGCCCACGCCAAGCAAACCGAAATGGGCGTCACCTTTGAAAAGCCAATCGACGTCACGGTGAACATTGCCGAGACCAATGGAGAACGGTTTTTGAAAGCCGCGGTGCAATTGGAATGGAACTCAAGCGACAAAAAAATGCTTGAGGAGCTTGAACCTCGCCTTCCCAAGATCAAAAATATCATTATTGACATTTTGAGTTCGAAGCCTCTGGCGGAATTGATGACGGTAGAAGGAAAGAAAGCCATCCGTGAGGCTATTGTCTCCGATGTCAATGCAATCCTTCCCGCGGAAGTGGAAGAAAAGCCCGGTGGAGATCCAATTCCTTTAGGAAAGGTTCAACGAGCGTTCTTTGTTGAGTTCATTGTGCAGTAGGTGGTAGGATCATGAGTGATATACTTTCCCAAGAAGAAGTTGACGCACTGCTCTCCGCAGTGTCCTCAGGGGAGGTATCTGTTGGAAATGGTGGGGGGATGGAGATCAGTTCGCCTTCCATCGCCATTCAAACCTCAGCTCCGCAGATCGCCAATATTGCCCCCAAGCAAGTGGGCCTATATGATTTCCGTCGTCCAGACCGAGTCTCCAAAGACCAGATGCGGACTTTGCAGAATCTTCACGAAGGTTTTGCCCGTCTTCTGTCCACAACGCTCTCTTCCATGTTGCGAACCCTGGTGGAAATTGAGCTGGTGAGCGTCGATCAGCTGACCTACCAAGAAGTTATTATGAGCATTAGCTCGCCTTCGTGCATTTATGTGTTCCAAATGGAACCATTGGAATCCAGCGCCATTATCGAGATCAATCCCTCGCTGGTTTTCACCATGCTCGACCGCCTGTTTGGTGGCCAAGGTCGCGGACTCGAAACCAATCGGGAATTGACGGACATCGAACGTGCCGTGATCAATAAAATTGTTGAACGCGGACTCATGGACTTGAAGGAAGTCTGGGAAAATATCGGAATTTTCAGCCCCAAAATGGAGGGCTACGAAACCAATCCGCTATTTGTGCAGATCGCGCCTCCCGGTGAAACGGTGGTGCTCATTTCCCTCGAAGTGAAAATGCGCAACGGCTCTGGATTAATGAGCCTTTGCTTCCCCTTTATTTTGCTTGAATCCATTATTGACAAGCTGTCTGGTGAATCCTGGATTTCCTCGCAAAAGACGACGACCCAGGAAACGAGGCGCCTGGTGGAACGCGAGCTGGGCAATACGCCGCTTACCTTGCGCTGCCAGATAGGGGAAACCCGTCTGACTGTCCGGGATTTTCTTCAATTGGGCATCGGAGATGTTCTGGTGCTTGACAAGCTTGCGAATTCCGACTTGGTGGTCTTTGTCGAAGACCGTCCCGAGTTCCTGGGCAAGCCAGGCGTAGTCGGTCGCAACAAATCAATTCAGATCACTGCAATCATCGATCGGGAGGTTGGCGATGTCGACCGATAACGGATTACTCAGCCAAGAAGATATTGATGCCCTGACCAAGGGGCTGGGGATGGGAAGTATTTCCATGCCTCAGGCCACAGGTCCCGAATACGATGCGGCCAAGAAGTTGGTCCGGCTTGTTTCCGAGCAGGCTTCCGGGGTGGTTTCCACTGTGTTGTCTCGGAGCGTGGACTTTCAGTTCATGCCGATTCAGACCACCTCCGAACTGGAGAACCTTCCTGATGATTTGGTGGCGAATGGCCTGGTGTTGAATTGTGTCCTTCGCAAGGAATTATCCGGCCGTTTGGATCTGGCCATCGAAAAAAAGACCGTGGCAATCCTCGCGGATTTGATGCTTATGGGGAGTGGTAATGTCGATTATTCCGAAGACCACAAGGATGCGATTCAGGAGATCATGAATCAAATCATGGGTTCTTCTTCGACGACCATGTCCAATGAGGTGGGTATTTCGGTTGAAATCGGGCAAAGCACGGTCAATGATTTGCTTGCCGTCAACAATTTGGACCCCTACAAAGCCGTGGTGGAAATCAAGCTGCATGTGGAAGGGTTTCCGGAGCAGAAGGCCTATTGGCTCCTCGACAGTTCCCTCTTAGATTCCCTGAAAACCAGTAAACTTTCAGATGAAGCTTCCAAATCCAGTTCGGCCGCGGATACCAGTCTTTCCAGTCTCGGAATTGGCGCTTCGTCTCCCTCCGCGCCATTGACCAGCGCCATGCAAGGGGCTCCAATCCAAGCTCCCCATTCTCCTTCAATCGGAAATCATGGTGGTGGCTACGGCTCCACGGGCAACAAGGCCCTGGATCTTCTGATCGATATCGAATTGCCTATTACCATTGAGCTGGGCCGCACTCAGATGAGCCTTAAAAGGGTTTTGGAACTAGGCCCAGGTGCGATCATTGAAATGGAGCGCTTTGCAGGAGAGCCTGTGGATATTTTGATCAACGGCAAGATCGTGGCAAAGGGTGAAGTGGTTGTGGTGGATGAAAATTTCGGTGTTCGCTTGGTGAATCTGGTGACTCCGGAAGAACGTATTAAAATGTTGAGGTAATCGTGGGAATTCGTTCATGGTTTGCAATCGTCTTATTGGTTTCATTTGGGATCGTCTTTGCCCAGTCCTCGGCTTCAGTGGGAGGATTGGACAAAAAAATTGAAAACTTGAATTTGATTCTTGATGGGTCTCGTGCGGCAGCTCAGGTGCAAGCCACTACCCCGGCGGGTCCTCCTGATTTCATTGGCATCGCGTTACGGCTGGCAATAAGCCTTATTATTGTTTTGGCGTTAATCTATGCTCTCTACTACCTTGCCCGCAAAGTCCGAAAAATGGATTTGCCTCCTTCCGCTGGTGGCAAAGCTTTGCAGTTGCTGGAGAGTTATCACTTGGGGCAACACCAAAAGGTGGTGTTGATGCGGGTGGGTGAATCCAAGGTGATTTTGCTGGGAGCCACTCCGGATTCCATGCGGACTCTTGCCATCATGGAAGGGGATGAAGCAAAAACCCTGCTCCAGAATGCTCAGGCTGCCATTGTGACTCCGGCGCAATTTTCCCAGACCGTGAACCAAATGCTTTCGCGTTTTCGCAAGGACGGTGGCAAATGAAGTTCCTCTCCTTCTCGGGTATATCGGCAAGTCGGGCCAGAACCTTAATTTTCTTTTTGTTGATTTTTGCAGGCGTGGCCTGGTCCCAGGCGGCGCTTCCCTTTCCAAAAGTGACATTTGGGGTTGATAAAGCGGGAGCTCCCGAGGACATCGCAGTAACCCTGGAAATCGTTGCCCTCCTGACCGTGCTTTCGCTCGCCCCCTCGATCATCATCATGATGACAGCCTTTACCCGAATTGTGATCGTTTTGAATTTTGTCAAAAAAGCACTCGGAACTCCGGAAGCGCCCCCCAACCAGATGGTGATGGGGCTTTCTCTCTTTTTAACCTTCTTTGTGATGGCACCGACCTTCAACCGCATCAACGATGAAGCGATTCAGCCCTACATGAAAAAAGAAATCGATTACAAACAGGGGATGGACAAGGCGATCAAACCCTTGCGGGAGTTCATGCTGCGTCAAACCGGGGAAAAGGAGCTCGCCCTTTTTGTGCGCGCAACCAAACAGGCCAATCCAAAGACGGTGGACGACCTGACCATGACCGTGGTGATTCCTGCCTTCATTCTCTCCGAAATGAAGACGGCTTTCATTATTGGGTTCTTGATTTACATTCCCTTCCTGGTGATTGACATGGCCGTGGCTTCGATTCTGATGTCCATGGGTATGATGATGCTCCCGCCGGTCATGATTTCCATGCCGTTTAAATTGATTTTATTCGTAATGGTGGATGGGTGGAATTTAATTGTGCAACAAGTTCTGCTGAGTTTCCATTAGGGAAAAAGAGGTGAACAATGTCTGATCTGATGGTAATTGATATTGGGCGAAACGCCATGGTGCTCATGCTCTATCTGAGTGGGCCCATGCTGGTGACGGCCTTGGTGATTGGCCTTGCTGTTTCCTTGTTTCAAACCATGACCCACATCAACGAAATGACCATGACCTTTATTCCCAAGATTGTGGGGGTCACGCTCGTGCTTTTGTTTTTCCTTCCCACCATGGTGCAACTGTTCCGGGATTTTTTTGTCGACCTCATGAAAGTTATTCCCAATTTGATTCCCTGATAGGCGATATCCATGCTTTCCATGCTTGCCACAAACCTGGATCTGAGTGTTGAGTCGATTGAACTCTTCTCTCTGGTTTTGGTGCGGGTCAGTGTGCTCGTTTTCATTTTGCCGTTTCTTTCCATTACCGGAGTCATCCCCACTACGGTAAAGGCCGGCCTCTCGTTTTTTTTGGCCCTGGCCGCCTTCCCCTTGTTGCCTCCTGCGGGTTTTGTCATCCAAAATTCGCCCATCTTCTTTTTTATACTGGTTCTGGAACAGGTGATGATTGGCCTGATGATCGGATTCACGGCAACCTATCTCTTTCATTTTGTGGTTATCGGAGGTCATATTATTTCCCGGGATATTGGCATTTCCATGGGCGGTACCATGGATCCCATTCAGGATGAAAGTGGAGACGAAATCGGTGTTCTGCTGGTGCTGGTGTTTTCGATTGCTTTTCTGGTGAAGGGATTCCATTATTATTTCATTCAGGTGGTCATTGAATCATTCCAGTATATTCCAATTGGGCATTTCAATTGGGAAATGCTCCCTATTGCGCGTACCGTCTGTCTCATGTCCGGCCTGGCCCTGGTGACGGGGGTTAAATTGGCTGCTCCGGTAATGATTGCCCTTTTGATGATGTCGCTCGGCATGGCTTTGATGTCGCGCGTAATGCCCGAGATGAATGTGTGGGTCGTTGCGGTTCCTTTAAAAATTGTGGTAGGAATATTCATTATGTGGCAAAGTTTTCCACTGATGAGCATGCTCTTCGATTCCAATTTTCGGCAAGTTCAAGAGGCCATCGCCTACCTGCTAAAGTCGGGGGCTGTCCATGGCTGAAGATAGCGAAGACAAAACCGAAGCCCCCTCCGGGCGAAAGCTGGATGAAGCTAGGGACCGTGGGCAACTCGGGCGTTCCATGGATTTGAATTCTTCGGTGATTCTCTTTGTGGGTATTGTAGGCATCGCCAAATTTGGAGGACAATTTTCTCAATCCAGCATGGATCTGATGAGGGAATTCTTTGGGACTTTGGCCTTTGTTCCTGAACCAACGGACCAATGGTTTAATTTCCTGATCGTGCATGTGCTTAAATTGATGATGGAAATGATGTGGCCGATTTTGGTCCTTTTGTTGGTGGCCGGGCTGGTGGTGAATCTCCTCCAGGTCGGCCTCAACTTCACCACCAAGCCTCTGGAATTTGATTTGAAAAAGCTTTTCAACCTCCAGGCGGTTACCGGAATTTTTGGGAAGGAGGCTTGGATTGAGCTGTTGAAAGGTCTGGCGAAAATGGCTGCGATCGGTTATGTTTCCTATGATGCGATCCGCAACCGCTTGGACGATATTTTAACTTCGGTGGACTTGGACTTGGCGGGTATCGTCGGGCTCATCGTAGATTTGGCTTTTGAAATCCTTTGGAAGGTTGCGATATTGCTTCTGATTCTCGGAATTATTGATTGGATTTATCAAAAACGTAAGACAACCAACGATTTGAAAATGACCAAGGAAGAGGTCAAAGAGGAAAATAAAAATTCCATGGGTGATCCCAAAACCATCCTAGCGCGCAAGCGGGCGATGTACAAGATGCACCAGCAGTTCATGGTGCACGAAGTTCCCAAGGCGACGGTGGTCATCACCAACCCGACCTTTATTGCCATCGCCATCCGCTATAACCGCGGCGAGGATCAAGTCCCCGTTGTTGTTGCTAAAGGAAAACGATTGATTGCGGAGCATATCCGAAATTTGGCTAAGGAAAATGGCGTTCCCATTGTGGAAAATAAACCTCTCGCCCGTGCCATGTATGACCAGGTCCAGGTGGGTGACGGTGTTCCGCAGGAGCTCTACAACGGTGTTGCAGAAGTTCTTGCGTATGTATTTAGTATGGACAAGCAAAAGGCGGCATTCGTATGATCCGGTGGCTATTGGTTCTTGTTGTTTTGGGGTTAGTGGCTTGTACACCCAAAAGTACTGTGTTGGATGTGCAGGTTCAGGTGAATAAAGACAAAGTAGCCAAGGCCTACATCTACAAGGGCGGACTCTTCAAGGTTTGGATCAAGCTTGAAGAAGGGGTGCAGGAACCTGGCAGTATTCGCTGGAAAACGGGAAAAGGGGATATTGCGATCCGAAACTCTGATAGTTTGAATGGCTTGATCATCGCAGACACGGTTTATTTGCATTGGGAATCCCTTCCCAAGGCGACCATGGTCCTGGACACCCATACGGTCAAGGCGAGCTCTTCTTCGGGATCGGGGAGTTCTTCCGCGTCCACCTCGGGGAGCAAGGATATTACTGTTGTTGATACAACGTATCGTTATCTGGATACGATCGCGGTGGTCGTGGATGGAAAGGAATCTTCGATTGATGTGATTGAAATTATGAATATCCTCCCGCGTATCGATAGTCTTTGGGTGGGTGGAATTGCCCAGCCGGGGGATTCCATTTTGACTTTGGCGGTGCACCCTGGTGAACGAATTGACGTGAGTTTCCGGTACACCGACGCCTTCAATACCGAATACCCCGTGCAGGCCATTGAATGGCCCGCAGGCATGGGAACCCTTCAGGTCAAAACCCAAAGTGATTCCATTTGGACCTGGACCTGGAGTGCGCCCAACGGACTTCTTGACACGATTCTTCCTTTGATCCTGACGGACAAGGGTGGTTTTGGAACGCGGGAATACCGTTTGCAATTGATTGTATATGATGAAGCGGGATCTGCTTGGGTGGTCTCGGGTGAGGAGCTCGTTAAGTTTTCTCCCAAGGGAAGCGAGGTGGCCCGTGTGTGGGGACCCTTTGACGAGGTCAGTGATATCGTGTTGAATTCAAATTCAACCATTCAAAACAAAGTTTGGGTTCTGGATATCGGGTCGAGCAGCATTTATCAGTACGATGCCTATGGAAGGTTGCTGTGGAAGGATTCAAGCACTTTTCAGACTCCATATTCCCTGGCCATCGATGTGGAGTCCCGGTTGATTTGGGTCTCGGATATGAAGGCCATTACCAACGACACCCTCTACAGCCGGGTGCGTCGCTTCAGCATGAATAATTTGGATTCGGGGTTCACCGCAATTGGAACCAGTTACGACATTCCGGGTCCGGTAAAGGGTCTTTCCATCGACCAGTTTGAACGGAATCTCGTTTGGTTTGTGAGTCCGGAGCAGGATTATGTCGGGTTCATCCGCAACGGGGAGGCCAAAGCACGGATTTTCCAGGGTGCCGCATACAACTTCAACCGGCCTTCGGTTGTCAGCTATGATCCCGTCACTGGATATGCCTGGATCGCCGACAGCTCCCGGGTGGTCGTGGTGGATACCTCCGGTGATGTCAAAGCCAACATTACCGGATTTGAATTTGCCAATTCGCTGTCCTCCGGGGGAGGGGTTTGCTGGGTCTCCGACATTCTTGCGGGTTCGGTCTACAAATTCCTCCGAACCACGGTCGGTTCCCGCAAAGTTTCGGATGGTTTGGCGGTCAATGGGTTTATTTCTCCCGCATCAGTTTCTACCTATGCGGTGGATCAAGGTGTTTGGGTCGCCGACAAGGGCGCTGGTGAAGTGGTCAGGCTTTCTAGCGACGGTACGCGAATGGGGAGTGGCAGTGGTCTGACTTTGCCCACTTTGGTTCGGGTACATCAAGTGATCGAATGAGGATGAGTAAGTTGTAATGGATAGAGCGAATGCATTAAAAGGACTGCAGGGTCTGGCCAAGCACAAGGATGCTGTGGTCATTCTGGGCGTGGTAGGGATTGTGATCATGATGATCATCCCGCTTCCTCCGGTGATCCTTGATGTATTGCTTGCTTTGAATATCAGCTTAGCGCTTTTGATTCTGATGATTTCCATGTATTTGGAGAAGGTCCTCGAATTTTCAGTATTCCCAGGCCTGCTTCTGGTCATCACCTTGTTTCGTCTGGCCTTGAATATTGCGGCAACCCGTTTGATTCTGTCCCAGGGGCATGCGGGCTCCGTGATCCAGGCCTTCGGTGATTTTGTGACCTCCGGAAACATTATTGTCGGGTTCATCATGTTCATCATTCTGGTGATTATCCAGTTTGTGGTGATCACCAAAGGTTCTGGCCGCATTGCCGAAGTCGCGGCCCGCTTTACTTTGGATGCAATGCCCGGAAAGCAAATGGCCGTTGATGCCGATTTGAATGCCGGAATTATTTCCGAGGCGGAAGCGAAGCTGCGTCGCTCCAACATCTCACGTGAAGCTGATTTTTATGGTGCCATGGACGGTGCGTCCAAGTTTGTGCGTGGCGATGCCATTGCCGGTTTGATTATTACGGGCATCAATATTGTCGGAGGCCTGATCCTGGGTGTGGCCATGTTGAACATGGATGTGCTGCAGGCTTTAGAGACCTATACCAAATTGACCATTGGCGATGGCCTGGTGACCCAGATTCCTGCTCTGATGATTTCGACCGCATCGGGTATTATCGTTACCCGCGCGGCTTCCACCGGAAACCTGGGTTCCGAAATTTTGGCGCAGTTTTCCCAGAGCTCCAAATCCCTCGGAGTGGCGGCCTTTGTGATGGCCATGCTCGGGATTATTCCGGGAATGCCCACCTTCGCCTTCCTGGGAATTGCAAGCTTGCTCGGCTTTACCGCCTACCGAATGATTGGACAAAAATCGAGAACCAAGATCCAGGAAGAAGAGGAAAAAGCCGCCGAAGAGGCTGCCACCCAGACGCCTGCGCGCGAAGAAAAAATTGAGGACTTCCTGCAAGTGGAACAGATGGAGCTGGAGATTGGCTATGGGATGATTCCTTTGGTGGATTCGGCCCAGGGCGGAGACCTGCTTGAGCGAATTACTATGCTTCGCAGACAAATGGCATCCGAAATAGGAATTATCGTTCCTCCTATCCGCATTCGCGACAATATTCAGCTGGGCCCTAACGAATACCTGGTCAAGGTGAAGGGTGTCGATGTGGGGCGTGGCGAGCTGATGATGGGATCCTACCTGGCTATGAATCCAGGAAAGGTGAGTCAAAAAGTGGTCGGAATCAAGACCAAGGAGCCGGCCTTTGGACTTCCCGCCCTCTGGATCACGGAATCCCAAAAGGAAAATGCCGAACTGGCCGGGTACACGGTGGTCGAACTTCCCGCGGTGATGGTTACCCACTTGACCGAGATCATTCGCCACCAGGCGGCCGAAATTATTACCCGCCAAGACATTAAGACTTTGGTGGACAACTTGAAGAAGCATAGCCCGGCCGTGGTGGATGAAGTTACGCCGACCTTGCTGAGTTTGGGCGAAATCCAACAGGTGCTTTGCAATTTGCTGAGCGAACGGGTTTCCATTCGTGACCTGGGAACCATCCTTGAAATTCTGGCCAACGCCGCCAAGGCCTCCAAAGATTCCGCCTATTTGACGGAACAATGTCGCTTGGCTTTGTCGCGCCAAATCTGCAAAGTCTATCGTAGTCCCGCAAATACGATTCCCGTGATCACTATTGATCCCCAGCTAGAGCAGATGCTTGAAGCCTCCTTGCAGAACACCAACCGTGGTCCAAGGCTCGTTCTGCGCCCCGATCTGGTGGGTCGCATTTTAGATGCCGCCCAAAAAGTACACGATCAAGCCATTGCTTCGAACGAAAATCCCGTCATGGTCTGTTCGCCCAATATCCGCTTTCCTCTGAAAAAATTGGTCGAAAGCAGCGTGCCAAATCTTGTTATCCTTTCCTACAGTGAAATCGTAAGCGGGATCAATATCACATCCTTCGCCAATTTGAGCATCCATGAAGATTAAAAAATACCAAGCCAAGACGACTCGTGAGGCCCTCCTGCTGGTGAAGGCCGACCTCGGTCCCGAAGCGGTGATCCTGAAAATCCATGAACCGAAGAATTTGCTCGGCAAATCCGAGGGCGTGGAAGTGACGGCGGCCTTGGATGAAACGGTGCTTCCGCCCGAGGCCATTCCCTCCGCCGAAATGGGTAGCGACCCCGTCAGTGCTCCCGGGGCATACGACCGCCGCGGAGTGCAAAAAGTCCAATGGCGCAATATCGATGAGGAGTCCAAGGTTCTTGATCATAATGGTCGGAATTCCGTAGGCCTGGGTGGCAAAGTCGAAAAGACCATGCACGAGGTTCAAGCTTTGCGCCAGGATGTCCATCATCTGCGGGACGAGCTGAAGACCAGCATGAAGACTTCCCAGGCGGGCATGCCCGCCGAATTCCAATCCATCGCAAAGGGCCTTGAGCGGGCCGGCCTGACCCAAGCGGTAATTCAGGATATCATCGCGGAACTTATGATTTCTTGCCCCCCGGAGGACCGCTCCGGAAGCCGGCTTCTGGCTGCAAGTCGTCGCATTTTGGCCAGTCGCATCCCGGCATCCCCAGGAATTCCCATCCGCAAAGGTCGTTCAGCAGTGATGCTTCTTTTGGGGCCAACCGGAGTCGGAAAATCCACAACCATCGCCAAAATTGCGGGTCGCGAAATGCTGAGGGGCAATCGAACCGTTGCCATCATTACTACGGACTGTTACCGCATGGGGGCGCTCGAGCAAATGCAGTCCTTTGCCAATGCGACGAACATTGAGCTCGAGACTGTTTTTGGTCCCGACGATGTGCAGGAATCTTTGGAGCGTCTAAAACATCATGATTTGATTCTGGTCGATACCGCCGGCCGTTCCCGCAACAACCAGGAACACCTGGATGAGTTGAAGGCCTTTGTGGCGGCGGTGCATCCCGACGAAGTGCACCTGGTTCTTTCTCTCAATACCCGCGACCGGGATTTGCTCGAAATGGTGGAGCTGTTCCGTCCCATGGGCGTGAACCGGATTCTGTTCACCAAACAGGATGAAACCTTTGAACTCGGCGCCCTCTATTGGTTGACGAGTCAAACCAAACTCCCCGTTTCATTTGTGGCGACCGGGCAACGGATTCCTGACGACATCCAGGAAGCAGACCGCGACATTTTGGCCTCTTGGGTTCTCGGCGAGGTGGCCCTGTGAGCAAATCCCAATTGGAAGGCATGCGCGAGGCCATCAAGGTCCATTCGGAAACTCCGCGCAAGGCTTTGCGGGTGGCCATCGGAAGCGGAAAGGGTGGAGTCGGCAAGACGACCTTCGCTCTATCTTTGGGAATTAGCCGGGTAAAGGCTGGTGAAGCGGTTCTTTTGCTCGATGTGGATCCTGGCCTTCCGGATTTGAATATTTTCTTGGGAATCAATCCAGATACGCATTGGGGCCATTTTGTGAAAGGAGAGAAGACTCTTGCAGAAGTGGTGCTCCGCAATGTAAAAGGGATGGATTTTGTCCATGGATTTTCAGGTGTCACGGATCCGAGTTGGATGCAGGGAAAAGCCGCGCAAATGTTATTGGACGGGCTCCATACCGAGGTACCCAATTACGATTGGATGATCCTGGATGTGGGCGCAGGCCTGAGCGAGCCCAACTTGGTATTCATGACCTCGGTGGATTTTTTGGTCCTGGTGGTTTCTCCGGAATTGACTTCGCTTGCCGATGCCTATGGTACTTTGAAGACAGCCCTTGCCCGCAATCCGGGGCAAAAAATCGGGGTGGTGGTCAATCAGGCTGAAACGGTGGAGCAGGCTCGCAATGTCTACCTGAATTTGGCCAAAATCGCCGCTCAGTTCCTTGGTGTGAGGATTCCCTTGATCGGGTGGCTTCCCCGTGACCCCGAAGTTCCCCGCTCCCTTGCTCGCCAGAGTCCGATCGTTTCCGAACGGCCGGAAAGTCCTTATGCCCAGGGGATTTTCGCCATTGCCAACGCCATTGTTTCCTTAACCCGTGGATCTGCGAAGGAGTAAATCATGGAATTGGTTCCCTTGATCAAGTCGATTACCCGGGCCGTAGTGGCGGTGGTTTTTTGGGCCATTCTTCTGCTTTCCATGCTTTTGGCAGACAATATTGACGTCCAAACCCTTTTGTTCATTCTGGTGAAAAGCATTTTAGTCAGCGCGGTCCTTTGGATATTCCTGGCGATCATTCTGGATGCCCTGATCAAAGCCATGGTCGCCGATGCCCGGGAGAAAAAGGTCGAGCGCATGGAGGGTGGCCTCTCCTATCATCTCACCGAACCCTCCAAGGATGAGGCGCTTTGGCAGAAAGAACATGAAGCAGAATTAGAGGAGACGGAGAAAAAATAAAGAAGTGCTTCCATTCTTCCCCCCAAAATGGTAAAATGGCTACATTGGAAAAACAATGCCTGTAGATTTAACTCAGCTCTGGAAAGACTTCAAGCAAAACGGAAGCCAAGTGGCCAAGGATAAACTCTTGGCTGAATACACTCCCTTGGTCAAATATACCGCGCAACGCATGGCTGTGAATCTTCCCAAGTCCGTTGAAATCGGTGATCTGATTGGGACGGGCGTGCTTGGATTGATCAAGGCTGTAGAGAGTTTTGACCCTGCACTTGGCTTCAAATTCGAGACCTTCGCTACACACAAAGTGCGCGGAGCCATTCTGGACGACTTGCGGGCCCTGGACTGGGTTCCCCGTTCCGTTCGGCAAAAATCCCGCAAGATTCAGACCGCCTACGCAGTTTTGGAGCAACGCCTAGGGCGGGTTCCCTATGACGATGAAGTGGCCGAAGAACTTGGCTTAAGTATGTCCGAATTCGAGGACCTCCTCTCCGATGTGGCTCCCGCCACCATTATCTCCCTCGATGAGGGCATCCCAGACATGAGCGGTGAATCCAAAACCTTGACCGTTCTGGACACCATTGAAGATCCTCAGGGAACCAACCCTCTTAAGGAAATGGGATTCACCGAGACTAAGCGGATTCTGAAGGACGCCATCGGTGAATTGCCCGAAAAGGAGCGCCTGGTCATTGCCTTGTACCACTACGAAGAGCTGACCCTCAAAGAAATCGGCGAAGTTTTGGGCATCACCGAATCCCGCGTATCCCAAATCCACTCCAAGGCGATGCTAAAGTTGCGGTCAAAGGTTATTGAGGCATCAAACCGGTGAGGTAGGGAATGCTCTCTTCTCCTTCTCAAAATGCAGAAGTACTTCACAGGGCCGAGATTGTTTCGGAGCAACGTTCTGCGGACTCCCTGCGCACCACGGCCGAGCAACAAGGAGCTCTGGCAGCGGCAAGGCGTCGCGAGGAGCGTCACTTGCATGAAATTGAAGCCACGACCGAAACCGAACTTGACCCCGATGCCCATCAGGAAGAAGAACCCTATCGTGGCAAGCAGCGCAAGCGCAAATCCCGGCAGGGGAAACCAGACACATCGGCTCCGCCTATCCGCAATCTGGGTGCGGGCCATATCGATCTGACGGCATAGCACAAAACATGGCGACCCTTGCAACTCCACAGTCCCGCGCCGCGCATTTGCGTCGAATCTCGCAGTCCTTGTTGAATTTGCCAACATTGCCAACCTTGGCTGCTAAGCTTTTGGACCTAGTGGACAACCCCAATACCAACGCCTCCAACCTGGCGAAGTTTGTGGCTCAGGATCAAGTGATCACAGCACGTTTGCTCAAATTGTCGAATTCGGCTTATTACGGACATGGACGGGAAATTACTTCCGTGCACCAGGCCGTGGTGATGCTTGGGTTCGACATGGTGCGCGAAATTTCCCTGAGCGTTTCTGTCATCAATGCATTCCGCTCCGCCAAGGGGCTCGAAGGCTTTGACATCTCCGGCTTTTGGGACCACAGCTCCGCGGTCGGGCTCGCTGCCCGGACCATTGCCAAAGGCTGGAACCCCCAAATGGCTTCCGAAGCATTTACCGCAGGGCTTTTGCATGATATTGGCAAGGTGATTCTGATTCAGTATTTACCCGAGGAATTTGCCGAGGCGCTGGCGACTGCACAGAGAGAGGGGCGCAATTTATATGAAGCGGAGCGGGATTTGTTTGATACCGATCACGGAGAAATTGGGTCCTGGTTGGCTCTTCGCTGGAAACTCCCCAAAAATTTGTGTGACGCCATGGCCTTTCACCACGATCTGGGGAAGGCCCCTGCCGAGTCGCAGAATTTGGTGGCCATCATTCAGCTTGCCGATCTTTTGAGCCGCACGCTCAAGGCAGGAAACGGTGGAAATCCGGCCCCTCCCTTGATTTCCAAAGAACTCGCAGACGTCCTGGAGGGATGGGGAATGTCGCCGACCATCGAAGGAATTCGCCCCCTGCTGGTAGAGCTACGGGAGGAATTCGAGCAATTGTCGTCCCTGCGGGCGGACCTGGTCGGCTAATCGGTTTTGGTCATTCTTTCTATATTTTACCACAAGTTTTCCTTTCCTTTTGGGTACTTATGGCACGCGTAAATCCGAATTATTCCAAGCTCAAGGCTGGTTACCTATTTCCCGAAATTGGTCGACGTGTCCGGGCCTACCAGGTGGCCCATCCAGAACAAAAAGTAATCCGCATGGGCATCGGCGATGTGGTCCTTCCCATTCCCGAAGCTGTTCGCATTGCCATGCATCAAGCCGTGGACGAGGTGGGGACCCTGAGTGGCTTCCGGGGTTATGGCCCCGACCTGGGCTATGACTTTTTGCGCGAGGCCATTGCCAAGGAATATGTATCCCGTGGCGCGCAAGTCCATGCCGATGAGATTTTTGTTTCTGACGGTTCCAAATGTGATACGGGAAATATTCAGGAACTTTTTGCTTTTGACGCAACAATTGCCCTGACAGACCCTGTTTATCCGGTATATGTTGACACCAATGTCATGGCGGGGCGCACGGGTGAATTGGGTGATAATGGCCAATACGCAGGTCTGGAATATTTGCCCATGAACGCCGCAAATGGGTTTGTGCCTCCACTTCCCAAAACATCGCCAGAAGTCATCTATTTGTGCTCGCCCAATAATCCGACCGGTACGGTGATGACCCGCGCAGAGCTCACCGAGTGGGTCAATTACGCACAAAAGAACAAAAGCATCATTCTGTTCGATTCGGCCTACGAAGCGTACATTCAAGATCCCTCACTTCCTCGTTCGATCTACGAAATTCCCGGAGCCCGCAAGGTCGCCATCGAGTTTCGCAGCTTCTCCAAGACCGCAGGTTTTACCGGAATCCGTTGCGCCTATACGGTAATTCCCCTGGAACTCGAAGGTGTTGGTCCCGATGGAGCTCCAGTCAGTATGCATGCTCTGTGGAACCGTCGCCACGGGACCAAGTTCAATGGCGTTTCCTATCCGGTCCAGCGTGGTGCCGAGGCTGTATTCAGCCCCGAAGGCAAGGAGCAAGTTCGGGCCATGGTCGGTTATTATCTGGAAAATGCCCGCCTGATGAGAAATGGCTTGATCGAAATGGGTTTTGAGGTTTTTGGTGGGACCAATGCCCCCTACATTTGGCTAAAAACGCCCCAAGGGGTTGATTCTTGGGCCTTTTTTGATAAACTGCTTCAAAGTGTCCAAGTAGTTGGGACACCTGGAGCAGGCTTTGGTCCCTCCGGTGAAGGGTATTTCCGTCTTTCCGCCTTCGCCCTGCGGGAGACGGTTCATGAAGCTTTGTCAAGAATGTCCACCCAATTCAAAAAGAAATAGGGTATAATTCACTCAAGGATTTTTGTAGGGATGGTTGACTTGCAGATGAAACGTGATTTAACGACACAAGAAGTGCTTGATCTTCTGTTTTCGTACACGCCAAAAATTGCGGGTGAAAAAGATATCGACCGGCTTTTGATTCTAATGGCCAACCTGGGTCGGGAGTTGGTGGTGGCAGACCGCTGCACCCTTTGGTTGCTCAGTAATGACGGCCAGACGCTGTGGACTCGGGTCGCGCACGGCGTTCCAGAAATCCGCATGCCGGCGGACAAGGGGTTTGCAGGGGAGGCCGTACGCACGGGAGAGCCCATTATCATCAAAGATGCCTACGAGGATTCCCGCTTCAACCGCGAAATCGACCTAGAGACGGGCTACCGCACCCAGGCCATGATGGTCATGCCCATTCGGACCAACGATGGCCGAGTCATGGGTGCCTTCCAGGCCATCAACAAAATGACCCCTGACGGGGGCTTTACCCAAAAAGACTTGGAACATCTGAATTTGACGGCCACCTATTCCGGGAAAACCCTCGAATCGGCCATGCTCTACGAAGAAGTGGAAGTTACCCAGCGCGACGCCATTTATATGTTGGGTGAGCTTGCCGAAAGTCGCTCCCGCGAAACCGGAAATCACGTGAAGCGGGTTGCGGAATATTGTGCGCTTTTGGGGAAATACCTAGGCCTTTCCGTCGCCGATATCGACCTTCTCAAGCTAGCTTCTCCCATGCATGATGCAGGCAAGGTGGCGACTCCGGATGCCATTTTGAAAAAGCCTGGACGTCTTACCGAAGAAGAAATGGAAACCATGAAGCTGCACACCGAAGAGGGGCGCATGGTTCTCAGCCGCTCGGTAAAACGAATCTTTCAGACCGCCGCTGAAATTGCCATTACCCACCACGAAAAATGGAACGGAAAAGGGTATCCGAAGGGGCTCGCGGGCGAAGACATTCCTTTGTTTGGACGCATCGTGGCTGTTGCCGATGTATTCGACGCCCTTTCAAACGACCGTTGCTATAAAAAGGCTTGGCCCATCGAAAAGGTGGCTCAGCTTTTTCAGGAAGAACTTGGCCTTCACTTCGATCCAAAAATTGGACAAATCCTTTTGGACCATTTGCCCGAGTTTGTCCAGATCAACTTCATATTCCGTGATACCTTCGTCGAAGGGCCCCATTAAACTGATTTAACTGTGGCGAGCCGCATGGCTCCCTTGGTGTTGAAATTCGGGTGCCCCTTGGGGTAGGGTCCCTTGGCTTCCATGCGCAAAACATATTCCAAGCCATCTTCAGATTCTACATGATGTCCGCTGTCCATTTGGACCCCATCCAGAAATTGGGACTCCGCGAGTTCCAGGAGCATGGTCTGTTTTGGATCGGCGGCAAGGGAATCTGCAACGGGGATGACCAAGTCGGGGAGCGAAAAACACTCCATGCCCAAGGTGCGCAAATCGCCTTTGGCCATGATCCAATTTAGCCAGCCACTCATGGATTGACCTGAATGTTCTTCATTCCATGCAACCTTGGTAAAGGCCGCGCCACAATGCTCCAGAACCACTCCGAGCGCCCCACCTTGGAGCAAAAGTGAAATCGTATCTTGCACAGCGAGAAAGCCTGCGCGGTCCTTGAATCGACCCACCAGGAACAGGATGCTTTGGTGGCTCAGGATGTCTTTTTTTTCTGCATCATCCAGGGGGTTATGTTCAGAGAATATTTGCGGAAGTTCCGCATGGGCGTTTTGAAGATGAGGTGTGAAATTTATATGTATTCCCTTAAGGTGCAGTTCCGAATCCCCTGGAGCTGAAGGGATCCACTCATTGTGGATCATCCATGGCCAAATTTGTTCCGAAGCAAAGGGAAGTGGAAATCCGAGTACAAAGTCTTTCATTGAATCCTGGATAGGGCTTGGGTGATGGCGGACTGGAGGAGTGAAAATGATGGTTCCACCGGGGGGAACCCATTCGCATGCGTCGCCTGTTTATCGATGCGGACCTGAGTGATTCTGTCCTGAGAAATGTGCCCGCAAACCCTGCGTTTAAAAAGGTCTCGCGCCAAATATTCCTGCTCGGTCTGTCCGGGGGTAGGAATCAAAACGGCTTTAGCTTGCAAAGCTTGCAGATCCATCAAGGTTGAATACCCCGAGCGGCAGAGGACCAGTTTGCTGGAAAGAATTGCTTGGCGCAAGTCCTTGCTGGGCAAGTGGCTGTAGATTCTCAGCTGGTTGTTTGTTGCGGGCAAGGGAGCCTCTCCGGGTTTACCCTGCACGAGCATGCAAGAACGGCCGGAAGCGACAAGAAGGGGAAGAAGCTGTTTTTCGAGCAAGGTGCGTTGAGGTTCTGGTCCGGAAAGCAGAGCCAGAATGTCGATATCTTTTTTGCGGGACAATTCTTCGGCTGTGGCAGGGAAAAACCGGGTCTGTGACCCAATGAACCTGTGTTTACCTGGGATCAGCCCACAATGGCTGAGTTTTCCTCCCAGGTTGTCGGGTCCGGAAGAATCCGGGATCCACACTTCCTGAAAGGATGCTTGGATTTTGCCATGCAATTTTTCGCCCAGGGGTTCAAAGGATTGAAACGGACTGGGAAAGGCAATTCGGACCTGGTGGGTGATGTAAATGGACGGATGCTTGCGGGAGTAACATCCAAAACGATTGTCAGAAACGACTAAATCAATCTGGTATGATTTACAGATTGACTCTGTCCATAATTGTTCGGCCGCCACAAGACGTTTAAGTCGAGGAATTTGGTGCAGAAGCCAGAAGGGCATCATGAATCCCTGCTCTGGGTACATGATTTGGTATGGTGGGCAGGGAATCTGCTCCAGGTCAGGAAACTCCTGGGAAAAGAAGGCCTGTTGGCCTCCGGTACAGCCAAGAAAGACTTCACAGCCTTGCCGGAGGAATTCGTTGACAATGGGGACGCATCGAGTTGCGTGCCCGAGCCCCCAGTCCAGGGGGCAGATCATCACGCGAAATTTTGGATGTACCCGATGCGATTTCATGGACTAATTATAGATCCTTCAGCCCGCGCTTGACCGAAGCGTCTCGGAGGATTCTTCCAGCACTTCGCCCTCATGCTTAAGGGCCAGTGTTTCCGACATGAGGCGCTTGATGGTTTTTTGAACCTGTTGCAATTCTTCGTGGATGCTCATTCCGGACTCGGTGAGCGATTCCAGGCTTTGTTGAATCCGGGAACCCTGAGATTGGGTTTCGGAAAGCAAGAGGGCCAGTTGATCAGCTCCGGCCGTATCGGACTTCCGGACCTTGTGTTCCAGTTCCTGCAGTCCTTTGGAAAGGTGATTGATTACGGTGCCAAAATCAGCCTTGAGCTGTTGAACTTGGCTCTCCAGCACTTCGGAATCTTCGATGGCATGGTGAACGACTTTCAGTTCGGATCGGGAATCCACCCAAGCCTTGTCCACGCTGGCAAGGATCATATCCACCTGCCCGGTCACGGTTGCCAGTTCTGCCTGCAGGGCTTCTGGTCCCTTGGGAGTGAACATGGTGTTCATGTGGGGATTCTTTTTAATCGATTGAAGAGAGAAAATAATCACAGCAAGCAACAGGGCAAACAAGCCAATGAAAAGGAGCGAAGTGGTTCTTGTTCGGTTGAGCCATGCGGCTGCCTGGTTTTCAAGGACCGTTCCGTAGGCAGACATTTTCAGGTTGGATGACTTCTTCTGCTCTGCAAAAGTTTTGTCTTCAAGCAGGAGTTCGTTGGTGGCTGCGATCCAAGAAGTCCACTTTTTGCCAAGGTCCAGGACCGCGAGATTTTCCTTGTTTGATTCCAGAAGAGAATCGGCAAGCTTCATCTGGCCATCTAGGAAGGCCGCATCCGCTGCGTTCGTAGGGTTTTTCTTGATCCAGTCATGAATGGTTTGAGCCGCCATCCAAACGTCCTGGGTCAGAGGAATGGCTTTGTTTTGATCCATCTGGACCTTCACCTGGTCTTCGAGGGTTTTATAGGAATCCTCATACTTTTGGGAAAGATCGATCCAAATTTTGTCGCTCTGCACCAATCCGTTCAAGGTGCCCTGAAGTTCAGAAAGCACTTGGCGAACCTTGTTCCATTCGGGTGCGGTGGGGAGGGGGCTCATGCTCTGAATGCTCTGCATCCTGAGCGTGCCTTTTTGCGGGTCAACCCCAAGGTTCATATTATCGAGCTCTTCGCTCGCCATTCGCAATGAGGAACCTGCATTGCTGATGAGACTATTGGTTTTCAGGGCCTTGTTGCCGATAAAGGCAACGGCCAAAAGAGCGAGCCCCATAAGCACGAGCGAAATTTCGATGATGCTCATGAGTGATTTGCGAGCGCTACTCAGTTCTTTCCACGATGTCATAGCCACCTCCGGTTGGGATTGGGTTTGTTGTGTCTACTTAAATATTCTCAAATATTTCTAAAAATTGCAACAAGGAATATTTTAGAAACCCCAATCAATTTGGTGCGCGATTGGAGTCTCCCCAGCTAATGACTGTCACATTGAGGGAGATTGTTCAGGGGACAGGCCAAAATTGCATTGAAAAGGCCAAGGTTTATTGGCACGAGGTTCGCTTTAACAATAATGTCCCCCTCGATCCCCAGTGGCGAAAACTACCCCCCCCCGTTAACTCACGCCACTGGGGTTCTTTCTTCCCCAATAGCTCTCTATTCAAGCCATGCGCCAGCCCAATCTGCGTGGTCGCAGAAGTTATTGGCGCCTTCCTTGGTTTCCAGTTCCAGCACCTGGACCCCCGAGACATCGACAGATACGGTATCGGCCATTTGGGCCGTCAACACTTCCGAAGTCCATAGGACGCGTTGATCTCCGCGGACGATCCATTGGGCGCCATCTCCACAGGCGGCTTCATCATCGAGCCCAATTACGGAGTGGAAGCGTTGGTATTGTCCATTGATCCGGAAGGAGAGGGATGAGTTGGCATGGGAACCGATCCCGAAAGCAAAAATGCGTCGATCAATCTTGATGGAGTTGCCTTCAACGGTCTTGCCGATTTGCGGTGTGGACCAGGCTTGGGTTTGCCGCAGGAAGGGGAGGCTTTGCAATAGTGCGTTGTTTGAGCCATGCACAAATACATCTTGGGAAATGCGGATGGTGTCTGCCTCAGGTGCATGAAATTCCAATACAAAGGAGTGTAGTCCAGGAGCTAGTTTTGCTGCAGGAACAGAAAGGTTCGTGGTTGAATCCTTGAGGCTCAAGGAATCCAGGGGCGCTCCATCCAGGGAGAGCTTCAAAGGAAGCGCGTCAGGAAATGTTCTGCGGATGGTCAGGGTGAATGGATTTCCCTTTTGAATTTCGATGGCGGATGGCTCCACGATGAGTCCCTGGGCATATTGGGAGCGTCCCTTGCGGTTATTAATCTGAGTAACGGTTAATGGATATCCAAAATCTTTTGAATTGCTCCACAACTTCAGGGTCGAATATTCGCTCATGATTCGTTCGATGGGGTCGGTGGTTTTGAAGCCAACGACGCGGGAGCCTTTGTCCACCGAGCCGTAACCGTCCTGTCCACGCACCAGGTAAATATTTCCACCACTGAAGGCTCTCCACTTTGCGTATTCCTGATCGGACCAGCCGAGCAAAGTGTTTTCGCTGAAGGCATTAAAGCCAGAACAGATCATTTGCCAGGGACGTGAGTAAATAAAAATGGAATTTGGAGGGAGCTTTTTAAGCTCGGTGTTGAGCACGTCCTCTTCGGCAAGCAATTTGTTCTTATAGTAGAGCATGTTGCTCTGGAAGCTTTGCTGATTCTTTAGGGTGAGAGAGAAAGAAAGGACCAGTGCAATGGCCAGAGTAATGGGCAGGGCAAACCGTCGCAGCATGTTTTGTTCCGCCGGCACAGATTGCAAAAAGTCGTAGAGGCCTAGTGCCATAATCCAGGCGAAAGAGGGCAGGGCAATGAGGACATAACGCTGGTTAATGTCGATATCGAAGGTTCCGGAAACGTTGATCAGGATGATCAGGCTTTGCAAGTGGAAAAGTCCCAGCAGAATTCCGCCCCACAAATATTTTCGCGAAACCACCATCCGAATGATCAGCCAAACCGTTGCAGCAAGCCAGATCGCCGTGAAGGAGCTGTAGAAAGGATTCTTGAGGATACTCGCGATATGGCCCGGAAGCACCTCGGACCCGGGCTTCATCATAATGGAGATATTGGACTGCAAATTGAACCACAAATTGCCCAGGGAATGGGGTGCGTGTTGCCCACCCTGGAAGTCGTAGCCACGGTAGGCCGCCATGGTGTTGATGGCGGGCCAGGAAGCCAGGACAACGGAAAAGGTAAAGGCAGGAAGGTGCCATGGTTTGCGCCGGAAAAACTCAAAGTAAAAAAGAGCGAAGGGAATGAAGCAGAAAACTGTTTCTTGGCGGGTGCCGGAAAAAAGTCCGAGAATGGGAATGATCAAAAACAAGTGCTTCCACTTGACCTCTTTGGGGGGGATATAGGCATATAAAAAGAGTAAAGAACTCAATAAAAAGATGTAAAGGACTTCTGTGGAGGCTGAGCGCGATTGCATCAATAGGATCGGGGTGGCTCCCAGAAAGGTCGTGGCGGCCAAGGCCAGCCACCCATTGGCGTGAAGCTTTTGCAAAGCAAAGAAGAAAAGGAGGAGGGAGAGTATGTACAATGGTAGGCTTGAAGCCAGGGCCGTGTCCCGGTTGGCAGGAAGGGCAAGGAATTGGAGCGATTGCAAAAGAGCGAGGCTTTTGCCTTTGAAATTGGTTACCACATCCGTACAATTAAGACGTCCATCTATCCAGAATCCTTGATTGCAGACACCTCCACTTTGGTTGAAGCGCATTTGCATGGCCATGGAGGTCCAGGAATTTTCATCACTCAGTACCCGGTGTTGAATGTGAATGTTGGATGTGATGAAAATGGTTAACCCGAGAACGACTGCAACCACGCTGAGCAATGGCCCTTTGGGCAAGGGAGATGTCTTAAACCGGGTCCACAATTCTTTGGCGTTCCAGGCAAAAGCACCGACTCCCACCAGAAAAACCCCCAAGATAAACCAATATCCGTATTGGATGTCCCAGGCCTTGCCGGCTTCGTTGCTGGTGCTGTTGAAAGCAAAAAAGGAGACGGCGAGGACGGCCAAGGTAGCGCACAAACTAATTATATCGGTTCTGGTGGGTTTCATCATAGTTCCCTGGAGTTAAAAAAATGGCTCCTCTAATGAGGAGCCTACTTGCGGATAATGTCCGGACCTTACTTCACTTCGAAGAGGTAGGACTTGAGCAACTTGTTACCCTGGAAGAGCGCGATGGCCTGCTTGCCTGCTGGCAGAGTGCCCGAGATTTGATAGAGGTTGTCGCTCTTGACCTTGGAAGTGAGTTCGATGGCCTTGGAAACATCGGGGAATAATCCCAAGACCTCTTTTTTGGCGTCGAATCCTTCGCAATCCTTGTGGGATGCGAATTTACCTTCGGACATGGGGAACACCTTGGCGGTCACGGCTTCGGGGGCGCTGGAGGAAAGGTTGAAGAGTGCATTGAACTCGGTCTTCATGGCCATGCCTTGTGGAAGGACCAAGTCTTTCTTGGTTTTGGCGTCAGCAAATTTCTGGCGGTATCCGAAAACGCTTTCTTTGCAGGGGGATTCCCAGTTGAGCCATTGGTTCTGGATTCGGCTGGGAACTCCACCGGTCGTGGTGTAAAGACCTGGATCAACGGATTCACGCGAGTAAAGGTACAGGTTAACTGTCGTTTCTGGTTTTGCGTCCGTGATGGTTACCGAGTCAAACGTTTTGGAGAATTTGTTCTTCCCTGCATTGACCTTGAAGGAGCCGGGTTCGAGCTTTTCGAATTTAAAGGAGCCGTCCGCAGATTTTACTTGGTATGGGGTGTTGTCGACCCAGACTGTCGCATTTTCGACGGGCTTTTCGGAAAATGCATCGAGTACTTGACCCGAAATCATTCCTTTTTTGCAGGAAACGAGACCAAAAGCCATAAGGCTTGTGAGGATAAGAGGAATGGCCTTCTTCATCGCAGCAGTCCTTGGGAAAGAAAAATGATGGAACAATAATAGGAAAATTTATGAAAACAAAAAGCGCATCCGGTTGGGGATGCGCGAAAATACCGATTGGTTTCGAAGGAATTAACCTTCGGCGCCTTCCTTGGTGGGCTTGCGGGTCTTGCGCTTTGCACCAACAATTTGGTCGCCAAAACGTTTGTTGAAGCGGTCGATACGGCCGGCGGTGTCGACGCGATGCATCTTGCCGGTCCAGAACGGATGAGTGTCCGAGGTGATTTCGAGTGAGATCACGCGATGTTCAACACCATCGATAACCCTCTTTTCGGAGGACTTCTTGGTGGTGCGGGATAGGAACTCGCACCCGGTGTTGGCGTCGATGAAGACGACGGGAGCGTAATCGGGGTGGATGCCTTGTTTCATCGGAAAACCTTCCAGTGGATCAAAAATGATAATCAAATGTAGCTGACATGTAAAAAATTTCAAGTCCCCCCGGCCAATCTTATGAACTTGTGGCGAAAAATTCTGCTATTTGTACATTTTGACTATGGCTTGCATACGTCCGTTCTTCATTCAAGTATCGATTTTGACCTCGGTTTTATTCAGTTGCTCCGGTGACCGGAGCACCTTTCGGCTGGAAAAGGGTAAAACTTACACGCTGAAATCTTGGCCAGACTCCGCCTACATTGCCAATTTGGATTCCATGGCCGCCGCCGAGCCTCTCAAAGCTCCGGAAAAGAATGCCCCCGAAATCAGCATTTCTCCCATAAATTACCCCACCATGTCTCCCCAAAAAAATCCCGCAGGCCAAAAGCCGGTGGATGGAGCCGTTGCCAAGCCTACCCCGGAAAAGGAACAGTTGGCCGAGCGGTTCCAGGCTGCGGTGGAAAAGCTGCTGGCTGAGCCATCCAATGTGGCGCTGTATCGGGAAATAACCGTGGAACCCGGCGAAGATTGGCCCACCTTCCTGAAGCGCGCTTACGGCCCCAATGCAACGCAACTTCCAATCTTTGTGGTGAAGAGTCAATTGCAATCCATCAATGGACCCGAATTCAAGGCGGGCCAGGTGATGCGCGTTCCTAAGCTCTGACCAAAAGCCCTTTCAGGTAAAGCCCTTCAGGGAATACCGGTGCAACGGGGTGGTCCGCGGGCTGGAAGAACCGGTCAATGATCTGACATTCCCGTTTGGCATCCACGGCAGCATCGGCAATTATTTTCCCAAAGAATTCAGCACCCATAAGCCCGGAACAGGAGAAGGTGAACAACAATCCACCGGGACGCAACAGTTTCAACCCCAGCAGGTTGATGTCCTTGTAGCCCCGGGCGGCTTTTTCGAGGGTAGCCTGGGACTCAGCGAATTTGGGAGGGTCGAGAATAATCAAGTCAAATTGGCGGCCACGATCGCGGTATTTGCGAAGCTCGTGGAATACGTCGTTTTCGGACCATTCGACCCGATCGAGAGGAAGGCCGTTTAGTACGGTATTCTGCCGGGCAATTTCTAACGAGTCTCCTGAAACATCCATTTGAACGACATGCTTGGCGCCCCCTTGCAGGGCCTTTAGGCCAAAGCCACCGGTGTAGCAGAATGCGTTCAGAACTTCGCGGTCTTTGGAGTAGCGGGTTACAGCGGCGCGCGCATCGCGTTGATCCAGGTAATAGCCGGTTTTGTGGCCCTTCCAAGGGTCGATGATCAGGCGCAGGCCGTTTTCCAAAATCTCGACATGACTGGGAACGACGCCACTGAGCAAGCCTTTGCGCTCGTGCAGTCCTTCTTTCACCCGGGAATCCGAATCGGAGCGTTCGAGAATGCCGGTGCAGTCGGGGAGGTGTTGGCGCAGAAGTTCGCAAAGCGAGTCGCGCCAAAGCTCCCAGCCCGATGACAAAAATTGACAGACAAGAATTGTCCCATATACGTCGATCACGCAACCGGGAAGGCCGTCAGATTCCGCATTGATTAGTCGGAAGGCCTGTTGCCCGTCCATGATGAACCCGGACTCGGTCCTGCGGCGGATACAGCGCAACAGGAATTCTTCCAGTAAGGCTTTGGACATGGGTTTGTTTTGGTCAAAGGACCAAATGCGGGCGCGGATTTGTGAATTGGGGGAGTAGGCTGCCCAGGCAAGGAACTGGCCATGCGCATCGGCGATTTCGACCGATTCTCCCAGCTCGGGTTCGGGGCCCTTGAGGCTCGCAATGGCACCCGAAAAAAGCCACGGATGGCGTCGCAGCAGGGATTTTTCCCGGCCGGGCTGGAGAATGATTTTGGAGGGCATAGATCCCTGAATTAAAGTTGGGCGATCCAGGTGCGGATCGTGGAAAGCAATTCGCCGTACTTATGGTCCACGGGGAACTGGGGAAATTGCTGAATCACATTGTCCGGAGCCCGGAAAAAGACGCCTTGGTGGGCCGCTTGGAGCATACCGGTATCGTTGAAGGAATCGCCGACGGCCAGAGTCTTGAAGTTCAAGGCGCGGAAGGCCTCGATGGCGCGCGCTTTTTGGTCCTTCATGCGGAGCTGGTAGCCCACGATACGGTCCTTTTCCACCACCAGGTTGTGGCAGAAAAGGGTGGGGAAGTCAAGCTTTTTCATGAGTGGCCAGGCAAATTCCTGGAAGGTATCCGAGAGGATTACCACTTGGCTCATGGTCTTGAGTTCGTTCAGAAAATCGACTGCGCCTTCAAGGGGTTGTAGGCCGCTAATGACATCCTGGATTGCGGAAAGCGAAAGCTTTTCGCGTTCGAGAATCGCGATGCGGTTCTTCATCAGAATGTCGTAATCGGGAATGTCGCGGGTAGTGAGGTGGAGTTCTTCGATGCCCGTGCGTTCGGCTACAGCGATCCAAACTTCGGGAACGAGAACGCCTTCGAGATCGAGATTGACAATGCACTGTTTCGTAAACATGGGGTCCGCCTTGGGGAATTGCGTGCTAAAAGTTACATCCCTAGAGCAACTAGGTCAACCGAATTATTAGCCCCGGTTGTTGAGAATTTCTTGGATTTCCTGAGGCGAGATCCAATATACCGTTCGGCAAAAATCGCAGGTGATCTCCAGGTCTTCGTTTCCGGCGATTAAATCCCGCAGGTCCGCATCCTTGAGGGAGGCGATGTTTTCCAGGGTCCGGACCTTACTGCAGGGGCAGTAAGCAGCAGGAATCAATTCCCGGATCACTTCGGTTTCAAAGGGGCCGGAGAGCGAAAAAAGCAGTTTGGCGAGGTCCGTGCCCCCCGCATTCGCAAATGAGGTCGCCGGGGGCAAGTCGCGGATGACCATATCGAGAATTTCCAGGTGGTTGTGTTCCGCACCGGGAAATGCTTCGACTAAAAATCCAAAGGCGAAATCCAGTTTGGAGTCGTCCTTGGCGTTGGTTTGGGAAAAAATTCCTGCTCCACTTTTGGTTTGGTCGGATTGGAGCAGAAAGGCAGCCAAATTTTGTCCCATGCTGGTCGAGGCCGCTTCGACAACGCTTTCTTGGATGACGTGGGCCTTTTCGTTGAGGCGGCGCACTTTGAGCCGTAGGGGAGAGAGTAAAAGTTCGAAATCCCCCGCTTTTTGGATTTCATCGAAGGGGATCATGGCCCGGACGAGACCCATGGGAGTAGAGTCCGCTTGCACATAGGAAAGGTCACCGGAGTAGTCCACCCGGAGGGACACAGAGCCTGCGTATTTTAAACCAGAGGAAAGCAGAAGCGAGGCAATGCTTGCCTCTGCCAAAAGGCTAAGAGTGTTAGCCCTGGCCTCGTGTTTTTTCCCAATTTCGTTGGCGGTCCGAGTCAAATCAATGAGCACGAAGCGGAAAGGTGCCTTTGTCGCCGTGGCCCGGATTATTTGGTCTGTTCCCTGCATGGCTCAAATATTGAATAATCTGAAGAGATCGCCAACCATCCGCGTATTTGGTGTTATTTTTTCCTTTCACCACGATTGGAGAACCAATGAACAAAAAAAATTACCTCCTTGCTACCCTAGTTGCCTGGGGAATCATGTCCTGTAGCGAAACCGGCGGATTAGGGAATGCCAATAGCGTTACCATTGGAAAAGAACCCACAACCATTACGACAAGCACTTCGTATCCTAACAAAATCAATACATCCGAAGAGATATTGACCTTTTATATGGACGATTGTGGCGATAGTGGCCAAGTTGTTCAGGGTAGCCAATCGCTGAACTATAAGGTGCAAAACGGGAAGCTTTACCTTTGGCCCGAAGGGGAATGCAATGCCGAGGTTTATTCTGGAACCTCCTCGAGCATTCAGGGAAAATGGACGCCAACCAACATGGATGAGCTTGCGCCAGGTTCAACCGATTCCTCTTGTGGCCTAGATACCAATAAGAGTAACAGCACTTCGGAGGTCATAACCATTACCTCCACTGGGGTATCGGTCAGTACAACAGAAACCGATTGGTGCTGGTCTGATGACTATGCATATTCGAGCCACGACAGCACCCAAGCTTGTGATTCCTATCAGGAAATCCGTGGTACCGATACTGCCGTTGTTACGCTGGTTTCAAAGGATGCAAGCACAGGCCAAGAAACGATTCAATTCCAATTTAACGGCAAAACCTGCTCCTACACAGAGCCAAACAATGAACCCAGTGCCAGGGTCTGTTCTGCCGCATGGACTTCCTTCCAAGCCAGTGCGCCAGATGTTGGGGATGACTTTTATTGGGATGAGTGGTTGGATGATTCGGCCAAGGTCACATTTGACGCATGCGTAGAATCCTCGGGCTGGACCGGAAGTATCGGGCTGTAATAGGAGCCAAAAAACATCGAAGGCAAGATAGCTCCCCAAGAGCTATCTTTTTTTTATGAAAAAAATTCTGATGCTGCTTGCCGATGGTTTTGAAGAGCTGGAGTTCATCGCTCCTTGGGATATTCTGATCCGGGGTGGACTTCAGGTGCAGACGGCATCTGTTTCCGGAAGGTTGGATGTAAGTTCCGTGCGGGGGCTATCCGTGCGCGCAGACAGCACCTTGGAAAGCGTGATGAATGAATCCTTTGATTTGGTGTTTCTGCCCGGTGGTGGGCCAGGGACAAAGAATTTGCGGGCCAGCGCCCTCGTGGTGGAAAGAGTTAAGAAACAAGTGCAGGCCGGTGGCGCGGTGGCAGCCATTTGCGCGGCTCCTTTGGTATTGGGCGATGCCCTTTTGACGATAGGAAAAAACGTGACCTGCTTTCCTTCTTGTCAGGCTGAGCTTGCACCCATGGCTGGGACCATCGTGCAGGACCGTGTAGCTCATGATGGCTTAATTTGGACTTCGCGTGGGGCTGGTTCCGCTGCTGAATTTGGCTTCGCCCTGCTGGCCCATTTTGCGTCTCCCCAAAAGTCGGCGGAAGTATTGGCGCAAATGCAGTTCCCCCAATGAAGTGGGCCATTGTCGACACCGAAACCACGGGTGGCAAGGCTAGTCCTGACCGGATTACTGAAATCGGGATTGTGTTGATGGATGGTTGCGTTCGGGTTGGAGAGTTCCATAGCCTGGTGAATCCGGAACGAAATATTCCTTATTTTATCCAGAATTTGACGGGCATCACTCCGGCCATGGTGAAGAACGCTCCCGTGTTTGCGGACATTGCCAAAGAAATCGCGGGCCATTTGCAGGATCGTATTTTCGTTGCGCACAACGCAGCTTTCGATTATGGTTTTGTGCGAACCGAGCTCGAAATGTGCGGAATCCCTTTTTCGGGACCACGGCTTTGCACGGTTAAAATGTCACGCTCAGTATTTCCCGGGCATGATTCCTATTCGCTTTCCAAATTTGCCCCTGCCATGGGCATTGCGGATTGGGGCGCCCACCGGGCCTTGGGCGATGCCGGTGCAGCCGCTTCATTGCTACAATTGGCCTTGGAACGGGTGGGGGAAGAGGGAGTGGTGCCCCACATCAAGGGTTATGCGGCCCCGAGCGTTTTGCCTGCGGGCTGGACCCGGGAACGCCTGTCCGTCATTCCACCCTTGCCGGGGATCCTGCGGGTTCTGGGGAAGCAAGGGCAGATTTTGTATGTAACCGAGGCCAACCACCTTTTGGAAAAAGCCACCGAGCTTTTGTCCAATCCCGCCAAACGCGGGTCCCTGGCCAAGGTAAAGTCTTCTATCGTGGATTTGGATTTCACCATTACCGGGTCACCGCTGCTCGCCAAAATCCTCGCCTTTCAGGAACAGCTGATCCAAAAGCCCGCCTTGAACCGTGCGGTCCGCATTCCATCCGGCTTTGGTCCCGATATGCGCGACCAAGTCATCATTGAGGCGGGCCGTTCTTTAAGTGAGCGCACTGCGCTAGTGCTTCGTCGCGGAACCCTACTGGGATTCGCTTATTATGAAGAGGACGAGAGCTTGAGTCAGCAGGAGCTTGAAGACCGCATGGAACGGTTGGATGTAGGGGGCAATCTCGCGCCATTGCTACGGGGAACGCGCTAGGAACATTGGCCTGGTATTTTTTCATCAAGCTAAGGGTGAAAGTGGGCAAATTGTGTCAAATTTGAACAAACTGTTTAGTCATCCTCGCGAACGAAGTGACGGCGAGGGTCTAGGACTGCCGGGGATGAATAGTAATGTTGCGCCACTAGGCAATGCAGTCGCAGAACCGCCGGGAGTTCCATTGCCATTGGTTGTCCTGGGCAAGCATTTCTCTGTTGAGGTACCGGCGGTGCGCCCAATGAGTGGGGAACCTAGGACATCAATACCACCCCAGGTGGACGCAGTGGGTAGACTGACCACTTTGGATCAGTAGTTGCGAAGAGGCATGGAGGGGGAATGGACTCCGTAATTCATCCAGCGGATTCGCCCTTTTGCGTCGACTGTAACCCCTGGAAAAACCTTTGGGTGGTTGGATTCCTGTCGAAATTTGTCAATAATAACGGGCCCCGAAATCATCGTGATGATTATGCTTTTAGTCACAACGCTTGCGCCTCCCACGGTAGTCAAGGTGAGGGTGTAGGTGCCTGCCGGCGCGGTGATTATTCCCGAGAAGGTGACCGATTTGGCGGTGGAATCCACAACAACACGGAGTCCAGGAACAACGCCGGCAACGGAGATTCCTGGTGCATTTTCCCAAGAATACCAGAAACCCACCACGGAGTCACCGGTGGCCAATGTCTGAGCGGAAGCCCCCACGCCATGTTTGATAAGGGTCGCAATACCGGCGCCTGAGGATGAGATGGCTACCGAGGAGGAGGTCCCTACCGACGAGGAATTTACCTTCGCTGATGATGAGCTTGCAGCCAAGGAGGAACTGGTGCCCACTCCAGGAGGATTATACAGTGCCGCTGCGGTTAATAGCTTTGATGCGTAATCACCTCCCCATTGGTAACCCGTTCGCCGTTCCATCGACACGAGAGTAATATCGAATACCTTGACTCCATCACGGTCACAGAAGAAATACTTGTTGTCCTCGACATTGTAAAAACGATACCACATGGAAGCCCCTGCTGTAACCACGAAATTTGGAGCAACCCATTTCATATTCGTCACTCGGGTCGTCGTGTACCATTGAACTGCACCACGGACTGCTGCCTGTATGGCCACGGTTTGATTGGGCCAGTTCATGAGGAATGCAGTGACACCGACGGACTCGCTAGCCGTTTTGCAAGGAAGCTCATAGGCGCGCGCTCCAGCAGGGGCATAGGTTACTGGGTCGTGCTGCTGGCACCAGACGGTTCGCGTTGTTCCATTGACGATTTGAGCCTTCACGGCAAAATCAACTGATTTTGTGAGGGCTGTAGCAAGCTTTGCTTTGTCTGTAGTAGATACAATGTCGGTGTTAAATGGAGCCGTGGCATCAACAATGTCTTTCACGAGGAGCATCACGCGCACCATGGCATTGTCATTGTATGTTGCAAGATTCGAATAGGATGTGCCGGTTCGCGCTGGGTACACCTGGGGCCAGGATCCACTGGCATGCTGTGAGGTGAGAATGAACCCAATGGCTTTACCCACTGCCACTTTAAATTTGGCTTTGTTGATTGTATTCGTGGACACATTGTACTGATTCGCTAAAAAGCGCACTTCGCTCACCGTGGCATTATTGTCAAACATTCCGAGGGGTGTTGTTCCGCTAAACCAGGACGAAAGAGCCGCACTTCCATTCCAAGGAGAACTGTAATTGGTTTCGTTGGCCTTGCTAAACCCCCCGTGCGACATCTGCCAGGTCGTGATATTTACCGCGTAGGTTTCTGCGTTTGTGGCGGCACTGGTGAGGTTGCTGTAGCTCCGGTAGGTGCTCAGCAAAGCGCTGATGACAGAGGGTGGTTGGTATTGTGCAAAAGTAAGGGATTGTGCTAGGGCCAGGCCCAAGAAGCCTTTTATTAATGGACTCATAGTGATTCTCTCTGTTATGCGGATTACCTGAAAGAAACATAATCCCCCAGGCAAATATTCTGTCGACAATCCCTTCAATTTGCCGGCTTGATCCGTACATATTGATGTCAACTTGATGTCAAAAGAACCGTTTAAACTGCCCTACAAGCCTGTTGGTCCATTCTGGCGAAAATGAAAATATTTCGCTAGAAAGCGAACCAACTCTTCGTCGCATACGTCAAAATATGCATGAAGAAGCAGATATGCCCCCAATGTAACGCCCCCTCCGACCGAATTTCCAAAGCCGGCACCTTCCACCGACGCTCCGACGGACAGACCGTCCAGCGCTTCCATTGTAGCAGCTGTGCAAAGACCTTCTCTGAGGCCACGGGTACATCCACCTACCTC
>CAIRAY010000033.1 GCA_903876665.1 uncultured Fibrobacterota bacterium | reverse complement strand
TGCCCGGCACTCCACACAGTAGACATGTGCCTGTAACCGCTGAAGCGGAACAGGCATATCAAGTGGAGCACTATCCACTGTGTGGACCATCAACGCACCGAGTCGAGGGCATTCAGATTCATGCAGCAAGCACCGGTGATGCCCGTGCCGGGCATGACAAGGATAGCTGGGCATGACAAGGATAGCTGGGCAAGGATAGCCGGGCAAGGATAGCTGGGCATGACAAGACAGCCGGACAAACAGCAGGCAGGCAATTCAGCACTTGGGACCCGGAGTTCACGGCATCATTCAATCATCCAGTCCTTTCCATAGTTTCTACCTTTGCGCCCTATGATCGCGTTACAAGGCATAAAAAAAGGGTACGGCGCCCAGACGCTGTTTGAAGACATCACCTTCCAGGTAAACCCCGGTGAGCGCATTGGGATCTCGGGCCGCAACGGCCACGGGAAGTCCACGCTCTTCAAGATTATCCTGGGCCAAGAGGGCTCGGACGGTGGGCGCATCGAAATCCCCCGGGGCTACACCATCGGGCACCTGGACCAGCATTACCAGTACTCCCAGGCCAGTACCCTCGAAGAGGCCTGCCTTGCGCTACCCGATCTCGAGGGTGGCTACAAAGAGGAATACAAGGCCGAAGAAATTTTGCATGGCCTTGGCTTTACGGTTCCCATGATCGAAGGCGATCCGCACAAACTATCCGGTGGCTACCAGGTGCGCCTGAACCTCGCCAAAGCCCTTTTGCGTGAGCCCCGCATGCTTTTGCTGGACGAGCCCACCAACTACCTGGACATCACCAGCTCCCGCTGGCTTGAGCGTTTTCTGCTCAACTGGGAGAACGAGATGATGATCATCACCCATGACCGCGCTTTTATGGATGCGGTTTGTACGCATGTGGTCGGGCTTCACCGCTACAAGTGTCGCAAGGTTTCGGGCACAGTGGCTAAGCTTTGGGACGCCATCGCCATCGATGAGGAAGTCGTCCTCAAGACCGCAGTCAGCGAAGCGAAAAAGCGCGAGCAGATGGAAAAATTCATCGCTCGCTTCAAGGCCCAGGCCTCCAAAGCCAAAATGGTGCAGAGCCGGGTCAAGCTTCTCGAAAAGAAGGGCGAAATCCAGACCTTGGGGCGCGTCTCCAAGGACCTCGAATTCCAGTTCACTTACGCAGACATCCCCGGCAAACGCATGCTGCAAATCAAGGAGCTCGGATTCCGCTACAAGGACACCAGCCCCTGGCTTCTTGAAGACCTCTCCCTGGAAATATTCAAAGGGGACCGCGTGGCCATTATTGGGCCCAACGGCAAGGGCAAGACCACTCTTCTGAATCTGATCGCCGGCGAGCTGCAGCCAAAAACCGGCGTAGTGGAAATTAACGACAATGTGAAAATGGCCTATTTTGGACAAACCAATGTGCAGCGTCTTGACCCCAAGAATACGGTTGAAGAAGAGATCATGTACACCCTGGACAACGCCAAGAACCATAGCCGAGGCAAGGCGCGCACCCTTGCCGGCCTGATGATGTTCGAAGGCGATGCCGCGCTCAAATATGTGAAGGTGCTTTCCGGTGGGGAAAAGAGCCGCGTGCTTTTGGCCAAAATTCTCGCAACCCCGTGCAACTTGTTGCTACTGGATGAACCCACTAACCATCTCGATATCGAGAGCTGCGAGAGCCTCATCGAAGCCTGCGAGGACTTCGAGGGCGCCATGATTCTGGTGAGCCATGACGAAGACTTTTTGCGCTCCTTTGCCACCCGCCTCATCGTCTTTGATGGGGACCGTGCCTTCAATTTTGAGGGAACCTACGACGAATTCCTGGAACGGGTCGGCTGGGTGGAAGAAAAAGAGTAATAGTTCTTGAAACTGTTTTGATTGATTGGAATAATAGGCTCACAATGCCCGATGCGGTCAGTTATGTAGATATTGCCTTAATGGCCTTTTTTGCCCTGACCATGCTTTGGGTCGCGGTGCCACTTGGTTTTGGACTTGGCGTTCCTCCTTTGGCCGTCGCTTTGATTGTCATCCCTTGTTCTATTTTTGGGGCCACTTTGGTCATTTGGATTGTGGCGCCACTCCGGGGAATTGTGCGAAGGCGCTATTCGGAACGGAACCGTCGGGGTGAGATTCGCTATATCTTCCGCATTTGGCGCAAGTGCGGGCTTCCTGGAGTGGGGATTTTAGGGCCCCTGCTGGTGGGGCCGCCTCCTACCATGGCGATTGGACTTCTGCTGGGCTCCAATCCACGTCGCCTGCTCGCCTGGACCAGCTTGGGCATTGTCCTATGGACTGGGTTTATGGAGCTGGTCTGGTGGCTTGGACGCGACATGTTCCATACATTATTCGGGTAAGGCAGCCTTTCTGCGTCGCAGAATCGGGAAAAACAGCAAATCGTAGGCGATGAGGTGGCCAATGGCTACCTTGCGGATCAAGAATTCAACGAAGTCAACGGGGTGCAGGGATCCATCGCGCAGGCGGGATTCCACGGTGGAAAGCTCCTGAAGGATTCGGTCATGTTCCGCCTGATGAATCTCAAGTTCTGAAAATTCAATTTGAGCCATTATTCGCTCTTCATCCTTATAATGCTTGCTAAGGACCGTGCTAAGAGTGGGTAAAATGGCCAGGGATTTTTCCACTTCGTTGCCCGAAATAAGGGAGCTCATCAGATGATTGATCTGGGCAAATAGTTCCTGATGCTCGTTATCAATAATATCGTCCCCGCACAGAAAGCGCTTTTGCCATTCCAGGCGGAAGGGTTCATGCCCATCTCCCCCTCGAGTACTGGCAATCACCCGGTTGCGCCCGCTACGTTTGGCGGCATACAAAAGCTTGTCGGCCCGTTGAATCAATTCGCGCCTGGGCTCTCCGGGGTGATATTGGACAACGCCTAGGCTGATGGTCACCGTCCCCACAGTAGAGAAGGGAGTCCTGGCAATGCAAGCGCGAATTTTTTCGGCCAGGGCGGTTGCGCCAGAATGGGTGGTCGAAGAAGAAATCACCACAAATTCTTCGCCTCCCCAACGGATCAGGGCATCGCTCCCGCGAATTTGTTCGCGCACCCGGTTGACGATTTCAATCAGAATCTGGTCACCGCAATCATGCCCGTGTGTGTCGTTAATTAATTTAAAGTGGTCTATGTCAAAAATGGTCAGGCTGAGCGGCAATCCGTAACGGTCAGCCCGGCGAGCTTCCCGTTCGATCATGCTGTCAAAGTAACGGCGGTTCCATGCACCGGTGAGACGATCGGTGTCTACCAGGTGTTCCAATTCGTGCATGGTTTCCTGCAATTGCAGGTTGGCCTCGTCCGCAGCGATTTTGGCACTGCCAAGTTCCTTCATGGTCTTTTGCAAGTGAGTGGCCATATTGTCAAAGGCAAGCGCGACCTCCCCAATTTCACCATTCTTCTTAATCAAGGTTCTTTGTGTGTAATCGCCTTCGCTAAAGCGGTTAGCAACTTTAACGAGGTGACGCAGGGAGCCTGTAAGGCTTCTGGCAATAATCATTGCGGCAAAAAGAGCAATCAAAATTGCCAGGAAGACCATGATGATGCTGATCCGCGTTCCTTGTTGAATGGGTGCTTCAAGCTCAAGGCTGGATTGTCTCACAATGACGCCCCAGCCATATTCGGAGGACAGTTGGATGTGACGGAAGGCGCAGACCACCTTCTGCCCAAAATCAAGAGTCGCCACATCGAATCCTTCGGACCCCGCTCCAGCGAGTTTGTACAAAGGGGGAAGCTGCATGTCCCAAAGAATGCTTGGGTCAGAGCTTGCCATCACCTTGCCTTGTTGGTCCACAATGTCAATCGCCCCAGTGTTTCCCAATTCACGCCCAATCCGCAGAGTATGGGTGAAAAGGATTTTGGGGGAATATTCGCCCACCAGAATGATCCGTTCGCATTGTGGTGGACCGGCCAAGGAAAAATAGAGACTCAATTGCAGCTCCCCGTCCGAATCCAAAAGAGGATTCACTCCTACTTGATCTGCAAGGACTGTGGATTCCAAAACATGGCGTCGGGAGAAAACCGTACCTGCTTCCCCGTTTTGGCTGGAGTGGAGGATCATGGCATCCGTTGCCCGCACAAACCGAATGGTACTGAAACCACTGTTGAGCAAAAACTCGTTCACCTTGTCGGTAAGTTTTTTCCGATTGCCCGGGGTCTGTGGGCTACAGGCAAGTTCACTGGTTTCCTGGTTGTGTGCAAGCACGAGGAAAGCCCGTTGATTAGCTTCCAGGGAGGATTGCAGCTGACTGGTTTTGATATCGGCGATGCGAATAATCTGGGACATGGACTGCTCGGTAAAAATCCGTTCCCAGCCCAGCAGCCGGGTCCCAGGAATCCCTTTCTGCTGAATCCAGCCCAGGAGTCCGAGGGAGACCACCATCAGAATTCCGTAGATGACTACGAGCTGAGTTCGTAGTCTACCCTTCACAAATGATTCCCTAGCAAAAATTTGTCCAGCGCAGAGTGGTAGGATACTGTATCGGGGCAGTCTCCGGAGGAGGGCAGGAAAGACGGGCCTAAATCCAGTGAGCTTGAGGTGGAAATCCCGGTGTTGTTGGTTTTATTGGCAAGCTCCTTCAATGCTTTGGGGGAGGGTTGGGAAAACCCAAACTCCAAGGCGGATTTCCAGCGCCAAGTATCGGCGTGGAGGCGGTTCCCGGCTTCACCAAGCCAAAGCTGTTGCCGAATCTGGGAGCGCAAAAGCGCAAGCACCGGCTCGGGGTTTTCCATCAGAACCCTGTGGGCAAACAAATAATGACGTCCCATTTTGCGCATGGAAAATTGCCAATCCTGGTTTTCAAACAGGAACAACGAGGTGAATGGCTCATCCACAGCCATCGCATCAATGGCTTTTTGAGAAAGAAGCCGGGGCAACTTTCGTGCCGTGGTAGGAATCATCTGCACCGAACTCTCTTCCAGTCCCACGCTCTTCAAGTAGTCGCGAAAAAATTGAGCGGCTGGACTTCCAGAAATGAATCCGATGCGCTTGCCCCGGATTTGGTACATGGGAATGGGTGTCTGGGTGAGTAAGGTGCTATAACTCTGGTCCATAATGGAAAGCACCCGCACAGTTCCCAGGGAGCACGAATGGATCACGGATTCCGTGGAAGCGACTCCCGCATCCAGCCAGCCTTCCTGTACGCCTGTCTCCACTTCGCTCGCTTTGTGCAATGGCACGCAAACCAGGTTCCAATTGAGGGAGTCCAATTCGGCCGCCAAAAGGGAGTCTTGGCATATTGCCGCAACCAATAGCCCGGCACTGGACAATGGCTCAAAACCCAGGTCAAGAGTCCGTGAAGAAGAGGCCTGACGAGGAATGGCGTCCTCTTCATCGATGACGATTTGCCGAGTTTCCTTGCACCCCAGGATCCCAAAAAAGATTCCCAAGGTTAGCATCCGAAAAGAAAAGAACCACATGGTAAAATTCCCCTTTGGAATATTTTACCATATCAAAAATGGAAATTCAGCTTCGAAATTCTAAAACTCCGCACCCAGGGACCAGTAGGTGTATTCGCCCCGCTTAACCGTGCTCCATTCAGCCGTGCTCCAAGCTTTGGTATAACGAAGCACAAAAACCCCAAGATTCAAGCGCCAACCCCAACCGTAGCCCATGCCCCGGTTTTCCAGCACATCGCGGTCTTCCCAGGTGCCCCCGAAGTCCGTAAACAGGACGCCCGTCACATTGGTAATCTGGATGGGAATGGGCCAGGCAATCTGCAGGCGGTCAATGAGTGGATAACGGAACTCGGCATTGAAAATCCCCATGCGGGTACCTTCAAAATCATGATAGCGGAAGCCTCGCAGGGGGGTTTCCCAGGAGCTGAAGAAAATATCTTCCTGAGTTCCGTGCCAGTTCTTTTCATTGAAATGCCAGTTGATGGTCCAGTCATCGCCACCCAGCAAATAACGTTGCGGATTTTGGTAGTCCCCAATGGCTTCCGAAAATCCACCCGCAACGCGGAAGGCAAAAGTGTAGCGCTGAAACACGCGGAAGTACTTGCGGAAATCCATATCGGCACGCCAATAGGCGATTTTATCCTGGAGCACCTCAGGAGGAATCCCTTGTACGCCAAGCCACAGGCGCTGACCTTCTACCGGTCCCGAAATCCCCCATTGGGCATTGTCAAAAGACCACGAAAGCGCAAGCTCCATGGTATTCATGGATTCCGGAGCCATCAGGGAGTCTTCCGCCAGATTATAATTCCACTGGAATCCATCGTATTCTGCATCGGTAATCACATACCATTTGCGGGTTCTCCAGGTCAATAATGAGGAAAGATCCACGCGGGAGTAAAGGGAGAACGGGTAGGTGAGGGAAAGTGATCCACCCAGGCTACGATCCCCGTAGGGGATTCCCACCCAGGAGTTTTCATAGCCCGCAGGCAGAATGCTGTCATGCTTAGCGAAATAATCGCCGGCCAACATGTCTTCGCTACCTTCGCGGTAATTGTGGAAACCACTGACGCTCCAGTCCATACGGTTGGGCAAGTACCCATAACTTACGAAAATATTCAGGTTGTCGAGACTGCCTGCGCCAAAGAACCACAGGTTCAATTCCTGGTCGCCCATCAAGTCGGAGAAGGTGAGCGCGCCTTGCCCGCCCACGCCACTCATGCTGGAGAACCCAGCCACCGCTTCGGCCTGGTCCAGAGTCCACTGAGTCTTGTAAGGACCGGCCCGGAGTGCTCCACTGGGCAAAAAGGGAATTGAATCTCCGCGGGGAAGAAATATTTTGGAAGTATCGGGAGGATCCCAGCCGGGCGCGATTTCGCTTACGCCAGCCATCTTACTGCTATCTACCTGAGCGGAATCCGAACCATGCGCCAAATTTTTGTGGGTGCTGTCTTGATGTGTGGTGTCCTTTTTTGAGGATGCAGGCTTCAGCGTGTCGGGTTTCGCTGGGGAAGGAGATTCCTCGGGATTGAAAAAACCATCCTCTTCACCTACTGGCGCAATATCTTCAGGTTCTGAAGATTTTTTTGCGGGGTCCGGGCGCCGGATGGCTTCCTGCAATTTGGCTTCCAGCGAATCCATGGCGCGCTGGCTCTTGTAGGTTTTCAGATTTTCAAAAGCGATATTCTCAAACATTTTCTGGGTTCCGGTGGTGTCCTCCGCGACTTCGATAAATCGCGTGCGGGGCAGTGGGCTGTGCATGCGTGCCTTCCAAGGATCCTTCAGCAGGAACACATCCCAGCCTCCGTTTTCAAAAAGCGAGAAGGCCAGACTCGAACCTGTTCTCGACCAAGAAGGACTCGTGACGGATGAAAGGAGGTTGGAAATGGGCCAAAGCGAATCGCCAAAAGTCTGTTGCATGTACATGTTGTCCACCCCGGAGCGATTGGAGATAAAAATCAGCAATGAATCATCTTCTCCGAAAGTGGGACTGTGACTGGACCAACGACTAGGGCTCACTTTTTGGACCGACTTATCCGAGAGCTTTAGCAGAAATACATCCAACTTATCTTGACAGGGTGCATCCTTGAGGTCCTGGTCTCGGTTGGATTGGAACGCCACAAAAAGACCCGAAGGAGAAAAGGTCGGACGCTCTTCGGAAGCCCGGCCCGAGGTCAGGGCAATGGGATCGAGGCTCAGGTCCTGGGGAAAACCTTTACCCCCGACAGCACTAGGAAGTTGCAGCAAATAAAGATCCTGAATGGATGCCTTTTGACCCGAAACCACAATGCTTTTTCCATCCGGAGAAAGCGCGGGGGAAGAAACCGCT
>CAIRAY010000032.1 GCA_903876665.1 uncultured Fibrobacterota bacterium | reverse complement strand
GATAGCCGGGGATGACACGGATAGCCGGGGATGACACGGATAGCCGGGGATGACACGGATAGCCGGGGATGACACGGATAGCCGGGGATGACACGGATAGCCGGGGATGACACGGATAGCCGGGGATGACACGAATAGCCGGGGATGACACGAATAGCCGGGGATGACACGGATAGCCTGGGATGACTATCGATTTATTCTAACATATTGATGACTGGATGCACAATTTTCAGGTCGTTTTGAGGTTGCGGTGAAAAAAATATTGATGTTGTTTATCTGTTTTTTGGTGATTTCCCTTTCCCGAGCGGGCAGTGTCGTTGTCTACCCCGGAATGTGTGATGCTTCTGCCACGGAATACTTGGATTCTGTTCATTTCGTCGTCGCCAGTGACGAGGACAATATTCTGCGGATCTTTGAAGTGGGAAAGGGGGTTAAGGCCTTGCGGGATATCGATCTGAATGTCTTTCTGGATACAAAAAAGAATCAGGAAGCAGACCTGGAAGGGGCTGCCAAAATTGGAAACCGGATATACTGGATCTCTTCCCATGGAGCCAATAAAAACGGCAAACATCGGCCGAGCCGACGCAGGTTCTTTGCCACGGATATCCAGCTTGCCCCGGTAGGCATTCCCTACAGCGATTTAATCGAAGATATGGGAAGATATCCCGACTATCGAAATTTGAAACTAGGGGAGGCTACCCAGCTTGCCCCAGAATCTCCGGGCGGCTTGAATATCGAAGGTTTAGCCGAGAATCCTGCAGGGGGACTCTACATCGGGTTCCGCAATCCCATTCCCCAGGGCAAAGCCCTACTCGCCCCGTTGCTAAACCCGGAAGGGGTGATCGCTGGAAAAAAAGCGAAGTTTGGGGCCCCGATAATGCTCTCCCTGGGAGGGCTTGGGGTGCGAAGCCTAGAGTATTCAGGAGCGCGAAAGGAGTTCCTGATTGTGGCAGGCAGACCCGACAGCCAGAATGAATTCAAATTATTTACCTGGTCGGGGAAGATCTCCGATGCCCCTAAGCACCTGTATTCCGTAGTCTTTGGAGACTTGTATCCCGAGGCGATGGCCTGGGACCCAAGCCATGTGAATCGACTTCTCGTCCTTAGTGATGACGGAGGAGCTTGCCAGGATGAGGATTCTCCTGCAAGAAAATCGGAATTCCGGGGGATGGTGGTTGATTTCGATAAATTCGGAAAACGTTAAAAAGCATGGAAAAGGTATGGAAAATAAACCATTAATATATATGTTTGGAATGGACTTTGAGTTTGACCCTGTAAAAAGCGAATCCAACCGAAAAAAGCATGGGGTTGATTTCATAGAGGCCCAAGAGCTGTGGCTAGATTCACGGCACCTTGAGATTCAAGCCAAGCAGGTCCTCGATGAACCACGCTGGGCATTGATCGGAATGCTGGGAGACGCGGTTTGGACAGGAATATTTGTAATGCGTGCAAATCGAATCCGGATCATTTCGGTTCGTCGGGCCCGCGAAGAAGAAAAGGAGCTTTATTATGGCTAAGAAACTATCTGCAAAAGCTTTTGACGCCTCCTTTGATGCAGGGGAGTCCATTGTCGATCAGCTGGATCTAACTACGGCGAACCGCCCTGGGCTTACGCCCCAGAGGATCAATGTGGATTTTCCTGCTTGGGAGGTGGAAGCGCTTGACCGCGAGGCTGACCGGCTGGGTATTGCCCGTCAGTCGCTGATCAAGGTCTGGATTGCCGAACGGTTGGATGCTATGCAATCTGAGCGTCTGCGAAATAATTAGCAATCCAAACAGGTCCATTCCACGATTCCGTCCCCACGGCCCCCGAATCTAGACATGGTATTGATTTCAATATCGATCAGAAAGTTGTGGCCGTTTTGGGTAGCATTTGTGGTGCAGCACCCAGCGCAATCGCTGTCGGCGCACTTGTCGTAAACCACGGCGTCGATGGTTTGACCACCCTGTCGCAGGCGGAGGGTCTTTAGCTTCAGGGTGTCAAAATCCTTTTCGTGAACGGAGATGATGTTGTTGGCTTGCACCCATTCCGGAGTTTGCTGATCGTCGAGGGCCGCAAACCAGCCCGCCCATTCACAACCATTATAGACGATACATTCCTCGCTACCCGGATCAGGGTAGGAGATGTAGTTGGTCAGGTTCGCCTTTTGCCAAACCAAGCTAGAGTCATTCGCGCTTGATGAGGACGTGGTGCTAGAGGACAATGCGCCACCCGACGACAATGGCGCCCCACTACTGGATGAGATAACCGTAGTGCTACTGGATTGCGCAGGGCGGTTGACTGAGGAATCGCTACAGGAGACGAGGCTGAGGAGGAGGATTGGGAGGATAAGATTTCTGTGCATAGGGGAAAAAATAAACTTTGTGGATTGATTGGGCAAAGGGTAATCGCAGTGTGTATAAAAAAATACATTATACATATCAAGGAGAAACCATGCGAACCAATATTGATATTGATGACGAGCTGCTTGCCCAGGCCGTCCAGTGTTCCGGGATTCAAGTCAAGAAGAATGTTGTGGAGGCTGGCCTGCGGATGCTGGTAAAAATCAAGGGTCAAGAATCTATCCGCCTTCTTCGTGGAACCATCCAGTGGGACGGCGATCTCGATGAGATGCGCTCCGACAAACGGCGCCCCATTTCCAAGGGAGAACCGCGAGTTGTCAAGGCCAAGGGCCATCGCAAGGCGGTATAATCCATGATCATGGCAGACTCTTCCGTATGGATTGATTATTTTCGCAACCTCTCCCGTTCCCATGTTGAGCTTCTCGATAGTGCATTGGAACATGACGAAGTGGTATTGGGTGACTTGATTCTTACCGAGGTTCAACAGGGGATCAGCCGTCGCAAGGACTTCGATCTGATCCGCTTTGTCTTTGACCAGATGGAGTGTCGAACTTTGGGTGGGTGGAATGTGGCCATGGACGCCTCAGACAATTACCAATTTCTTCGCAAAAAAGGCATTCAGGTCCGTCGAACCATTGACATGATCATTGGCACGTACTGTATCCGAAACGACATTTGGCTGATCCACAATGACCGCGACTTTGAGCCCATGGAGAAGTACCTGGGGCTTAAGGTGCTGCGGTGATTAGTGACTCCCCTAATCCCAATGCCATTCGGAAACTATATGGGATATAGTGATTGACGTCGTCACTCAGGTCAACACCTACGCACATACTGTCTGTCACCCTCGCGAACGAAGTGACGGCGAGGGTCTAGGACTGCCGGGCCCTACTGCAACAAGCCTGTCATGGCCGGAACGGCCATCACCGGTGCATTATGACGGCTTTGGCTGGCGCGGTGCGGTGATCCCCGTTCCGGGGATGACAAGATGGCCGGGGATGACAAGATGGCCGGGATGACACAGAGAGTAATCCAGCTAAACTTCATTGCAATCCCATATAAACCGGGGTTTCCGAACGGCATTGCCCCTAATCCCCCCGTTCATCCCCCAAAATCGCCATTGGTCCCTAACAATGGAAGAAGCAAAAGTTTTTCCCTTGCAAACATTAGCAAATCATTATATACTTACAACCATGACACACAAAAAGATTCTAATCATTGGTGGCGTGGCGGCAGGGGCAACTGCGGCGGCCCGGGCCCGTAGGCTCGATGAGCATGCGGAAATTACCCTGCTCGAAAAGGGTGAGTATGTGAGTTTTGCCAACTGTGGACTCCCTTACTATGTAAGCCGCGATATCGTAAATCGATCTTCATTACTATTGCAGACCCCGGAAGGGTTCTTTAGCCGCTATCGGGTGGATGTCCGTTTGGGACACGAGGCGGTTTCCATTGATGCCCAGGCCAAGCGGGTCAAGGCGCGGACGGCCGAAGGCGAGGTGGAATTTGCATACGATAAATTGATTTTGGGCCAGGGTGGAAACCCCATTGCGCCTGCACTTCCGGGTGCAAATCTTTCCCATGTTTTCCAACTGTGGACAGTCCCGGATGTGGACCGGATCCATCAGTTCATTGACGAGCAAAAGCCTGCGCGCGCAGTCGTGGTGGGTGCTGGATTCGTGGGCCTCGAAATGGTTGAAGCCCTGATCAAAAGAGGTGTCCAGGTTTCCTTAGTGGAGCTAGCTCCCCAGGTGATGGTACAGCTCGATCCGGAATTCGCAAGCATGGTGCGCGAGGATCTGGAAGAGAGTGGTGTGCAAATGCATTTGGGATCCGCCCTTGCGGAAATTTCGGAGCATGAGGTCACCCTGGGCAATGGGGAGAAGGTTCCTGCCGATTTGGTGTTGCTCTCCATTGGAGTCCGTCCCGAGCTTGCCTTGGTAAAAAATGCTGGACTTGTGCTGGGCGCAAGCGGTGCCTTGCTGGTGAATGATTTTTTGCAGACCTCCGATGAACATATTTTTGCGGCCGGCGACATGATTGAAGTTACGCACAAAGTGCACGGCAAAAAAATGCGCATGCCTCTGGCTGGACCAGCCAATCGGCAAGGTCGTATCGCGGCCACGAATGCCTTGGGTGGAAAGCTTGCCTACCGTGGAGCCATTGGGACATCTGTGGTCAAATTATTTGAGCATGTGGCCGCCTCCACAGGACTTTCGGAAAAGGCAGCCCGTGAAGCCCTTTTGGATGTGGGCATCGCCTATGTATTCAAAGATCACCATGCAGGATATTACCCCGGGGCCAAGCCATTGGCGCTAAAAATTGTCTACGATAAAAAGACATCACGCCTGCTGGGTGGCCAAGCCTACGGCCAAGAGGGTGTGGAAAAACGCGTCGATGTGCTGGCCACGGCATTGCAGGGTTGCATGACCCTTGAGGACCTGACCGAGCTCGATTTGGCTTATGCACCACCTTTTTCCAGCGCGAACGATCCCGTAAATTTGGCGGGGTTTATTGGACAGAACCACATTTCTGGATTCAGTCCATTGGTGACTCCCCTGGAGGCCTTGCAGGCTTATGAAACAGGTGAGGCCTTGATTTTGGATGTGCGCACGGTGGGTGAGCAGTCCAAGGCTCCTTTGGATGGGGTTCTGCATATTCCATCGGATGAAGTCAGGGACCGGCTGGAGGAAATCCCTCGCACTCGGCCGATCCATATTGTCAGTAAAGATGGATTTTTAGGTCATTTGGTTTCGCGGACCTTGCAGGCGGAAGGTTTCGCACACGTATACAACCTTGCGGGTGGGTTCGCCGCCCTCCGCCATTTTGGAGGATAATCCATGGGATTATTTGGATCGTTAATCGGAAAAAAGTCCAATTCATCTTCAGAGCTTCTGGAGAAAATTCAAGCGGGCGCAATGGTTTTTGATGTCCGGGGTCCCGGTGAATTCAAGGAAGGGCACTACCCCAAAGCCGTCAATATTCCTGTGGACAAAGTCCAGGCCCGCATTGGGGAATTTGGACCCAAAGACAAGACCGTCATTGTCTATTGCCTTTCGGGTGCGCGCAGCGCCATGGCAGCCAAATTGCTACGGGCCGCGGGCTATGTCGATGTGGTGAACGCCGGTGGTTTGGGCGATATGCCTGCCTGAGAAGCAGATTATTTGTCCATGTCGCGCAAAGCGAACTGTGTGTGAACTCACTACTGTCCAAAATACCCTTATCATGGCCGGAAGGGCCATCACCGGTGCAGGGTGAATGTATTGGCGGGCGCTGTGCGGTGATCCCTCGGTGGGACCGTTCGGGCTTTGCCCGTTACGGACACATGTCCACTGTGTGGAGTGCGGGGGATGACATGGTTGCCGGGGGATGAACAAAATACCCTTGTCATGGCCGGAAGGGCCATCACCGGTGCAGGGTAAATGCATTGGCGGGCGCTGTGCGGTGATCCCTCGGTGGGACCGTTCGGGCTTTGCCCGTTACGGACACATGTCCACTGTGTGGAGTGCGGGGGATGACATGGTTGCCGGGGGATGAACAAAATACCCTTGTCATGGCCGGAACGGCCATCACCGGTGCATTCTGAACGCATTGGCGGGCGCTGTGCGGTGATCCCCCTGCGGGGGATGACATGGTTGCCGGGGATGAACAAAATACCCTTGTCATGGCCGGAACGGCCATCACCGTTGCATTCTGAACGCATTGGCGGGCGCTGTGCGGTGATCCCTCGGTGGGACCGTTCGGGCTTTGCCCGTTACGGACACATGTCCACTGTGTGGAGTGCGGGGGATGACATGGTTGCCGGGGGATGACATGATGGCAGTGGATGACAAATTCGGCACGGCTCCTTACCTTTGGAACTTTTCCCTCATTGCCTCATACGCTTTCTGATCTACTTGAGTAATCGCCTTGATGTAATCCCAATCGCTGCCTTTGGCAAGCATCGCCGTAATGATATCCAATATTCTGTTTTCACCCTCTGCGAGACTTTCTGCACGGCCCTCGGCATGGCCCTCGGCATGGCCCTCAGCACGGCCTTCTGCGTGACCCTGCTGGGCTGCGATCATTTTTGCGTATTTGAGAGCTTCTTCCAATTGTTCAGCCTCCGTTAAACTGGATGTATAGCGGAGACGTTCGACTTCGGGGAATCGTCCGATCTCTGCTGTTTCAAACAAATGTAAGAAGACTTGCTCCTGAAACTCAATGGGCATTTGTTCTAAACGGTGTAAATGGCTGAACAGGAATAGCCACCTTTCGAAATGCGTTGTGCATTCCTCATGTGACTTTTTGAACTTATTGACTTCAATGAACACCATTTGAATGCTGTTGCTCCAGGTTTGACCGGTGGTTTGGTCATGAAGTCTTACACGATGCACCAGCTCCGTTCCGGAATCGATTTCAAAGTTCAATATGGCAACAACGTACGTAGGTTTTAGCGAATAATCCCACTTACCTTTGATGCCTTGCTCCTGGATCAGATTCGAGACATAGTAGAGTGCCCGGTCCTTGAAATAGGTCTGGGGTGCTTGTTGTAGTTCTACGATGATCTGTTCGCCACGGTCATTTTGGCATAGCAAATCAAAGGCGACTTTGCGGTCATCGTGTTCCATGCCCAGCCGTTCGCTGTTCTGGAATTCCAGATCGACAATCCGTTGCTCCCCTTCGAGTACGGTGTTTAGAAAGTCAATGAGAATGTCTTTGTTCTGGATGCGACCGAAGACCCACTTAAAAGCAAAGTCGGTGAAAAGGTTGAGGTAGCGCGATAGATCCGCTTGTTTTTTGCTCATTGTCTTGGGTCCTTGGAATAATGGAGTGGTTTATTGCGCGATGCAATACTCTATTAGACGTTTGAAACCCAAATTTTGTGCGGGGTTCGTGAAAAATTTTCCGCTACGTAGCTATGACTGGGGCGGCAATCCGGAACCGACGACCTAGATCCCCGTCTAGGCGTGGACGACAAGACCCTCTCTAGGGTGTTGTTGAATTCCGGGCCGTGAAGGACAGGTACATCAGCAAAATGGCGCTGGTGGCACCCACCACAGCAGTTACGCCGGTCCAGACGGTGGCCCAATTGGTGGGCTCTGGTTCCTTCTTGTAGGGCACAAAGATCACCGAACCGGGGTCTGGGTCGCGCTCGGCATTGTCCATGGTGGATTTGCGGCCGTCTGCATAGGTCACGATCACGCGGTCGTCATCACCGTTGATGGTGTAGCCACCCGCTTCGTTGATGTAATTTTTGATGGACCAGCCATCGCTCCAAAGAGCATCACCCGGCGAAACGACCTCGCCCGTAACGCGAATGGTCAGCTGCTCTTTGGGGATGAAAATGGAGTCGCCGGCCTGGAGCGCGATTTCGGCACCTTCGCCACCGGAGAGAGCTTTGTTGAGGTCGAAGTTGATCTGGTAGGTTTCGTCGCCACGCTTGCGGAATAGGCGGCCACCCTGGGTAAAGGCATTCTGGTCAAATTTGGCCACACGGTCCATGAAGGCTTTGAAACCCTCGCGGGTGTGGATAAGGCTGTAGGTGCCCGGGTTACGAACGGCACCGGTCAGAGAAACGATTTCTTGAATGTAAAAAGCTGGATCCACGGGAACCACCACGCGGTCGCCCGGAAGCAATTTGACCTCGTCGCCCGCCCCATTTTTGAGGTCGTCGCTAATGGCAAAATTCAGGATTTGGGCTTCGTCTTTGCCGGGAACCAAGCGCTCAATACGGATGTTCCCTTTTTGATGATTGAGGTCAAAACCGTCGGCCATGGCGATCAGGGTTTTGGCGGTCAGGCCCTCTTGCCAGGCAATGGCCATGGGGTGCTTGACTGCGCCATCCACATACACCATTTGTGGGGTCTTGAGCTGGGCTTTGTTGAGTACCATCAGCTGGTCACGGGATTCCAGGAGCAACTTGGGCGAGGAATAGGAATCGGCGAGGTAGGCGTAGCTTGAATCGGCTTTGAGACGGCGCACCACGACCCGCTCGGCATAGCCCTCGGGTTTGAGTCCACCAGCCAAGGGGATCGCCTGGGCGAGGGTCATTCCGGCCTTCCAGCCGTACTTCCCGGGGTACCAAACCGAACCAATCACATCCACATATTCCATGCTGGTTTTGGTGGATGCTCGCACCACCAGACTGTCGCCATCTTTGATGGAAACCACTTTGGTGCCAGAGAGGATGGCCTCAGGGGAATCCTGATCGCTTACGTCGCTACGGCCATCGGGCTGCAGGCTCCAAAGACTGAGGGTGTGATTTGCGGTTACATTGGTTTTTCCCGCAAAGCCAAGAAGATCCTTGGCGGATTCGCCCTTGCGCATTTCGTAAATTGCGGGCCTGCCCACGTCGCCTGTGATGCCCGCAAGTGCTTCAGCCCGTGGCAAGAATACGATGTCACCGTCGACCAGCACCGAAGGTTCAGGCTTTTTGCCCTTCATCAGGTATTCATAAAGATCCACAGTAAAGGCGGTGTCCCCGCGGGTAACTTGAATATTGCGTACAGAGCCGATTTTGTTGGGACCGCCAGCCAAGTACAGGGCTTGGAAGAGGGAGGTATTGCCGTAAAAAACATAGCCACCGGGTTTGGAGACCTCGCCCAAAACAAAGACCTTGATGCCGCTGAGGGATTCCATGCGCAGGTTCACCTGGGTGCGGTTGCTGGATATGCCGGAATAGATTTTGGTGAGCTTGGACTTGAGGAAGGCCTCGGTCTTACCCAAATTCATGTTGATCAAGGAGACCAGGCCCACGCCCTCGACATTGACTTTGCCTTGGTTGTTGACTTTGAGGGTTTGTTCTTTTTCGACTTCGCCGAAAATGGTCAGGACCAGGACATCCCCGGGTTTGATGGGGTAGTCGCCATTGATTGCGTTGGTGGTGCTGCCAAAAAGGCTGGCGGGGGCGTTTTTGAAGAAAAGGAGCTCAAAACGGCCGTATTGGGAGGTTTTGGGGATGAGGGTTTTACGCTTGACCAGCATGGACTTGCCGTCTGCGGTCATACCTATTTTTTGGGTAATGGAGGGGTCTTTGTCCACTTGGGCAAGGGGGACGGTGTCAACCGAAACCCGGTAATTGAGGGTGTCTTCGCCAGGGAGGGGAGCGGCGAGGAGGCTGTCGTGACTAAGCATGAGCGAAGCGGAATCTGATGCGCCAGATTTGGGGATTCCTTGGCCGTTTGGGTCTTGTTTGCCCCGGTTTGCGCGCTGTTCTTCCATGAGGCGCATGGTTGCTTGCTGTTCAGATGCGGAAATTGTCGATGAGCCAGAGCCTTGGGAGGCCATGAGGGCTTGAATGTCCGCTGAGGACTGGGCGAAGGTGAGGGACGCGGCAAAAAATATGATGGTCGAAACAATTCTCATGGGGGATAAAATAGTAAAACAGCCTCTTATAATGCGAAGGCCGTTCCGGACATATCCCAAATTGGCATCATAAGTATTGGGGGATCACTGGTTCAGCATTTCGGATTGAAACGTCCAACACTTGCAGATACCACTTGCTCTGCAAAAGGATGCTCCATGGACGAAACGGTAGCCGGCAAAAAGATTCCTTCCCATGACTACTATTGTCGCAATTTCAGGCCTTGAGCGCATTGAGGACTCATTTCCTGGGAATAGTGGCGGAGAAATTCGGGCTGATCTCATTTTCCTCTGTCCACTGGTGGATTTGGAGGCTACTGTTGAAATTGTGGCTAGAGGCCTTGGACGCCCATAACATTCCAGGACGAAGGCTATTGGCTCCCTAGGTCCATCAGCGAACTGTGACCCACCATGCCCTGTATCTACATAGACCATTGTCTGCCAGGCTCAATATCGGTGTGATTTGCGGATTAGTCGCAAAGGCTTCGCAAAAAGCCAAAGGAGAATTAACAAGGCAACGAAATTGCCGAGGCCAAAGGCATCGAGCAGGGCATCGAACAAGGTGATCTTCGTATGATCGCCTGAGGTGCCTCAACGACACTCCCTCCCTGGACAAGGGGGGGGGCCAGTATGGCAAAATTTAGGCAATCGCTCTGCGTGGGGAATTTCGGGAGTTTTTTTTATCTTATTGACCCAAAGGAGTACAAACTTGAAGAAAATAGCACTTGTTGGTTGTGGGCGGATCTCGCAAAGGCACATTGAGGCGATACAGGCAACTGAAGGCGTCGAAATTGCGATTGTCTGTGATGTTGTAGAAAGCAAGGCTAAAAAGGCATCTGAATTGCTCGGCGGTATTCCTTATACCACAGATTTTCACACTCTATGCGATGTAGATGCGGTATCAGTACTTACGCCGTCGGGGTTGCATCCTAGGCATGTGATTGAACTTGCTGAATCGACAAATATACCGTACATTATTTGTGAAAAACCCATTTCACTGACTGTCCGTGAAGCGATTGAGATGATGGACCGGGTCACGAAAGCAGGCAAAACGCTCCTTCCCGTTTACCAAAATCGCTATAATCCCTTAGTTGCTTTCACCCGTGAATTGATCCAAAGTGGAAAACTCGGCAAAATCTTTCAATTTGTGAACAATATATTCTGGAGTCGTGGCGACGAATACTTTGCCATTGATTGGCACGGTACTCAAGATCTCGATGGTGGTGTTCTTTACACTCAAGCTAGTCACTATGTCGACATGATTCATTACTTCTTTGGTGAAATCAAGCAATCTAAGGGTATTGGTGGGTCTTTACGCAAGCTCGAAGTCCAGGATACGATATCTGCCGTTTGCGAATTTGAGTCTGGTGTCGTCGGTACGATCAATGCGACAGTTAGCACGTATCAAAAGAACTTTCTAACCGAGTTTACCCTCATCGCCGAAAAGGGCACGATTCGCTTGAGTGGCACAAATCTGAATAAAATCGACTTTTGGAATGTGGAAGGCATGGAGAGGCCAAATATGGATTTCTCTATTAATCATGAATACGGTAAGGGTCACGACATGCTCTATCGCTATTTTGCAGATGGACGCTTGGATGTATTTCCATCCCGTGAAGATATTCTCTCCGGAATAGCACTGATGCAAAGGCTCTCGTACTAAGATGAATGTTCCATTCTTTACCTCCACACGTGAATATGCGAATCATAAAGCTGCTTTTGATGAATCTGTGCTTTCGGTCATGGCTCATGGCGGGTTTATTCTTGGCAAGGATGTTGAAACATTTGAACAGGCATGCGCGAAGTATCTTGGTGTGAAGTATGCCTTGGGAGTCGCTTCTGGATCAGATGCCTTAGTACTTGCTTCTGACGTGCTTGGATTTCGGGATGGCGCCGAAGTATTAACACCAACTTTTACGTTCTTTGCATCGACGTCCTGTGTTGCTAGACTTGGTGCGAAACCGGTGTTTGTGGACTTGGATGAGGAAACCCTCAATATGAACGTAAATGATGCGGAAAAGCGCCTCACTGCTAGGACGAAGGGTATCATTCCTGTGCACTTGTTTTTGCAATCTGCAGATATGTCACATGTCATGCAACTAGCTCAGAAGCATGGCCTGAAAGTTCTAGAGGATTCCGCAGAAGCTTTTGGAATGAAGACTCAGGTAAATGGAGAGTGGAAGAGTGCGGGCACCATTGGCGATGCTGGCGTCTATTCCTTCTTTCCCACCAAGACTCTGGGTGGTTATGGTGACGCAGGCCTTCTTGTCACGAACGATGAAGAACTTTACAAGAAGTTCCGCAGTTATCGAGTTCATGGTAGTTCCGTAAAGTACCACCATGACTACATTGGTTATAACTCACGCCTGGATACCATGCAGGCCGCGATATTGAATGTGAAGCTTGGTTATGTCGATCAGGCTATTGCTCGTCGGGCAGTTCATGCCAAGCACTACAATGAGCGACTTTCCTCGTTGCAAAATTTGCGCTTTCCAAAGATTCGTCCCTCGAACCAAGAGGTGTACTACGTCTATAACATATTGGCGGAACGTCGTGATGAGCTTGCCGAGCATTTGAAGAACAAGGGTATTGGCGTGTCGATCTACTACCCTATCCCCTTACACTTGCAAAAATGCTTTTCCTATTTGGGCCATAAGCGCGGCGATTTCCCTGTAGCGGAAAAAGTCTGTTCGGACATACTGGCTTTGCCCATGTTCCCTGAATTGACTGCGGATGAAATTGATTATGTTTGTGATGCAATTGAATCCTTTTATCTTTGATGGGTTTATCGATGAAGGCGAGTGAGGTATTTTCTGATTGTCAGATAACCCGTGATTTCGATTTTGCCATATTCGGTCGGACGGCCAGTGATATTGTAGGAACATGCACTTATCTATACGATGCACAATACGTGAAGCAGACGAATCAAAACGATTCTCTCTGCGGCGTGATCACGACTCAAGCCTTATCAACCAAGATTCAGAACCGCCTTGGGTTGATAATTGCGGATGATCCTGCGGGTGTTTTCTTTAGTGCGTATCACCGGAACGTTCTGGAAATGCGACAACATATGGCGCCTACGTATATTCACCCTACAGCTGTTGTAGCTCCGCATGCAATCATTGCAGAACAAGTAGTTGTTGTTGGCGCAGGAACCGTTATCGAAGATGGTGTAATTATAAAGTCTGGCGTGGAAATTGGTGAAAATTCCGTAATTCGCAGTGGCGCGATACTTGGCGGTGAAGGTTATGAGATTAAGACAATTAATGGAATTCCAAGTATTGTCGCCCATGGAGATAAGGTTGTTATCGGTAATCATGTGGAGATCCAATATAATACCTGCGTGGATAAAGGATTTCTTGGGCGTGATACTCGCATCGGGGATTTTGTCAAAATCGATAATTTGACTAGTATTGCACATGGTGTTTATATTGGTGCCCATTCTAAAATTGCTGCGAAAGTGATAATTGCTGGGCGTGTGACTATAGGCTCACATGTGTGGGTTGGGCCAGGATGTGTGATTTCCAATGCGATCTCAATTGGAGATCGAGCGAAGATTACCATCGGAAGTACTATTGTATCCAATGTACCAGAAGAAACGGTATTTACAGGTTATTTTGCTATTGAACATTCAAAATTTCTCAAACAGTATTACACTGCGTTGCTTGCTAAGGCCAAGGTTTGATTCTCAGGCCGCTTCTCCGGGAAGAAATGTTCAGGAATGATGTATCTGCGATTCAGCCTGCTTCGGAGCAACGTGAGTCATTTATCCTCGTTCCTCAAACCTCGACTTTTTTCAATTCATGGGTGCGATAGAAAATTTTTGTGTACCTGATGAACTGTACGTGGGGTGTTTTGACATAGGGAAGCACCGGAGAGCTAAAATTTGTTAAGTGGCTAAAGGAACGAACCGAAAGCCTGTTGCTCAAATTCATACGGCACTACTTTTGGAGCCTGTGGTGATTGCTATTGTTTCTTTTCCACTCACATATCCCTATGCTTTTGTGAATCAATGGGTATGGTCCACAGTTTTTTCCCGCAAGCTTGTGTTTACTTCTGGACTATCGAATCCTTCGGTGCTGCTACACACGCTAGCAGAGGAATCCAACAGTATGTTTTTTATGGTAGGGAGCCAAGTTGCCTTGTTTCGCAGAATAATTAAAGACGGTGCCGTGTTTCCAAGGGGTACTTCGACTAAATTTTGCTAGTGAATCATTTCCTCAATCGGAATTAATATGGTTGCACAGAGACCTTGCCTCTTCTCACCATTCGTTCCTCGTCAACATCTGAGGATCCTGCATTTATAGAACAACCTTTGTCTGGTGAGGAATTATAGCTGAATGAGCTGAGTAATCTCCTTTTTTTAGTATTTACGGAGCAGTTGGGTGGTTGGATCAATGCGGCTTACATGGCATTTCAAGCCAAAACTGGGAACTACAGGTGACTTAGGTGAGCGGTTGCCTGATGGTTGGCGGTTACTAGGGCGAAAAAGGGAGGTTTATAAACGCTGTAGCGAAAAGAGCTTCCCAGATCACCCATGAGCTCAAAACGGCAATTACAACGCGCTTTCGTTTCTATACCGAGACGCAAATTGAAGGGGAACTAGGACACATCCTTGTGGTCGAGGGACGTCTTGAGCAGGGACTTAGAATGCATTTTTTACTACTTTTACAGCATATAATCAGACGATCGTATTGGCCGATTCGCACGGAGTCAATTGCAGGTTTGTCAATGCTTGCGAATGGAAAAGTAGATTTTCGTGTGTTAGCTATAAGGGACGGAGAATAAATTCACTGGATACAGGTGCTCTAGTATGTCAAATCGTGAAAAGATGAGAAAGCTATTTGTTGATATGTTTCTCCTTGATGACAGGGAATTTATTTTTGACTTGAGGCATGAACAATTATCAATGTGGAATTCACTTGGCGTTGTCTCTTTGGTCATTGGTGTGCAAGAGGTCTTGGGTAATTATTTCACGCCGAGCAAAGCTAATTGTGTTGCATCGGTCCAAGATGTAATTACGCGTTTTGAAATAAATGGAATCTTTTTCAATGAGTAAACCTACAGTGTTAAATAGGGAAGATGCTTGCTGTCTATCCAAGGTTGGTTCTGCATGTTGGTGTTCCAAAGCACTGAAGGACTGGGCTAATAAGGTTATGCCCTATACTGTTGTTACCTCGGATTGCTATCCTGATGCCATAGTGCAACGGATAGTAGTTGTCGGTGGTGGTGATTTGATGGATCGCAAAAAGGTTAGGCGAATGGAATCGACTCCTCGTGCCTGGCTTTGTTTACAGACAATTGGTTATTTGAATGAAGGCTTGCCCTTAGAGTGGATTCATACGGTGAAGTCTATACCTGCAACCCGTTTGGTCCCGATAGAGAAAAATGCACCATTTTCCCATGCCTAGGAAGGAATGAAATTTTGGTGTGGTTTATTTGAACGAGTGGAGATCGCGTAATGGAGCAAAATATGGAAAAAATTCTTAAGAAAGTGTCCGATAAGACAATAAAGATTGGAGTTATTGGACTCGGATATGTTGGTTTACCTCTTGCTGTGACATTTGCAAGGAAAGGAATTTGCGTTCTCGGTTTTGAGAAGTCGGAAAAAAAGGCTCAGTTGGTTAATGCGGCGACAAATTACATCGGGGATATTGAAGATGATGTTCTTGTCCAAGTTGTCGCAAAGGACAAGTCATTAACCGCAACGACGGATTTTTCACGAATTAAAGAATGCGATGCCGTTATCATTTGTGTACCAACGCCGTTAGACCAGTTTAAAAAGCCAGATATGAGTTTTATTGAAAATTCATGCATTGATATTGGTCGAAATATGAAGCATGGTACATTTGTTAGCCTAGAAAGCACTACTTATCCAACGACTACTGAGAATTTCATGAAGCCGATACTGGAAAGAGAATCGGGGATGAAAGAAAATAACGGATTCTGGCTGTGTTTCAGTCCTGAAAGAGTGGACCCAGGTAACAAGGATTATAAAACAGAAAATACGCCAAAAGTAGTTGGCTCTTCGGGTGTTGAAGCACAACAAATTGCTATGGCTATATACGGGATTGCAATCCAAAACTTGTATCCGGTTAGTAGCCCACGTGTTGCCGAAATGGTTAAAATTTTGGAGAATACCTACCGGCTGATCAATATTTCGATGATTAATGAGTTGGCTTTACTAGCCGGTAAAATGAAAATTGACATTTGGGAAGTGATTGAGGCTGCGAAAAGTAAGCCATATGGGTTTCAGGCTTTCTACCCAGGACCTGGGGTCGGTGGACATTGTATTCCTTTAGACCCGTTTTACTTGGAGTACATCGCAAAGAACTTCAATTTTGATTTGACAATGATTGAAGCGGCTGGTCACATCAACAACTTGATGCCATATCGCATGATGAATAAAATTTCTTATGCTCTGAATTCACATGGGAAAGCATTGAGTGTTTCAACGATCTTGTTTTTAGGTGTCGCTTATAAACCTGACATAGATGATCCTCGCGAAAGTCCTGCACTGCTTGTCATGGAGGAAGTCTTAAAGAAAGGAGCCAAGGTTCTCTATCATGATCCTTATATAAAAAGAGTCCAAGATGATCATGGCCGCTTATATGAAGGTCAGGAATTGACTGATGACTTAATTTCTTCTGTAGATTGCGTAGTGTTTACTACAAATCACGCTTGTTTTGATGTGGAGCGAATCGTTGCAAAAGCAAAGCTTGTCGTTGATACTCGCAATGCAGTGAAATTCGTACAGATCCAGAACAACAAGGTTTATAAGCTTTAATGCCATCAAGTAGTATTAATGCCAAGTGCTCCCCAAAATAAGAACCTACATGACCGTGCGACGCAGGGTTTCATGTGGAGTTTTACGGAAAACTTTACAGGTCAAGGCATTACGTTCCTTATCGGGGTGATTCTTGCAAGGATTCTATCACCGCGTGAATTTGGCCTCATTGGAATGACTGGAGTTGTTTTTGCGATTATACAAACATTTGTCGATAGCGGTTTTTCGCAAGCTTTGATTCGAAGGGATAAATGTACGGATTCAGATTACAACACCGTATTCATTTTTAACCTCGGTGTAGCAGTCCTTCTCTTGGGAATTGTTTACTGGGTTGCGCCATTTGTTGCATTGTTCTTTTCTGAGGGTGAGCTTAGTCCCATTATTCGGGTACTCTCTATTTCAGTTATTTTGTATTCTCTCTCCATTGTTCAAACGACAAAGCTGATTAAAAAACTGGATTTCAAGACGCTTGCAAAAATAAGTTTAGGTTCTTCATTAGTTAGCGGTATTATAGCTGTATACCTAGCCTATCATGGCTTTGGCGTCTGGAGTTTGGTGTGGCGATTGTTGATATCCCAATTTTTATCAACGAGCATTTTATGGTTACATAACCGTTGGATGCCTCACAGAGGTTTTGATTTCGTCGCATTCAAAGAATTATTCACTTTTGGATCAAAATTACTTTTTGCTTCATTCATCAATGTTGTTTTCGATAAGGCAAATAGTATTGTCGTTGGTCGCTACTACAACCCAGTAACGCTTGGGTATTATTTGCGTGCAGATCAAATTAGCAATTTGCCATCTTCCCAAATCACCAATGTAATTCAGAGAGTTAGTTATCCAATTTTAGTAGAGCTAGGGAATGATCTTGATAGAATGCGGAATGGCTTTCGGAAATTAATTCAAGTTTCTACAGTCATTATTTTTCCGATCATGTGTGGGTTGTCCGCAGTAGCAGAACCCTTTGTGTTAACATTGCTTGGTGATCGATGGAGTCCTTGCATTCTTTATTTACGGATTGTGAGTATCGCAATGATGCTTTATCCATTGCATGCAATCAATCTTAATGTTCTGAATGTGAAAGGCCGTTCAGACTTGTTTTTGAGACTCGAGATAATTAAAAAGGTTGTATTCATTCCTGTCATTGCAGTTGGCGCATTCGTCGGAGTCCTACCAATGTTATGGTGTTTTCTTGCATATTCTTTTTTTGCTTTTGTGATAAATGCTTATTATACAGGATGTTTGATCCAATATCCAATTCATGAACAGATTAGGGATGTTAGTCCTGTATTTATTCTTTCCGGAATTATGGGGCTAGCGCTTTTTAGCGTCTCCATATTTCTTCAAATACCCGAGCCAATTAAACTAACGATTCTGGTGATCTTTGGTGCAATTCTGTATATTATTCTATGTGAACTAACAAAAAACCAAGGTTACATACAAATTAAACAAATGGCATTGAAGATGATGAGAGGTCTAAAATGAATCAGAAGCAAATCACTGTTACGTCTCCTCTATTACCACCATTGGATGAGTTCTTGCCCTACTTAGAAGACATTTGGAAGCGGAAATGGCTAACCAACAATGGCCACTACCATCAAATGCTTGAGGATGCTCTTTGTGAATATCTAGGAGTGAAGTATTTATCTCTTTTCTCAAACGGTACATTAGCATTAATTACTGCATTGCAAGCAATGAGAATCACGGGCGAGGTAATTACAACTCCATATAGCTTTGTTGCGACCACACATTCGCTTTGGTGGAACGGAATAAAGCCTGTATTCGTAGATGTTGAGCCGAAATATCTGAATATTGATCCCCAAAAAATTGAAGCTGCTATTACTCCAAAGACCACTGCAATTATGGCTGTGCATGTTTATGGAAATCCTTGTGATGTTGATGCAATTCAAAAAATTGCCGATACCTATGGGCTTAAGGTGATTTATGATGCTGCACATGCTTTTGGAGTGCGTCGTGATAACGAATCGATTCTGAATTTCGGAGATATGTCCATCCTCAGCTTTCATGCCACAAAGGTTTACAATACCATAGAGGGTGGTGCAATCATCTGTCAGGATGAGAAGATGAAGAAACGCATTGATTACCTGAAAAACTTTGGCTTTGCAGATGAAACAACAGTAGTTGCTCCAGGAATCAACGCAAAGATGAATGAGCTACAGGCGGCGTTTGGTTTGCTTGAATTGAAGTATGTGGATGCAGCCATCGCTGAACGGAAGGCAATTACCAAGGAATACCAAGAGATTCTTCAGAATGTTCCGGGTGTCAAATTGATTTATGAAGATGAGCGTGTTCAACACGCTTATCCCTATTTCCCAATTTTAATTCATGAAGATGAATATGGCTTGAGTCGGGAGTTTGTGTATTCGGCTTTAAAAGAACGCAATATTTTATCGCGCCGCTATTTTTACCCCCTTATAAGTGAATTTCCAACTTATAAAGGATTGTCTTCCTCTGCTGTTGATAACTTACCCATAGCAAACATTGCTGCGAAAGAAATTTTGTGTTTGCCCATTTACCCAGGTCTTGGTCTCGATGATGTGAGGATGATCGCAAACCTGATTGTTGACAAAATTCAGTAAATTTTTCAAAACGAATTACCAGATCCTATTATTTGAGATGCCAAATGTTGTTGCACATACTCCATGACAGTGTTTTTGTTGCTTCCGTAATTCGTCAGTTCGAATATGCGCATCCAAACGGAAATCGGTATATCGTTCTCCACAATAGTTCAAACGAGATTTCGCACCATGTACAAGCACTCGATAAAATTGAAACATGCACAACCAGGCTTGAAGATGTCATATATATGGTTGGTGATATAAAGGTATTTGATGCTGTGTTCATTCATTTCCTTGATGACTTTAGATGTTCTCTGATCTACCGATGGCGCAACCAAACGAAAATAATTTGGATGATTTGGGGTGGTGATGCTTATTCGCGGTTTCTTCCTTGGATGGAGGAACCGGATGAGCTGACAACGAGCGTATGGGGACAGCTATCTCTTAAGAAAAATGGAATCAATCTTGTCCCAACTGCAAAAAGATTGATAAGAAATGGGCTATTTATTTTGACGCGCAAGACAAATCATTCTTTTGATGATATTAAAAATGAAATTGACTATTGTTGCACCGTGATACCAACTGAATTTTCCCTCTTTAAGCACTACCTGTCTAGTCACACTCAGTATTTAGATTTCAACTATGACTCTGGGGCCAAGTTTGATTGGGAATCAAAATATGTCGGTGAAGGGAATATACAGGTTGGGAATTCCGCTACAGAGAATAACAACCATTTAAGTGTATTTGCAATACTAAAGTCGATTAATATTGGTCACAAGAAGCTCGTTGTGCCACTTTCATATGGAGACAAGTATTATGGTCGCTTCATTCAGGAAAAGGGTACTGAATTCTTCGGAGAGGCAATGATTCCAATAATGGATTTTATGCCACTTGCTGAATACAGAAGGGTATTAGAAACCTGCTCAATTCTCATTATTAACACCTATAGGCAACAGGCTATGGGGAATATAATCATGGCACTATGGAATGGAGCAAAGGTTTTCTTGAATGAGCTAAATCCTTGCCTCTCATATTTGATGGCTCAAGGAATTCATTTATACCCATTATGTGCGCTTAAAGAGTTCAATGCTCTTGAGAGTCTTAGCAAAGAAGAGAAACTCGAAAACCGTACAATTGTATATCGCTTATACAGTCAGGAATCTCTTGAAGCTAAAACCGCTAAACTGGTTTCCATTATTAGAGGATGCAATCCATAATTACTATCTATTTTCGTAACCGTTCGGTAAACTACACCTAAAAATTCTCTAACCAACCTTGCATTATTTAGCTCCACATTTCACAAGGAGTCCAAATGAACCGTAACCGCCCCATAACTCCACGAGGTATTTCTTCTTCATTATGTCCGATTCTTTGCCCCATTTTTAAGGAAAGTAAGCGGTCATCTTGACCTGAAGCGAGGGAGACGGCGTTGCGAACCTAGTGGTGAACCCGCTCGGGTGCGACCCGGAATGTGCCAGGGGGCCTGTCTGTATTCGTCAACCGCAAACGCAGCAGGCTGTAGATTCTTGTCTGGGACCCATGCCGGGTAGCTAGTATTCTATGGCTTTGTAGGCCTAGGAAAAACCACTGACTCCACTGGTGGATCATTTTTCAAGTTCCTTGCAGGCTACAGTATGCAGAACAACAGGTCAGCCACATTCCGATGTGTCGAAATGTGCCAGCTCCCTAAGACGCTCGAATCTCATGGCACAGATTCAAGTTCTTTCATATATTTACTTAATACATCGAGTTTGAAACCGTGACGCCTTGGCTCTTTCCCGGTATCGAAAATGCGCAGCGTTAAGCTATGCTTTATGGGCAAGACAAAAAGAATGACATCGAGTAAGAAGGTAACTTAAATTAATAATGAAAGGATAT
>CAIRAY010000031.1 GCA_903876665.1 uncultured Fibrobacterota bacterium | reverse complement strand
CACCGGCAATGTCACTCTGCCCGAGGGCACCGAAATGGTGATGCCTGGTGACGACGTCCTCATCACTGGTGAGTTGATCGCTCCCATCGCCATGGACAAGGACCTGCGCTTCGCTATCCGCGAAGGCGGTCGCACTGTCGGCGCTGGAATGGTCAACGAGATCCTCGAGTAGGAGCCCCAATGGCAGGCGAAAAGATCCGAATCCGTTTGAAGTCTTTCGATCATCGCATGATCGATAAGGCGGCCGGCGACATCGTTAAAACAGCCAGCATGACCGATGCGCGCATCGCTGGTCCGATCCCGCTCCCCACCAAAATTGCGAAGTACACTGTGCTCCGCAGCCCCCACATCGACAAGAAGTCGCGCGAGCAGTTCGAAAGCCGCACTCACAAGCGGTTGATCGATATCATTGATGCGACTCCCCAGACGGTCGACTCGCTCATGAAGCTCGATTTGCCTGCTGGTGTGGAAGTTGAGATTAAGGTGTAAGAATGAAAGGTATTCTTGCAAAAAAATTGGGAATGACCCAGATCTTCACAGAGCAAGGTGAGCGCGTGCCGGTTACGGTGCTTGAAGCGGGTCCTTGTGTGGTCGTTCGACACAAAACCATTGAAAATGACGGTTATGCAGCTGTGCAAATCGGCTTTGGCTTGAAGAAGGAATCCAGACTCAGCAAGGCTGACCTGGGTCAATTCCAAAAGGCTGGAGTCTCTGCACGCGAGCATGTTTGCGAAATTCACGAAGAAGAACTGGCTGCTTGGCCTGTTGGTAAGGAATTCGGCGCTGCCGATGTCTTCGCCGATGCCAAATTCGTCTGTGTCTCCGGTGTCTCCAAGGGACGCGGCTTCGCTGGATGTATCAAACGTCACAACTTTACAAGCGGTCCTCGTTCCCATGGCACGCACAATATTCGCGAGCCGGGGTCCCAGTCTGCCCATACTTTCCCTGGTCGTGTGTTCCCAGGCAAGAAATTGCCCGGTCACTACGGCAACAAGAAAGTTACGGTCAAGAATTTAGTGGTAGTTAAGGTCGATAACGACCGTAATCTCCTCTATATCAAGGGTGCAATACCTGGTCCGAAGAACGGCATTATCGTAGTGAGGAAAAGCTGATGGCAACCGCAAAGCTTTACGCCCCCAACGGTGAATTCAAGCAAGACATCACCCTTCCAGTAGACCTCTTTGAGGCCGAAGTATCCGAAGGTTGCATGTACTTGACCATCAAGGCCTACAGGACCAATCAGCGCCAAGGCACTGCTAAAACCAAGACTCGTTCCGAGACTCATGGTGGAACGCACAAGCCTTGGAAGCAGAAAGGAACCGGTCGTGCCCGTGCTGGCGCTAACAATTCCCCAGTCTGGGTCAAAGGTAACAAGGCTCATGGCCCCAAGGCTGTGGACTATTGTGAAAAGGTCAACAAGAAAGTGAAGCGCCGCGCATTCCGCTCCGCTCTCACGATCAAGGCAAAGGACAAACAAGTTCTCGTATTCGAGAATCTTGCTTTCGAGAATGCCAAGACCAAGGACTTCCTGGCCCTTATGGCCAAGGCTGGCCTCGATACAAGAAACACCTTGTTCCTTGTAGCTCCTGAAGAGACTAACTTGACTCTTTCCCTTCGCAACGTTCCATGGGCTCGTTCCATGCGCGTCAGCGACGTGAACACTTATGAAGTGGTTCGCGCTGGAAACGTCGTGCTTTCAAAGGACGCTCTTGGGATCCTCGCTGGAGGCACTCGATGAGAGATATTCACCAGATCCTGGTAGAGCCACACGTGACCGAAAAATCCACCAAGAACATGGTGGACGCGAAGTCCGGTGTCTATCAATACGTCTTTAAAGTCAAGCTCGATGCGAACAAGCATGAGATCCGCGAAGCTGTCGAAAAGCGTTTCAGTGTCAAAGTTGACACGATCCGTACTTTGATCATGCGCGGCAAGATCAAGCGTGTCCGTGTTGTTGCTGGCAAGAAGTCCAACTGGAAAAAGGCTTATATCAAGCTGGTTCCAGGACAGAAGATTTCTGAGTTTGAGGGAACCTAAGATGGCACTGAAGAGCTATAATCCAACAACTCCTGTACAGCGTTTCAAGCAGATCTCCGACAAGTCCGAGATCACTGCCGACAAGCCATATAAACCACTGACCGAAGGCATCAAGCGTTCGTCCGGCCGTAACAACGGTGGACGCATCACTTCCCGCCGTCGCGGTGGTGGCCATAAAAAGCTATATCGCCTGATCGACTTCAAACGCAACCGTACTGACTCTGCTTGCGTCGTCGAAACCATTGAATACGATCCAAACCGCACTGCCCGCATTGCTTTGGTCAAGTACGCTGATGGTCAACGTCGCTATGTACTCGCTTCCGAAGGTCTGAAGGTCGGAACCAAGCTGAAGAATGGCGAAGGTTCTGAATTCACAGCCGGCAACACCATGCCTCTCGGTTGCATTCCGATGAATACCTTTGTGTACAACATCGAAATCAAACCCGGCAAGGGTGGTCAGATTGCCCGCTCCGCGGGTTGCGCTGCCGAACTTGTTTCCAAAGATGGCAAGATGGTCCAAGTCCGTCTTCCTTCTGGCGAAATTCGCTTGATCCAAGAAATCTGCATGGCCACAATCGGTCATGTCAGCAATGCGGATCATAGCAACGAGGTTTCTGGATCGGCTGGCCGTTCCCGTTGGCTCGGAAAACGTCCATCGGTTCGTGGTGTCGTGATGAACCCTGTCGACCATCCTCTCGGAGGCGGCGAAGGTCGTTCTTCTGGTGGTCGCCATCCTTGTTCCCCATGGGGCAAGAACTGTAAGGGTCAGAAGACTCGTAATAACAAGGCGACGGACAAGCTCATCGTCAAGCGCCGGACAAAGAGGGCATAACGTATGTCTAGATCGCTAAAGAAAGGTGCATTTATAGACACCCATGTGCTGAAGAAGGCACAAGTGGTGAATTCGTCTGAAAAGAAGCAGGCGATTAAGACTTGGTCCCGTCGATCCACGATCGCGCCGGACTTCGTTGGTCTGACCTTCTCCGTTTATAACGGCAAGACTTTCATTCCTGTCTATGTGACTGAGAATATGGTTGGCCATAAGCTGGGAGAGTTCTCACCAACTCGTCTCTTCCGTGGTCACCGTAAGGATGAAAAGGCTTCTGGAGGCAAGAAATAATGGAAGCTGTGGCCAAAGTCCGCTATGTCCGCTATGGACAGCTTAAGCTGCGTCAGGTCGCTGACCTGATCCGTGGCAAGACTGTTACCCAGGCTCTCGCTATTCTTTCGGTAATGCGTTCCACCAAGAAGGGTGCAAGCATTGTTGAAGAAGCAGTGAAGTCTGCTGTCGCAAACCTAAAGAATACAGACGCTGGTGCTGGAATTCAGACCGAATCTTTGAATATTAAGAAGATTCATGTCGATGGTGGCCCGATCGCGAAGCGCATTCGTCCCCGTTCACAGGGTCGTGCCTTCCAGATTCTAAAGCCAACTTCTCACCTGACTGTTGTCATTTCCGATTAATGGAGTAAGAATGGGTCAGAAGTCACATCCATACGGCCTTCGTCTCGGCATCATCAAGACCTGGAGCTCAAAGTGGTACGCTGAACGCAAGTTCGCAGACCTCTTATACGAGGACATTGTTCTTCGTCGTTACCTTCTCAAGCGCTTCGAGCACGCCTCTCTTTCCAAGATTGGCATCGAACGCACGGTCAAGAAGGTCAATGTCAACATCCACACTGCACGTCCCGGTATCGTGATTGGCAAGAAGGGTGAAGAAGTTGAGCGCCTCAAAAAGGAACTCCAGTTCCTTACCGGCAAAGACATTTACATCAATATCATTGAGATCAAGCGTCCAGAAGTGGATTCGAAGCTCGTCGCCGAGAACATTGCCCGGCAGCTCGAGAAGCGAATTTCCTTCCGTCGCGCAATGAAGCGTGCCATTCAGTCCGCAATGCGCCTAGGTGTCGAAGGCATCAAGGTCCAGGTTGGCGGTCGTCTCGGTGGTGCTGAAATTGCCCGCGTAGAAAAATATGCTGAAGGTCGCGTTCCCCTGCACACTCTTCGTGCCAACATTGATTATGCCACTGCTACCGCTAAAACGGTGTACGGTGCAATCGGTGTCAAGGTATGGATTATGCACGGTGAGATTATCGGCAAAGACGCCATCGCTGAATCTCAGAAAGAAAAGGTTTAATCTGTATGCTTAGCCCCAAGAGAACAAAATACAGAAAGATGATGAAAGGCCGCATGAAGGGTCGCGCAACTCGTGGCGATTCCGTGGCTTTTGGTGACATTGGTCTTCAAGCACTGGAAATGTGCTGGCTGACTTCACGTCAGATTGAAGCAGCACGTATTGCCATGACTCGCAAGATCAAGCGTGGTGGACGTGTCTGGATCCGCGTGTTCCCAGATAAGCCGATTACGAAGAAGCCAGCCGAAACCCGCATGGGTAAAGGTAAAGGCGCTCCGGAATTCTGGGTTGCCGTGATCCATCCAGGCCGTATCATATTTGAAATGGCCGGAGTAGAAAAGGAGCTCGCCAAGGAAGCATTCCGTGTTGCTGCCCAGAAGCTCCCGATCAAGGTTAAAATTCTCGAGGCCTCGGAGATCTGATGAAAGCAAGTGAATTAAAAGAATTGAGCGTCGAACAGCTCAACCAGAAGCTCGAAGAGATTTCTGCGAACCTGTTCAACTTCCGGTTTACTGCGAAGACCGGTCATTTGGAAAACCCGTCCGTGATCCGTCAGGCCCGCAAGGACATCGCAAGGGTCAAGACAATTTTGACTGAAAAGTCAAAGACCACCAAGGCCGGATAGGAGTGATGGAAATGGAAAGAAACAGCCGTAAAGTAAGACAAGGCATCGTCTTTTCGAGCGCGATGGACAAGACTATCACCGTGGTAGTCGAAAACCGTAAGCGTCATCCGATGTACAATAAGATCATGACCACCTCTTCGAAGCTTAAAGCTCACGACGAGACCAATGAAGCCGGCGAAGGCGACTTGGTTGAGATCATGGAAACCCGACCACTTTCCAAGACCAAGCGCTGGCGCCTGGTACGGATTGTGGAGAAGAAGAAATAACACGTTGGAGTAAGGCGTTATGATTCAGGAAGAAAGCAGACTAGTGGTTGCCGACAATAGCGGCGCCAAAGAGGTCGCCTGCATCCGAGTGTTGGGTGGTACTAACCGCCGCTACGCAGGAATTGGTGACGAAATCGTCGTCTCGGTAAAAGACGCGATTCCTCAGAGCAAGGTCAAGAAGGGCTCCGTAGCCCGTGCTGTGATCGTGCGTACCCGTAAGGAAGTCGGCCGCAAGGACGGTTCCTACATTCGGTTCTCCGACAACGCTGTTGTGTTGATCAACACAGCCGGTGAGCCACGTGGAACTCGCATTTTTGGGCCAGTGGCCCGCGAGCTTCGCGACAAAAAGTATATGAAGATCGTATCTCTTGCTCCCGAGGTGCTATAATGTCGAGCATCAAGAAAAACGATACCGTAAAGGTCATCTCAGGCTCCAATAAAGGAAAGACTGGAAAGGTCATCCTGGTATTGACAGACGCGAACCGAGTTAAGGTGAGCGGCGTCAACATTGGCAAGCGCCACGAAAAGCCAAGCCGTACAAACCAGGCTGGTGGAATCGTTGAAAAAGAGATGTCAATCGCAATCTCCAATGTGATGGTGGTGGATTCCAAGACTGGTATTCCAACCCGAATCCGTCGCAAGCGTGAACAAGGCAAGCCAAGCGTCCGCGTAAGCGTGAAGAGCGGCACAGTACTGGACTGAGGACTCAAGAATGACCCCTAAGGAAAATTACAGAAAAACGGTCGTTCCTGCGCTCATGACCGAGCGTGGTTACAAGAATGTGATGCAGGTTCCCCGCTTGCAGAAGATTGTCCTGAATATGGGCGTCGGTGAAGCCGTTGCCAACCGTAAAGTGTTGGACGAAGCCATTGACCTCCTCTCGAACATTACTGGCCAAAAAGCCGTGGTGACGAAAGCCAAAACTGCGATCTCCAATTTCAAGCTCCGTGAAGGTCTTGGAATCGGTGCCCGGGTTACTCTCCATGGAACAAACATGTGGGACTTCCTGAATCGCTTTATCCATATCGATCTTCCCCGCGTACGTGACTTCCGTGGAATTCCACGTCGTGGATTCGATGGTTCCGGCAATTACACCATGGGAATCAAAGAACAAACTATCTTTGTCGAAGTTGATATCGATAAGATTTCCCAGACCCTGGGTATGGATATCACTTTTGTGACCTCCGCCAAGACAGATGAAGACGGTCGCGCGTTGCTCGAAGCGCTCGGCTTGCCCTTCAGGAAACAGGAAGTAAGGTAAGAACATGGCTAGCAGAAGATTGATCGAAAAGTGCAAGCGCACACCAAAATTCGCAGTTCGCGGTTACAATCGCTGCAAGCGGTGTGGTCGCCCTCATGCCTTCATGCGTGATTTCGGCCTATGCCGTATCTGTTTCCGTGAAATGGCTCTTGCCGGTGAGATTCCCGGTATCACTAAGTCTTCCTGGTAAAAGGAGTCCTAAGAATGTCTCTCAGCGATCCAATTGCAGATATGCTCACTCGCATTCGCAATGCGACAGCGGCGCGTATGCCCGTAGTCGATATTCCGGCCTCTGGCCTGAAGCGCGAAGTGGCACGAGTCCTTCAGGAGAAGGGTTTCGTGAAAAAGTTCGTCATCGTCGAAGATGGTAAGCAAGGTGTGATTAAACTCCTCCTGCGCTACACCGATGGTGTGTCCGCTATACAGGGTATCCAGCGCACCAGCCGTCCAGGCTTGCGTCAGTACTCTTCCGTTGATAAGTTGCCAAAGGTCCGTAATGGCCTTGGTTACGCAATTTTGTCCACCCCACAGGGCGTGATGACCGATGCTGAGGCTCGTAAGCTCAATGTTGGCGGCGAAGTCCTGTGCAAGGTCTGGTGAGGTAAGCATGTCCCGAGTTGGCAAGAAACCCATCGAAATTCCCAAGGGCGTCAAAGTCTCTCTTTCTGGAAAGACTGTAAGCGTCGAAGGCCCCAAAGGCAAGTTGTCGCACACTGTGCATAATTTGCTCGAAGTTGTCAAAACAGGAGAGACTCTTGAAATCTCCCGTCCAGACGACATGAAGTTTACACGTGCAATTCATGGCACTTCGCGTGCCCTGGTTGCGAACCTCTTCCAAGGTGTGACCGAAGGTTTCAAAGAAACCCTAGAGATCGTTGGCGTCGGTTACCGCGTAGAACAGAAGGGCAAGGATCTGAATTTGGTTCTCGGTTTTTCTCATCCTGTCGTCTATAAAGCACCTGAAGGTGTTGTATTGAAGGCTGAAGGATTGCTGAAAATCGTAATCGAAGGGATCGACAAGCAAAAGGTCGGCCAGGCTGCTGCGGAAATCCGCAAGTATCGCCGTCCAGAGCCCTACAAGGGCAAGGGCATCCGCTATGAAGGCGAGATTGTCCGTAGAAAGCAAGGCAAGAAAACCGGTAAGTAATAGGTAGGCAAATGGCTGACATCGCAAAAAAGAGACTCGAGGCCCGTAAGGTCCGTCATGTCCGCATCCGCAAGAGGATGTCCGGGACTGCTGAGCGTCCACGTCTCTCCGTCCGGCGCACATTGAAGTACATGATCGCTCAGATTATTGATGACGCGACTAATAGCTCTTTGGTTCAAGTGAACTCGAGCGACAAGGAATTCCAGAAACAGTTCGGTGAGCTCACGAAGACTGAGCAAGGCCGGAAACTGGGTGCACTTGTTGCTGAGCGCGCAAAAGCCAAGGGCATCACTGGCGTGGTCTTTGACCGCGGCGGTTACATTTATCACGGCCGAATCCAGGCATTGGCCGATGGCGCCCGTGAAGCTGGCCTAGAATTCTAAATCAGAGGTTAATGTTGGAACGCGAAGCCCCAATTTCAGAGTTTGAAGAAAGAGTAGTGCACATCAATCGCTGCGCAAAAGTAGTGAAGGGTGGCCGTCGTTTTTCCTTTAGCGCACTTGTCGTTGTCGGAAATAAAAACGGCAAAATCGGCATGGGTCTAGGAAAGGCCAAAGAAGTATCCGAAGCGATCCGCAAGGGTGGTGAGGCTGCTCGCCGCAACCTTGTTGAAGTGAAACTTTTGAATGGTACCATCGCCCACGAGTTTCTCGTGAAGTACGGTGCCACCAAGGTTCTCCTCATGCCAGCTGCCCCAGGTACTGGTGTGATGGCCGGAGCTGCCGCTCGTGCAGTGCTAGAACTTGCTGGAATCCATAACATCCTCACCAAGGTGTATGGCTCATCCAATCCAGGTACTGTGGTCCGTGCTTGCATCGAGGGTCTCCTCTCCATGCGGACGAAAAAGGAATTTGCGGCGCTTCGCGGCAATGTATAAGGTATAGATATGGAAAAGAGAATCCGAATCACTCAGATTAAGGGAACAATCCGTACCCTGCCCATGCATCGCGCTAACATCGCGGCACTTGGTCTGCACGGAATTGGAACCGTCACCGAAAAGAATCTGAACCCCGCAATCGAAGGGATGATCCGCAAGGTCAATCATCTCATCAAGATCGAGGATATTTAAACTATGCGTTTAAATGAGTTTACACCGGGAAAGACCGGAACGAAAAAGCGTAAGCGTATTGGCCGTGGTCCTGGCTCAGGCTGGGGAACAACTGCAGGTCGTGGTCAGAAAGGTGCTGGCGCCCGTAAGAGCGCAAGTGCTGGCAGAGCTGCCTTCGAAGGTGGCCAGATGCCAATCCAGCGTCGTATTCCGAAGCGTGGATTCAAGAGCCCATTCGACAAGGACACACAGATCGTCAATCTGAAGAAGATTGCTTTGATCGATGCTGCTGTCATTGATGCGAAGGTTCTTTTCGATCATGGCGCTGTCAAGAAGACAGACAAGCCAATCAAGGTTCTTGGATATGGATCCATCTCCAAGGCTGTGACACTCAAGGTTAGCTCGATCAGCGAGAATGCCAAGAAGGCTATCGAAGCTGCCGGTGGAAAAGTAGAGATCATCTAATGGAATCTTTGAAGAAAGCCCTAGACGCATTCAGCAATGCCCTCAAAATCGAGGACCTACGTAAAAAGATTCTTTTTACGCTGGCCGTCCTCGTGCTCTATCGCATTGGTGGACATATTACCATCCCAGGTATTGATCCGCAGCGCCTTGCGGGCTTTTTTGCTCAGAACCAGAACAACGTGTGGGGGCTATACGATGCCTTCACCGGTGGTGCATTTGCCAAGGCAACGATTTTTGCCTTGGGCATCATGCCCTACATTTCTGCAAGTATCGCCATCCAGTTGTTAGGCTCCGTGATCCCAACCATCCAAATGCTTCAAAAAGAAGGCATGGAAGGGCGCGCGAAGCTGAATCAATGGACTCGTTATTTTACCGTGATCCTTGCGGCTCTGCAGTCCTGGGGCATTTCAGTTTGGCTCTCCAACATCCGCATGAGCTCTGAATCGGTTCAGGGTGCAGGAGTTTTGCTGGATTCTTTCTCCAGTGGCGCAGGCAATTTTGGATTCCGAATCCTTGCTACTTTGACCATGACGACGGGAACCGTATTTATCATGTATCTTGGCGAACAAATTACTGCCAGGGGAATTGGTAACGGAATTTCTTTGATCATCTTTGGTGGTATTGTCGCTAATTTCCCCATCTCGGTATACCGCGAGTTTGAGCAATTCGTTGCCGGAAACTCGGCGCTGTTTACTGAGATCGCTGTGATCGCTGTTGCTGTGGGCATTGTAGCCTTCATCGTCTTTATGGAACAAGCCAATCGCCGCATCCCTCTTCAAAGCCCCCGCCGTGTCGTGGGTCGGAAGGTTATGGGTGGTCAATCGAGCTACTTGCCTTTTAAGGTGAATACTGCAGGCGTGATTCCGGTGATTTTTGCCTCCTCGATCATGTTTGTGCCTGCCATGTTGGCCTCCTGGGTTCCTGATTTTTCTCTGGCACAGACTTTTGCCAGCGCATTCCTTCCAGGACATGTAGCCTATTCAATAATCTTTACCGTACTGATCGTTTTCTTTGCCTACTTCTATACGGCCATTCAGTACAACCCGAACGACATTGCCGACAACCTCAAGAAATCCGGTGGATTTATCCCTGGAATTCGCCCCGGTCGCAAGACTGCCGAGTACATTGACCACATTTTAACACGAATTACCCTTCCTGGAGCCATGTTCCTCGCTTTTATTAGCGTTGCACCCCTCCATATCAAAGACGCTTTGAATATGCAATTCTATATTGGTGGCACTTCTGTGCTGATTGTCGTGGGAGTTGCCCTAGACACCCTACGCCAAATCGAGGCCCAGTTGCATACAAAGAATTATGAAGGATTCCTAAAACACGGCCGCATTCGCGGAAGGGTAGCTTCCTAAATGGCGAAGGAAGAAGGAATCCAGGTAGAAGGTACTGTTCTTGAAGCGCTTCCCAATGCGAGCTTTCGCGTAGGGCTCGAGAACGGACACGAAATCCTGGCCCATGTTTCTGGTAAAATGCGGCGTAATTTTATTCGCATTTTGCCCGATGACAAGGTTCTGGTTGAAATTTCTCCATATGACCTGACAAGAGGTCGGATCACATATAGGTACAAATAAAAGGGTTACCAATGAAAGTCAAAGCATCCATTAAACCCAGATGTGTAAACTGCAAGATTATCCGCCGGAAGGGTATCCTGCGGGTCATCTGCGATAAGAACCCACGCCATAAGCAGAAACAGGGATAGGAGTTCAGATGGCACGTATTGCTGGTGTTGATTTGCCTAATAGCAAGTCGGTCGAATATGGTTTGACCGGTCTATATGGCATTGGTTTGCACACTTCTCGCTTAATTTGCGAAGAGTTGGGCATTGATGTTCATAAAAAAGTCGGTGATCTCACTGAAGAGGAACAAGGCAAAGTCCGCCGCCTCATCGAAGAGAAGTATCCTGTCGAAGGTCAACTTCGCTCCGAAATTGCGCTGAATATCAAGCGCCTGCAGGATATTGGATGCTATCGTGGAACACGTCATCGCAAGGGTCTCCCTGTGCGTGGCCAGCGTTCCAGAACCAATGCGCGTACTCGCAAGGGTCCTAAAAAGACCGTCGCGAACAAGAAGAAGTAAGAGGAGATTTTCGTGGCTGAGAACGAAGACGTCAAAGAATCCGTCGCCCCTGCTACTGAGGGCGCCGAAGAAAAGGTTAAGAAGGGCAAGAAGCGTATTGATGTTCAGGGCGTGGCCCATGTCAATGCTTCTTTCAACAACACCATCGTTAGCATCACCGATGCGCGTGGAAACGTTGTATCCTGGAGTTCTCCGGGCAATGTGGGCTTCAAGGGTTCTCGCAAGAGCACTCCCTTTGCAGCGCAGTTGGCCTCCGAGTCCGCCGCCCGCAAGGCTTTCGATCTGGGTCTCCGTCGCGTAGACGTGAGAATCCGTGGAGCCGGTGCCGGTCGTGAGTCCGCAGTTCGTGCAATCAAGAATGTCGGCATTGAAGTCATGACAATTCGCGATGTCACGGGTGTGGCCCATAACGGATGCCGTCCTAAGAAAAAGAGAAGAATCTAATCCCGAGGGGGAATTCGCCTTATGATGTGGAAATCTCTCCAAATGCCGCGCAATTTTCAGAAGGTCGAACCTTCTGTTGATGGTCGCAGCGCAAAGTTCGTAGTCGACGCAATGGAACGTGGCTGGGGAATCACCGTCGGCAATGGCCTGCGTCGTGTTCTTCTGTCCTCGCTACAAGGTGCGGCTGTAGTTTCCGTGAAAATCGAGGGTGTATCCCACGAGTATTCAACGGTCAAGGGTGTCAAGGAAGATGTCGCTGACATTATCCTCAATTTGAAGGCTCTGCGCATCAAATTGCTCTCCGACCACGATGAGACTTTGCGTCTCGACGTGTCCGGCGAAGGCAAGGTGACTGCTGCGGCGATTGAAGCAAATCCCAATGTCGTAATCCTGAATCCAGGCCTCGAAATTGCCACGCTGAGTGGTGGCGCTTCTCTCTCCATGGAGATGAAGGTCATGTCAGGCCGTGGTTATGTGATTGCTGATGATTTGAAAGATGCATCTGCTCCGATCGGTGTAATTCACATGGACGCGAACTTCAGCCCAGTGCTGAATGTTGCGATGCATGTAGCCGATACCCGTGTTGGCCAGCGCACCGATTTCAATCGGCTTGAGCTCGAAATCACCACGGACGGAAGCATTGATCCTGAAGACGCTCTCGCATATTCAGCCAAGCTGCTTGTGGACCATTTCGAACTGTTCATCAACTTCGAAGGCGACCTTGAGTCCCCAGAAGAAGCGGTGCAGGACGAAGAACGTCAACGTGTGGGCAACTTGCTCCGTATGCGCGTAGATGAACTCGAACTCTCTGTCCGCTCGAGCAACTGCTTGCGGATGGCGAATATCCATACTATCGCCGACCTGGTTCGGAATAAAGAACAAGACATGCTTAAGTACAAGAACTTTGGACGCAAGTCCTTGGTGGAGCTCAACGAAGTACTTACTTCCATGGGCCTTGGTTTTGGCATGAACGTAGACGAATATTTGAAGGACTGATACAGCCATGAGACACGGTGTAAAGAATAAAAAATTAGGCGTTGACGCCGAGCACAAACGTGCAATCCTTCGTAGCCTTGCAACTTCGATCCTGTTAAAGGGCTTGCAAAAGGAAACGATTGACCGTCAGGTCAAGACGACCCTTTTCAAAGCCAAACTGGTTCGTGGTGTGGTTGACCGCTTGATCACCTATGGTAAGAAAGGTGATTTGTCGGCTCGCCGCCAGGCTGCGCGCTATATCATGGATCCAGCAGTCCTCCAAGGCCTGTTCAGCGTAATCGGTCCACGCTATGCTTCTCGTCCAGGTGGATACACCCGGGTTCTGAAGCTTGGCTTGAATCGTTCCGGCGATGCTTCCGAAATGGCATTGATTGGGCTCGTGGAAGACGAAATTACCGTCAAAGCCAAGAAGAGTCCAGCCAAAAAGGCTGCCCCTAAAAAGGTAGACATGGTTGCCGGCGAAGCTAAAGTTGCTTAAGCAAATTTCGAAATAAACATTAAGACACCCTGGCGCACGCTAGGGTGTTTTATTTTCATAATTTGCAGTGAAACCCGCAAATTGAAAAAGGCTAGCTCGAATATGTTGTTTGCCCAAGCTGCATTTCTTATTTTAGGGAATATGACAAAAAGACTGGGATTATTTGCCTCTTTATGCGTTGTCTCTGTTTGTCTTGCGTCGACGGCTTCATTGCCTGTGCCAACCTCTTTAAATTTTGTGGACTCAGACATTCCCAACATCAAAGATGCAAGGCAATTTGAAAGCATTGCCTTGGAAACTCAGATCGATTCGCTATATGTTGTTGGTGAAGGCGACTTTTTCGAGCTAATGCTCGAGAACTTATCCTATCCGATGCAGGTGTCTCCAGAGGGAATCATTTCGCTAGAGGGAGTGGGATCCGTTTCTGTTGTTGGAATAACCCTGCAGCAGGCAAAGGCGAAAATTCTTGATCTGGCCTCGAAGCGATACAACCCGAAAAACTGTGTAGTGCGTTTTAGTCAAATAAGGCGCTATAGAATCCCGATTTTTGGTGCTGTGAAATTTCCGGGCCAACATTCAATTGATCCTCAATGCCGCTTAAGTACTTTGCTTAGATATGCTGGAGGATTGTCGGTGGGAGGCAATGAGAAAAACATTCTCATTTTTCGAGGAGAGAAGGATACCTTACGAATTGATTTAACCAAAAAAGATTTCGAGGCCTCGTTAATAAACGATCCGATTTTAAAACAAGGCGATCGTGTCTGGGTCCCATTTTTTGGAAAGGATCAAGGAATCAAAGTGAAGCATGGAGAATGGTCGACAGTCGTTATCTCTAAAGGAAACGAGTCATTGGAGACAATTGTTAGGGAGGCTGGTTACTACGAAGGGAATGTTGCACCAATTGAGACGATAGCCATCGACATACCATTAAGGGATTTGTTTATTGCAAAATATGAAGATGTTCAGGATATGACTATTCCTGTTGGATCAGAAATTGAGATACTAAAGAAAAGAGAATATGTGTACGTTGGTGGTTCGATGGCTGTTCCGGGCCGCTTGCCATATTTATCTGGGCTGTCTGCCATGGATTATTTAGCGTCAGCGGGTTTGATTCCTCAATCCGGAAGCTTTAATCAATTAAAAGTGACTCACAAAGATGGCAAGGAGGAGTCGATTGATCCTCAGAAGGGAATGATTTATCCTGGAGATTACATCGCCTTGCCAAAGAGCACATACGAAACCATCAAGGATTTAACAATGTTCATCACGTCACTGCTTTCAGTGGTCGCTGCAACATTGATGATCTCAGCCAGTTTAAAGGCACAATAATGGATGCAGTTGATATTCTGATCTATCTTCAAAAAAAGAAGAAATACATAATAGGTATGCCAATCCTTGCCGGGGTTTTGGCGTTCTTTATTGCCCAAATTCTACCGCCGATTTTCTACACAGAAATACGGATTCGAATCGATGACCCTACACAAAGTACATCTATTTCATCCATGAAATTAAAGGGCGGATCAATTTCAGATTATTTTAAATCAAAGGGCGATGCAAATTCCGAAGACTTTTTTCTGGAGTTACTTGAAGGTCGTGACAACATGGTCAAGGCAATTCACAAGTTTAAATTGGACTCTATTTATAAAAAGAAATCCATAGATTTAACCATTGTAAAATTCAGCAAAGATCTAACAGTCAGCATGGAAGACAACGGAATCATCGTCTGTGGCTACCAGTCAAAAAGCAAGGAAAGAGCTGTTGACCTTGTTCGTTTTATGGTAAAGAATGCCAATGACCGTTACATGGCATTGGAACACGAACGAATGCTCGAGAACACATCTTTTTTGCGACAAAAGCATAAAGAAATAAGCGATAGCCTGGATCACCTCCAAAATGCCTTGGCCGAATATCACAGAAAGAACAAAATTATCGACCCCGAAGAGCAAATTCGGATTTCTCTTGAGGCCCTGGCTGGATATGAGCAGCAAATCAATAACATCAGTATCGAGGAATCCTATTTCGCAAAAACATCTGGAGATGATAGTCCTGCTAAAATAAAGGCAGGTTATAAGGTCGCAGCAATCGGCCAGGAACTGAAAAAATTAAGAGGGAATTATACGGATAGCTATAAGCCCTCGGAATCATCCGTATTTTTAAATTCAGACTGGGCCATTCAACGATATCTTGATGTAGAGCGGATCAAATTGAATGTCAAATTAGTGAGTGGATTGTTGGAGGTTATTTCGAGTGAGCTCGCCCTTGCGGAATCACAATCCTCTAGGACACAGGCTGTCATCCAAGTCGTTCAGGATGCCTATGTCCCTGATTGGAAGCTAAAGCCAAAGCGGGCGGTTTGGGCTCTCGGTGGGTTTATTATCTCCTTTGTTTTCTGTTTAGCCTTTGTTCTGTTCGCTGGAATAATGGATGGCAAGGTCGGCAATGGAACCCCTTTTCAGTCCCAAATGCGGCGGTTCATCGAGTCATTTAAATCATGAGTCGAAAGCTAAGAATGGTCCTCTTTGGAATCTTAATTCCCTTGATGATCACTTTTGTATATCTGACCGCAGATGAAAAAAACATCATTGGACTTATCGGGTTTGCAGTTCTTTTTTTGGGGGTAGCTTCAAAGCTCACGTCCAAGTGGCAAATCCCTTTTGTTTTTTGCCTTCTAGTGGCGATGCATGGCTTGGAAATTTCGGGGATGCAGTTCACCCGGTTTATCTCATTGGGGGTTATGGGCCTGCTCGTCTTATTCGGATTCATGAATCTCAATGTATTGAGATCTCGGCCGTTGCTTGTTTCCGTTCTGGTGATCATCGGATTTCACACGGGAATTTTCCTGATACAGCCGTATGTTGTAAACAAGCTTTGGATCTTGTTGTACATTCAGGGTGCCCTTTTGTTCGCCTTGGTACAAATGAATCGTTGGAAGATTTCTGACATCCGTTTCTTTATAACGGCTCACCTCTCCTATCTTGTGCTTTGGGGGTTAATTGAACGGCTGGTGTCCGATGTTGATCGGATCTCGGGCCCTACCATGAGCGCTACCGCTTTCGGAGTTTTACTCGCGATAGAATGGGGAATTTGGATTACCTTTGAGTTGCTTCAAAGCAAGATAAAATGGGTACCCATTTTATTGCTTAGTCCGTTGGTTGTTCTGGTAATGTTCTTTTCGGGGACGAGAATGGCTTTCATTGGAGTCGCAATTGCTTTACTTTTGGCGTCAATCCTGAAGCAACACATGAAAAGCAAAGGGAACATTCTGGGAAAATTGGTCCGATTCATTCCATATCTGGTGGGGATTTCAATTATTCTGGGTCTTGTCTGGTTCCTGTTGCCCCAGAGCTCGTTTTTGAAGCAAGGACTCATGGTGTTCATGAGCGGGAAGCTTGATTTGAGCAGCATTGGCCGCATTATGGCGTGGACAACTGGGCTGGATGCTTTTCAAAAGCACCCGTTTTTTGGCATTGGTCCGGGGAATTTTATGGGCTACATGGGGGAGTTGATGGAAACAATGGGCGCGACTCAGTTAATTCCGAACCTCCCAATCCTTGGACACGCACACAATGTTGTAATCCTTGTTCTGTCGGAACACGGCTTTATGGGGATCTTGATGCTGGGGAGTGTTGTTGGCTATGCGGTATTTCGGTTGGTGCGCTATGTGGTGGCCTTCCCCACAGAGCCGCTAGGATATGCGTTGGGAGTGGGATTTGTGATCATGATGACCCTGGGGATGGTGGATGTCGTTCCATTATTTCCGTCGACCGTTTGCTTTGGAGCCTGGTTCATGGGCATCTTATACCAGTTACCCGACAAGCAGGAAGACTGGAATGGCGGGGCTGCTTCCGATCAACCCATTACATAGAAATTGTTGACTTATGAAGCTCCCTAAATCTGCCCCCTCAATATTCGTTAACTTTGGTATGAGTGGAATCGCTCAGGCATTGGGGCGAGTGTTCCGGTTTTTGTTGGCGAGCATTGCAATCCACAATTATGGAGCCGCAGCATGGGGTGAGGTCGCCTTTGGACTCACCGTGGTTTCGTTTGCCGGCTTCTTTTTGGACATGGGTATTTCGACCCTCGCTACGGTGGAGCGTCCTTCCGATGAAAAATTAGACCGCATATTTTTCCTTAGCCTAGGGTGGGTGCGGTTTTTCCCTGCAGCACTTGGCGTTGGACTGGCCTGGATTGGTGTTCGGGCTTTTTCCTTTGAGGGTGGACTGGTGCTCGGACTGTACCTGCTGTTCCTGGTCAGTCGTCCCCTTTCTCTGGATTGGTATTTACAGCGCAAGGGATACAATGGTCTGATACCAATGATCCAGGTGGCGCGGCAGGCGTTGGTCCTGGGAGCTGTGCTAACCGGATACCTTCACTCCATTGCGTTGCTTGCCATTGTAGATGTGGCCACGGAAATGATTGCGGCACTTGCCACCTGGTTTGTCGGACCGAAAAAAGGGTTCGCAATCGGACCACCTCAGGCGAAGGAATGGGGAGATATTGGGTCATTATATCGGATGTCCGCGCCATTGTTCATTGGATCCTCCTTGATCCTTTTGCACCAGAACCTTGATGTCGTCGTGATCCGGTTTTTTCTAGGACTTAAAGATGTCGGGGTCTATGATTACAGCATGCGTGTTGCACTGTTTGCCTTTTTGACCGGTGCGGGATTAAGCATTCCGTTACGAAGGCAGTTGGCCCATTTTGGAGATCATGAACGGGAGGCCGTGCAAGGATTGATTCGGGCTAGTCATAAAGTATTGGGTGGTATATCTACCCTGTTTATGTTGTTTGCTATTTACCTTGCTCCCTACTTTTTTCCCATGGCTATGCCGCCCGAAAATGTTAGTCTCGCTACTGACATATCCAGGATACTTGCAATTTTTCTGGTGTTGTCGTTTTTGTCGGTACCTCTAAGTGAATGGCTCATTACCAGGAAAGATCGTAAGCTCTATCTGGTCCTGGCGAGCATCGCTGCGGGGGCAAATATCGTATTGAATTTGATCATGATTCCCCAGTGGGGGCTTCCTGGTGCAGCCCTGGCCAAAGTCGGTTCCGAATTTTGCATCTTAAGTTACTTGTTGTGGAAAAATAGTTCCGAAGTACGACAGGATACGCTGAAGCTCGCCCTCGTCCATCTAGCCCAAATCCCGGCAATGATCTGGGTAATGTCCGGAAACCCAATCACATGGGAATTCGCAACGGCGCATCTGACGATTGCCCTGGGCCTTATGTATGGACTCGGATATTTTGATCGCAGGGACCTGCAGCTGTTACGAAAGTATTAAAGGCCATGCTTTGGTCAACAATAAATTGTACATTGTGCGAAATAATATTCGAAGTAGGGAACTAATGAAAGTTTTATCGCATTCCATTCTGTTTACAGGCCTCATCACAATCCTATTAATGATTGGGTGCTCCAATACAGCAATGATTGTGGCTCCCGAGAATCCAAATACAGGGGATAAAGCAATTGTTGCTGAAATATTTGGAGTAGATACCAGCGAAGTCGTCGAAGATAGCTTGAATTTCTTTATTCAAGGCGATATTGTGGTAGGTAAAAACCTTACGGAATTACTCTCGGGGAGCCCATCAGTTTTGTCAAAGAAAATGGTTTCCCAGAGGCATGGTGGGCGGAATTACCAATTGGTTGATGCATGGAAGGCCTCAAATATTTGTCTGTATCTGCATCCATCCATGAGTCAGCGGCTGGGCTCCAAACTGTCCCATTTTATTACCGCAGTGGGTAAGTGGAACGCTCGTTACACCAAAAAACTGGCAGGGGTTCATTTCTACTTGTCGACAGTCGATGGACCAGAATGCATACAAGTGGAGGCAACCGATATTCCCGTACTAGGCCTAGGGTATTTACCAAATAAAAACTTAGGCTTTGGGGTCTCGCCCGACCCAAATATAAGGCAGAAATTGATTGTTGATTATGTTGCCTGGATGCATCCTTCTGGAACAGAACTAGAAAATGTCACCGTAGCCATGCATGAATTAGGTCACAACGTTGAACTTGCTCATAATGAGCTCGATGGTGATGGAGATCAAATCCCAGGAACCCCTGAGTCAGATTTTCGTTCCTTGATGAATTTCGCACCTGCGCCAATTGCAGCTTTCACTCCCATGGACAGCTTTGCAATTGCCTACCTATACCCATATACTACAATGAGCTACTTGAGCACAACGAATTTGATCGGAATTGGTGCCGTTCGGCTTCTCCAAAGTGTCTCAACCTTTCAAGAGCAGGTGGCAACCTCGACCGTTCCATACCGCCTGGCAGCATTGAATATTTATGGGCAATTAATCGTCAAGGTTGGTTCACAATCGGGGGAGTGGGATAATGTGATGTCAGGGGTTAAGCAATACCAAATCAACGGAACACGCATCGCAGTTCTTCTCAATGACAATCGTCTTTTGATCAAGGACGTCGAAACTGGGGCACGTTGGATTCAAGATGTTGCGGTCAACGTGAAAAAGTTCCAGCTTGAGGGGACACGGATTGCTGTTCTATTGACTGATGGAACTTTATATGTGAAAGATGTGAGTATTTCTGCTGCATGGGATGCTCCGATGCACGGAGGTGTCCGGGATTTTGTGTTGGAAGGGGATCGCATAGCAATTATTGTGGACTCCGATGGGGAATTCAAGATTAAGAAAGGAGCGAAAACAAATGGCTGGTACCTGGATCGTTCTCGGTTGGGAATTACCTCCATGTCATTGGAAGGGAATCGAATCCTAGTCAAGAACGCTACTGGATTATGGGGTAAAGACGATCCAACCAAGCCATTCTTAGCCACTCCCATTCAAGTCGGGAATATTCAATCATTTAAAATGAGCGGAAATCGGATTGGAGTTTTGGTTGACTCCTATTTATATGTCAAAGATGGAATATCTGCAATCTGGGGAAATCCGATTGAGGGGAATATTTCTAATTTCCGCTTGGATGGGAATCGAATCGAGATAATAAAAAACCGGGAAGTGAAGTCGAAGTTAGGCATCTCAGGAATTTGGTATTTGCAGGGCAGAAATGCGAACGGCCTGAACTCGATTCCTTAGAGCTTCCATTATTTGGTAATGCTGGGTCGTAGGCACTCCTTCCGTCCAATTAGCATGAGCGAGTCCAGATTCTGTATTGCCTAATATCTCGATATATTCGATCCAATATCTATATTCCCTCTGCTAGAGGTTATAACGATTAGGTGTGGGAACAATGAAATATCCAATGTCGACGTTGTTTGTGTTTGTTTGGGCCTTTGCCCTGATGGGTTGTGGAATCAAATTAAATGATGGAGAGGTTTTGTCCTCGTCCAGCACTGCTGGTTTTTCCAGTGTGGTTTCATCAACTTCTTCGTCCAGCACTGCCAGTGGACCCTTGGTCGTGAACTCGGGTACTCCAGGTGCTCCGCTGGTATATGGTGGTCAGACCTACAAGACTGTGGTGATTGGCACCCAGACCTGGATGGCAGAGAACCTGAATTACGCGACGACGACAGGCTCGTGGTGCTATGACGAGGTTGCGGCAAACTGCGCCCAATACGGCCGACTCTACAACTATTCCACAGCATCCACAATTTGCCCCAAAGGTTGGCATTTGCCGGACACCACGGCCTGGAATATCTTGGAAGCGAAAGTGGGCGGAAAGGCTATCGCAGGAACCAAACTCAAGGCCAACAGCACCTTGTGGAGTACAAATACGGGCACGGATAATTTCGGTTTTTCGGCCCTACCCGCTGGCGAGAGATTTACCACTGTCGATAACGGTGGCTTCACTGGTGTTGGTGGCTACGCCGAATTCTGGATGGCTTCCTTTGAAGGCCAGTACCAGGTCATGGGCCACTACTTCGCAAGTGTGGAATTATCCTGGTACAACCTCCCGTCCGGGTTCTCCGTGCGTTGCCTCCAGGACTCCAACTGAGCCCATCGGCCTTGCCTTCGACAATACCCTTCGCCTTACTGGATATGAGTGCAAAATCCAGAGCGTTTTGCATTTGGTCAAACTCCGTTTTGCTTCGCTCGAACCTCTCGCGGACTCCTTGTGAAATGTGGAGTCAAATTATGCCAGGTTGGTCGGGGAATTTTTAGGAGTAGTTCACCGAACGCTTTCCCTAGAAATTGCAAACCGGATAGTGGCGCGTTTGGGTGGTGTCTGCAGTTGTGTCAATGCTTGAACCCTTCATATGCCATTGGATTTCTTGGTAGCCATCCTTAAAATAGCAGGAGGGAATGCGAAGAAGTTGGAAGTCCGTGAGGGCGCCAATTTGACATTGGGTTCCGTAAATATCCGTGGTATCCCGGGTTAGATCTGCGGTGGAAATGGTGGAATCCTGTGTGGGGCGCAGGACGAGGCAAAGCTCGGGCCCATAAGGTGGATACTGAGTATCTGGCCAGTAATTGCTTGGCGTGGCTCGTCCAATTAACATGAGCGAGTCCAGATTCTTGATCCAATATCCGGACTTATAGGCATTATAGAGCCACCCTGTCGTGGTGCTGTTAGGTGTTTCAAAACGGACTCCCGTAGTCGCATCGAAAATGATCGAACTTTCAGGTTTGTATTCACGATTCACCCAGACCGAGTCCGGTAGCATAATGAGGTGATCCATATTCTTGAAGGTGAACAGCGCATTTTTTGCGGAGGAATCGGCCCATGCAGCAAAGCCCGCATAGGTCGTAGGAAGGGTGATGGCTTGGAGGCTTTCCATGAATTGGGTGGAGGAATCGGTAACTTGAGTGGAGGAGCAATATTCGGGGTTGAATTTGGAGCAGGACGTTCGCTCGGAAGGAGGGGCTGGATTGCAAAAAGGGTCAGATGAAATAGCCAATTTTATTCCATTTCTATTTACGGTAGTTGTCTGAATTGAAATATTGGCCACGCGGCAAAGGTTGCTGTTGTGGTCTAGGCCTTCTCCCAAAGGGGGAACGCCCGTTCCATACCCCGTGTTAAAATTTGGATATTTTGGAGCTAAGTCCAGATTAAAGGCAAAGGTATCCTCCCCAAAAAATTGGAGATGAAGAAATGATGAGCGGCTTTGATTACCAACGCTGTAAGTAAGTTTGAAATTTTGGAGAATATCCATAAACGCCATTGATCCATCGTAACAACCCCCGTTACCATTACCCCAAGTCATGCACCCCGGTGGGTCAATCGCAAGCAAGGTGTCTACTCCCAATGAATCCAGATAGGCGGAAGTGTAGAGGGACGCAGGGCGAGTGGAATCCGGAGGTGGCCAAGTCATGACGGTGTCCGATGTCGCCCAGACGGAATCAGGGAACAAGAGAAGCTGTCCAGAGGTGCGCATCAGGTACAGCAGGTTCTGTTCTTCCGCCTGGATGAAGGAAGCAAGAGTCACCGAATCCAGGGGCTGTTGTCCGAGTGCACGAATGCGTGCCAGAATCTGGTGCACCGAGTCCATGGGGCTTGAGCTTTGGCACCGTCCGTATTCCAGGTCACCACAGGCTGTGAGAACTCGCCCGGGAATTCCCGTGTCGGGGGCAATGGTCGAATCGACGGTCCCTGAGTCGATGGCCCCTGAGTCAATGGGTAAGGTCGAATCGACACTGCCTGATTCAACGGGCACAGTTGAGTCGTGTACAGCACTACAGCTCAACAAAAGAAACAGGCATGAAAGTGAAAGGTATTTGAGCAAGGTAAGTTCTCGGTTCGGTGATGATGCGCAAAAAACCAATATACACCCATTCTGACTTGCAGGGATTGAGTGTGTGACCGGGAACACTACTCTGTAACATACAATAATTTGACAGGTTTGGGTGAAAATACTAAATATGCCGGTTCAAAAATGGCCTGTGTGAATCCTTTCTCGCAGACGGCATGCAAATATGACACCTGGAGTGAAGCAATATGACAATAAAATCATCATTAAAATTCAGATCTATATGGAAGGGTACGCTATTGTGCCTAGTTGTATTTGCCTTGCATAGTTTCGCTAATGACTTAGATGTTTACATCCTTGCGGGTCAGTCGAACATGGATGGATTTGGTAGGGTCGATCAACTCTCGGCTACCGAGAAGTCATACTTCCCCGGCAATGTATCCATGGATGGTTTGTTGTCGGGACAATATCCGTATGGTGAAGCACAAATTATTAGTAGGGTAAACCAAGGACATAAATATTTTGGACCCGAAATATTTTTTGCAAAAGGGATTGGTGCACAGACAAACCATGATGTTTTGATCATTAAAATTGCATATGGTGGTATGCCTCTCGGGTGTGATGATCCTCAGTTTTCTCGCTGTTGGCTTTCACCTAGCATGGGTGGAAATCAGAATCCCAAAAGTCTATTTAATCAGATGATCTATGGGGGAAGCTCTGTTGGATCTTGGTTAGGTATCAAGGGAATATTATCCCAAAAAGCAAGTTATTTTACAAATGTGAATTTGAAAAGTTTCATATGGATGCAAGGTGAGTCTGACGCAACAAACTTAGGTCAATCCATATTGTATGAAGTGCGACTGAGTGCATTCATTGATGATATTAGAAAGGATTTGAATGCTCCATCTCTACCTTTCATCTTAGCTGCCATTTCAAAAACAAATTGGTCTTTTTCTGAAAATGTAACGACAGCTCAGACTAATGTTTCCTCTACCAAGGATAATGTCTATTTACTTCGTACTGAGGGATTCTCTAAATGGCCTGTGAATTCTAATCCAAATGATCCAGAAAGCCCTGCACATTATGATACTCGTGGTCAAAAAGAATTAGGTTCGTTTCTTGCTGAATGTGCAATTACACCTGCTCAATGTGCAACAAAGTCACCTTGGAACGATATAGTTACAAGAGTCGGACCAGCGCAAGTGGTACAAGTGGGTTTAAATGCCCGAACAGCCATTAGAGATGGTGCTGAAGAGTTCTACGATTGTTCTTCCTTTAATTGTGCGTTACCTTTAGATGCGCCATTCGCAACAATTCGCCAAAGTGATGGAAGTATTTCATTATTTAATTCATTAGATTTGATGCAATTGCAATGGGAAGGGGCTCGAGTATCTGACTTTAGTATGCCATATAATGCAGGCTTAGGTGTCCTGCGTAAATCTGTACCTACCCGTACATTCTTTATGCCCTATCGCTCAATGAGTAATTCTGTAGGCGGTGTAAATAGCCTAAAAATTTTGATGAGTAATTTATATCAGTCAAGGTACTCAATCTTTCTAATGAATGTGTATAAAATTAGTGGCCAGGAATTACTTGGATTTTTTCATATCGAAGATAATTCTCCATGTATAGTTGAAGCTGGTCTTACCCTTGACTGTCGTGGCACGACATCCACTACATACAGCTTTGGTCTTGGTTATTCACGTGATGGAGGAACCTCTTGGAATTTCTTAGGAGAATTTTTACACCCATTCTATGAAGGTGGTGTTGATATTGCGAACAAAAAGAATCCAGGCATAAACTCCAATCCTGGTGGAGTTCCTTATGTTTTAGTTAATGGCAGTGTTTACGTCTATTATAGTGAAACTCCAAATAACAACACAGTCGCTGACAAATATTTATCTGTGGCTCGTGCAAATTTAAGTGAAGTTGTAAAAGCGGCACGCAAGGGAGAACTAGCTTCTTGGCAAAAATACTCTGGTAATGGATCATGGAACGAGCCCGCAATTGGTGGTCTTGGAGCGAATATTAATCCAACGATTGACGATGGCTTTCCACAGATTTGGGATGTCCATGGAGATGCTGCATATGTAGCGTCGCTAAATAAATACGTGCTCGTACTTGCCCGAAATGCAATGTCGCTACCTACCCGCAATTTTCTTAAGGAAGGGGCCTATTTATTTACCTCTGATGATGGTTTGAACTGGAATAATTGGCATCACATTTACCCATCCGAGCGAGTTCAAGGCGATGATGGAATTCGCTGGCTTACTGCTCCAAAGTATTTTTCAATTATTGGCACAGCCGATGGAGTTAGTTCGGATGATTTCAGTACCGTTGGTTCTGAATTTTATGTTCTATTTGGCCGGACTGGGATCTCAGGTTTGCCTGCGAATCTAACAATCGAAAGCCAAGCCACGTTTTCTCAAAGCATTAAAAGTGAATATTTTAATCCATTAATGTTACATCGTGCAGATTCAAGTAAAGTACCATTTGATATTTCCCGCATCAAAATTGACCTTAACAAGATCGGCGCAAGCCAGCCGGCTCCCTCCGTAATCATGTCTGGTATTAATTCACAGGCTTCGGCAAAGGTTCTTGGAAGCCAAACGATCGTGCTCAGTGGTTTTCCCAAAGACTGGACCCCAGCAAGCATTGCCTTTCAAATCGAATCCAACGATGGAAAAGCTATGACAGGGAGTGTTGAGTTTGAAGGTCATACATACTCACTTACTGGATGGAGTTCTTACTATACCGCCGCTTATTCTGGGCAAGCGCAAATCACTGTGACTGTTCACTCTGGATCGTTGAGGGGTTTCCGTTATAAGTGGTGGACTTCGGGTCAAGCGGTGAGTTCTTCGTCATCATCGTCATCAGTGGTGGCATCAAGTTCTTCAAGTGTAGTAACCACAAGTACATGTCTTTGTCGAACAAAGTGTGATGTTCCAAGAACATTGTTCGAAACTTTTAATACGAAGGACGAAGTATGCTTTAAGATTAGCAACGTGAGTGGTTGGACTGCATATAACATTAATGGACGCGTTGTAACTGTGAACGGCATACAAATTTCCAATGGTACCCAATCGAATATTGGGAGTCGCTCAAACGATAGTCCCAGCAATGATGGATATTTGTATGTCTGGTTTGGGTCTGGTGATTTGAATTATGCTGGAGCAACAGGCTGGAAATAAAAAATTTTGGAATCAACAATAACAGTTAAAGGAGCTAAAATGAAAATGATTAAAATAATTGCGATTGGTCTGGCACTAATGGCCTCCACTGCATCAGCATACTCTTGGTGCTATGATAATGGCATAAAGGAATTGAACGCGCCAGGCGAAGATAATGCTAAAAAGCTATACGATGCAGGGCTTTTTGTGATCCCAAAGGGTGGCATTTGGATTGGTGGGGCATATGATGGATTCCCAAATGGAGCCGCCGCAATTGCTTGGGGCGCGACAGGTAATTCGTTGTACTTGTCATTAGATCAACCATGGGCAGACGCTGCGCTGAATGCATTGCAAGAAGCACAGTTTAATAACTACCAAGTTAAAATCTTTTTCTGTCATAAGGCAGCTGGTGTTCGAGCGATCGATCGTGTTGTAGTTTTTCAATAAATCATTATCACACAATCAAATATGTAGCCCTTGCAAATTTTGCTTGGGCTATTATTAGCTACCGCGCTCTAGCAGCGCAACCGACCACCTTTTCCCCACGCATCTCTCCCACTCATATCGCTTAGCAGGGAATCAAGCTCGGCAAAGAAGCGAGCAATCTTTAAAAGATTGGGATGAACATTGTAGATAAATTGGGTTTACGAAGACTCAAAACCTGCAAGGAACATCCCGTGTCAAAGATACCATCATTCGCACCCGTTGGCGAGAGCCAAGTGCGTTGCAAAAAGTGCAACCACCGCCACCATCACCGGCATGGCTACTATTTCCGCAAGGCAACCCATCGTCGGCTCAAAGCAATCCAAGTACTCCGTTGCCGGTGCCTGAGCTGCCGAGGCACCTTTTGCGTGTTGCCGCAGGATTTTTTGCCCGTGATGCGCTGGACCCTGACGTCGGTGCGCCACGCATCGCGCCTTCTTGGGCATATGAGCGCCTACAGCACAGCCCAAACCCTGTGCGTATCGCTTGGCGTGTATCCGTCCGACAAACGCATCTTAAATTTTTTATGTGTTGGAGTGGAATTTAGAAAAACGTTTGTTTTTTTGCAATCACGATCTCATTGTATTCCCCAGCCACGCCATGCTTGAGATCATAGTGATCTTCAACTTCGATGGACATCTGGGTCACGTCCTTGATTTTATCCATGAGATCAAAGCCCCAGTGCATCATCACTGGTGATCCCTTGGGATTCACTGGATTGCCATGATATTCAGGTTCGTGAAGAAATTCCACTTCACCATGGTCAGATATTCGCGCCCAGACTTCCGAGGGTGCATGGCGATTGACCAGGGGCACGGAGAATATATGGGCACCACCGGTTTTGAGAGTGCGATGGATTTCACGGAAAGCATTTTCGGGGTTAGGCAAATGTTCGAGCACATCCTGGGTAATCACCAAGTCAAAGGACTGGTCTGGGAAGGCCTGAGCCTCCAAGTTGATGTTGTGAAAACCATCAATCATGGGAATATTTTCTTGATCCGGATAAAATTGGCTACCCACATAGTCGGGAGCTTCGCGGGAAATTTTATGCGACGCACCACGGTCTACGGGGGAGGATTCATGGATTTTCAAGTCCCGCCATTGGGGGTAATGCTTATTCAAGGCGAGCATCAGAGCTCGTTCCCGGGGTATGGATCCACAGCTCAAACATTTTAGTTCATCGCGGAACCAGAGGTTGCGGGAAAAAAAATGGGTGCTTCGGTCGCAGCAAGGGCAGTGGCCTTTAAACTTCACATAAACGGCATTAGGTGCGATCGACTCAACCAGCTTGGCGACAATTTTTACCCAGGTCCTCATGGTGGCCCCTTTCGTTCGTTTTCGGGCAAATATATGATTATTGAGTCAAGGTGTTCCGATTATGGATCCAGTTGTAGGCAGGTCGCTAAATTGAAAAACCACTTCAAAGTCGACCAGGGTATTCGTAAAAGGCAGCTTGAATAGTCGGGACGATTAAATTGGAATTATCAAAAAAAAGAAACGATATGGCTAAATATAGCTAAAAACAGCGCCTTTTTGAGGTGTTGCTGATTTTGGTTTCTAAAAAAGGAACGAAATCCCTCTATTGTTCGCATTGTTTCTCGATACTTGATGTAATTTTGAACAATCAAAAGGAGAAAAAATGGTAACAAAATACATGATGTCCATACTATTGGCACTTCTGCTGTCGAGTTTGGGATTTGCCCAAATGATGGCTCATGACCCTCAGGGATGGTGGCAAGGGAATACATCGAATGACAACCACTCTATGCGCATAACCATTAAAGAGGGTTATGCAGATGTTGAAGAGGATGTTTCCATTCGTGCACTGAATCTAGGTTCTTTTGGGACTCTAACTTTGAATACGCCTCTGGAGCTAACGGGGAGTCTTTCTGTTTCTTCTGGCACAGCTTTTGTGGGCCTCTATTTGTGGAATGGAAATAGCATTTTAAAAGGAAAGCTAAAGCCCACATCGCGTGCGAATAGTGAATATGAAGTCATTGTAGGCCGAAATGAAGCTCCGCCACCTATGCCTAGGGATCCGGCACTTCTGGTTCGTGTTGGCGATAATGAATATCAGTTATCTATTTTCCCTGTTCAATTGAATGCGGCTCGAAAAATCAGGGTACGCTATTTAGTCCCCTTTATGAAAGGTCAGGGAGCGCAAATTGCACTTACTCCTCTATTCCAGGGTAAAACGGAGATTTCAGTCGATGCACCACAATATACCAGTGTCCAGGTGAATCGAGATGCACAAATCTCGAGTTACACTCCTCCTTTTTCTTTGGCAAGCCAGGAAGTCCATACATTTTCCATCGCTCTCACAGGTGTTAAGAACGCCTCTTCACTTCGCACATCATTTGCGACTGGGGATTATAAAGGCAATTATCTACTCTTAAACGAGCCAATTCCAGACACGTTAGCAGAATTGGCTGGCATTCGAAGAGAAATTGTTGTTCTATGGAAATGGAGTTTTCCTCAGTTTTTCCTAAACATGGACGGGTCTCTGACTGAATTTGCAACTCAAGCGATTAGTCAAGCTGAATTGCTCAACAATATGATCCTAAACCATACAAATGCTTCGTCTAATATTTCTTTTGGCATGGTTCATCAAACTAGGCGGGATTCCATTCAAACCTTCCCTTTAGGGTCCAGAGGAAGCCCAGAACTCGAGAATTTGAATTCATATCTTAGCTCGATCAATTCTCAGTCAATTGTGGAAATGCTACCGAATCCCGATTTACCTCGAGCATCCTCAGAAAAGGAATTACTCGCGGAAAAGAAAAAATATCAATCTGATTTCGATTCCTTGGTTTCTATGTCTGTCGCAATCTTTTCACCTTCTGAAAAAGTGATTAAGCACATTGTCGTGCTCAATGCGGGGCCAGGTGCCCGAATTCAGACTCCTGGTCTTGAAGACGTCAAGACTACTGCAAAACTGCAAGGGATCTCCCTATCGTTAGGGAATTCAATAGTGGATCAGGCCTCTCTGCAATGGTATGGGATTGATATTTCAGCAATTGCAAATGCACACAAATATCAAAGAGCAATGGAATCAAGCCAGTATTGCAACCTTGGCGATTATGGTTGGTACGATAATTGTTATCCGACATTTCCAATCCCGAGCGAGCAATCTTTACACTATTCTGCTTCAATCTTGATCAGCGGGAAAAATACAGTATTCAATGTTTCAAATGAGACTGATGGTCTATTGCATCTTGCTGCCCACACCAATAACCCAATCGGCAGTTCGATCCAATGGTTTGCCTGGAATGATGCAGGAGAGAAAAAAGCGGAATACACACAAAAATTCACCTCCATTGTTTCTCCAAATGATACCGGTATTGTGAAAATTATCGCGGCGGATCAAAAAGGTATCGATGAGATTTACTCTGCGGATGTCATTGGCGCAATGTTTGGAGTCGTTCGTTATGATTATGCACTGGTCGCTCTTGAGTCGGACTCCATTGGATCTGTGGCAAGCCTAGCCCAGCGAAAAGGTGGACTTCCTTATCTGAGTTCAAGTGAAATCTACCAGCCAGAACCAGATACCGGTGGATCTTCTGCCATCAAAAAGAAAATCGAAGAACTTCGTAGTCTGCTTTTTATTCGAGGCCGTTTGGATGGGAAAGTTCAGTTCGAGGTTCAAGGGAAGCTTGCAGCCATGATCAGGCAAGCTGAAATCCTAGATATGAACGGAAAACGCATTACCTCACTCGATGCCAGAACTCTTGCGCATGAGGGTCAGGTATTGTGGAATAGTTCTCGTTCCTCTAAGGGGATCTACCTCATTCGAATTAGTGCAGGTAATCTTTCTTTCTGTAAGTCCTTTATCGTTCAATAGGAATATTGCCTCGTGACCGTTTACCAATTCACAAACTTTCAGGAATACCTGAGGGCATGGCTTGAGGAACAAAAGAGTGCGGGAAAAAAGCATTCTTTTGAATCCTTGGCTCGTCAATTGGGCATGAAATCCAAAGGTCATATTCATCGGATCTTCAACGATCCGTCCATGCCTCTCACCCCTCGAATTATGGTGAAGATTGCGGATCTCTTAGGAGTCGGAGGTGATGAGCGCGCTTACTTTGAGGCCATGGTTGCATTTAATAGAGCTACAGGTTTAGATGAACGTCGCCTTTACCTTTCCAGAATGGGCCGCCTGTCTGGTGGATCAAAGGCGATGAAGCTCGATTCAAGCGCATGTTCTTACTTGTCAGAATGGTTCCTTCCGGTATTGCGCGAGGCTGTATGTATGCCCTTCTTCAGTAAAGAGATGAAGATAATGGCGAAGTTATTCCATCCTCAACTTACCGAAACGCAAGTTCGTCGGGGTATCGAGCACCTGCTGAATCTAAAGCTTATCGTTCGAAATGCTCAAGGTGGCTACGCGCCCACCAATGCCTATGTACATGCAGGATCAGAAATCGAAACAGTTTTGCTATCGAGTTTTCAGCAACAAATGCTAAAACTAGGTTCTACAGCATTAGATGAGATGCCTCCGTCCAAGCGAGAAATATCCACTTTAACATTTTCCTTTCCGCAGTCCAGATTTCTAACTATCAAAAAGGCTCTCCGAAAGCTTCAAAATGAACTCGCTCTAGAAATAATTAAGGAAGCAGAACCTGGAGATACGGTTTATCAGTTCAATATGCAATGCTTCCCTGTTTTTGAAAAAGGGACTCTATGAAGCTAAGCATTAAATCCATTCTTTTGATGCAATTCCTCGCTATCCTATGCGCATGCTCTTTGAAGATTAAAGACCAGACTGGAGTCACCTCAACAGGTAACTCTGGAGAAATTGCGGGGGTCGTATATGATGCTTCTTCACAAGCTCTAGCAAGACAAACATTGCAAGCGAGTGCTCCAAAAGTGATTTACTCAGCTACAGTAATTCTTCGCAGTGCAAGTGGAGTTCCTCTCGATTCTATGCAGTCCAATCGAGATGGCACATTCTGGTTTCGGGATCTTACCGATGGAGTCTATCAACTTTCTGTATTTTGGGAAATGGATTCTACAGAATTGCGTTCCATTCATCTGGATCAAAATGAATTATTCCAGGCCCAATTGGTGCTTGGTGGTCAATCTGGACCGCTAGAGAACAGTGGAAGATCCATTAGTCTCTATTCCTCTGAACCGGGTCTTGTGGAACAGTCTTATTGGCTTGATTATATCTACGATTCTACAACGCAAAATCTCAAAATCAAAAGACCAGTGGGTGAAACTTTCACTGAGGGTTCATGGATAACCACATTTAGCAATATGGATCTAGCTCTTAGAAATACAAGCCAGAATGGTTGTGTCCAAAATGGTCATTTCTTTTCCACTCTTTCAAATCAGATCCATGGAAATAACTGGTATTATAATGGAGACCTACTGTTGGATTACCCTTTGGGTTCAAGTAGTCGTTGCCAAGAGCCGCTCATAGGCCTTCCAGAGATGAATCAAATGGGCATGGATGGACTTCTTTTGCAATTCGATTCAACCCATGTTAGAGCAAGATTCGCTTCTAATGACTGGTGTTTCACTAGAGATGCCGATTGGACTCGTTTATCTGTAGCCCACTTGTCCATTGGTTCTTTTGAAATCGTGAACTGCAATACTTTCCGCCTGATAAAGAGTACTGCGGACACCATTTCAATTCGAATACTTTGGATTGACCTCGGGGCAGGCACAATTTCCGAAGAGGTTTCCACTGGAAAAAATTCTTGTATTTATACAGGAACCATGGATAAGCTCTCGGCTAGTGAGTGCTTCTAGATTAATTGAATTTTTAAAAGCAGAGCACCTGCTTTAATCGCAGTTCACTTCTTCGCAATCACAATCTCGCTTTACCATCGAACCGGAATTTAGGGTGTTCCCATGGAATTCCTTGTGGTTCAACGGTCTCTTGGGTAAAATACACAATAACCAACCCAGAAAACCCCTAAACCTCGAAACGGATAATGGCCGGCTCCTCATTTCGGCCTCTTTTTTCTACATTTGTCCCTGCTATTGCGAAAGTGGCGGAATTGGCAGACGCACCAGACTTAGGATCTGGCGCCTTTGGCGTGGGGGTTCGACTCCCCCCTTTCGCATTAAATTTATTCCGAGCCTCATGGAGAAGACAAAGTGAACGTTGCGATCAAAGAGACCAGTGCCACCATCCGGACCCTCGAAGTTTCCATCCCTCAGGACGGCCTCAAGCCTGCCTACGAAAAAAAGGTGAAGGAATACACCAAGGAAGTGCAAATCAAGGGATTCCGTCCAGGCATGGTTCCCCGCGCGATGATCATCTCCCGCTTTGGAAGTTCGATCCGCAATGAAGCCATCGACGACACCATCAATTCCGTGGTCCGTGACGAGCTCGCCAAGGCGAACATCGTCCCCGTGGGCCGTGGCAAAATGGAAGATTTCAAGGACGACAAAATCGCTCCGATTACCTTCAAGCTGGTCATCGAAGTCGATCCTCCCATCGAGATCAAGGGCTACAAGGAAACCGGCATTACCGTTCCGCAGATCATTGTCGGCGAAGTCGAAATGATGGACGAAATGACCCAGATGCGCACCATGTACGCCAAGCACAATCCTGTCAGCCGCCCAGCCCAGAAGGGTGACTTGGTGGAAGGCAAGTATGTGAAGGTCATGATCGGTGGCGAGGAGATGCCTCTGCCCGAAAATCCAGCCTTCAAGGCCACCATCGGTGACAGCACCACTCCTGGTTTTGACGAAGGCCTCGCCGGCCTCAGCAAGGGTTCCGAAAAGACCATTCTTTTTGTTTACCCAGCCGACCACAAAGACGCCGTATACGCAGGCAAGACCGCCCAGTTCACCGTTGTGGTGAACGAAGTCAGCGATGTGGAGCTCCCTGAGCTCGACGACGAATTCGCCAAGCAACTCGGTCTGGAGTCCATCGAAGTTCTCAAAGAACGCATGACCGAAAACATGGTCGGACAGCGTCGTGGCCAGGCCAAAGCCAAGGCCCAGGAAGAAGCGATTGATGTTCTGATCGCCAAGAATTCCTTCGAAGTTGCCGAATCCCGCGTGAAGAACTGGGTCGCCCATCAGCTCCACCGCAACGAACAGCACGATGAAGACCATGAGCACGAAGATCCAACCCCTGAGCAAATGCAGGCCATGGGTCCCCAGGCTGTCCGCGAAATCAAGAAATTCCGTATCCTCGAATACATCGTCAAGACCGAGACCATCAAGGTGACCCAGGCTGACGTCGATGGTCGCATTCAGGCCATGGCCATGCAATATGGCGTCGATTTCGAGACCATCAAGGGAAGCCTCCGCCAATCCGGCCGCATCAACGAAATCCGCGAAGACCTCAAGTTCCAAAAGGCACTTGATCTGATCGTCGGTGAGTAAGAGATTCTTTATTTAAAGCACGAAATCCGGCTACAAAGCCGGATTTTTTGCGTTTTTAGGAGCCCCAAATAATAGGGAGAAGGGGTCAAAACGAGTAATCCCCATTTTTTTAGATTTCTAAACATGCCCGTATTTGTCCTATGCCCTGACATTGTTGTCCCCGCTGGTGGTTTACGCAAATTGTACCGCCTAGTCGAGGTTCTGAACAAAAACAAGGTAGAAGCGTATATGTTGCACGAGCATCCTGGCTTCCGGGTGAACTGGTTTCAGTCCTCCGCCCCGGTTTGTGCACTGGATATCCCCTGGTCCACCGTTTTCAGGCGTCGCCTGCTCTTCAGCCACAAATGCAGGCTCACAGAGAAATCCGTACGTATTGTGGGAAGCTACCGGGGCATTTTATCTGCATCCGATGTTTTGGTTCTACCCGAAATTTATGAAGATGAATTCGAAACTGTGGCACCTGGAGTCCCCAGAGTCTTATTCAATCAAGGTATTTATAACACGCTGCAAAAATTGCAGGAACGGGAGAGTATTCACTCCCCGTTGTTTGACAGAGTATTTGATTCTTCGGTACGAGGCACTCTCTGTGTGTCTTCCGATAGCCAAAACATTCTGCAAAACATATATCCAGGACTCCCGATTCTTCGCATTCATAATGCCATAAGCACTCTGCTTTTTTGCCCTGCCTCCGTCAAAGAAAATACAATTACCTACATGCCATCCAAGAACATAGCCCATAGCCGGGCCGTTTTTGCGATCCTCAAGGCCAAGGGAAACCTCCAAGGATTTCAAATCCAGCCCATTCAGGGCATGAGTGAAAAAGCCACCGCGGAAACACTGGGGCGTTCCAAAATATTTGCGAGTTTTGGCTTTCCGGAGGGCTTCTCCTTGCCCCCGGCAGAAGCGCTTGCGGCCGGGAATCTGGTGGTGGGCTACCACGGCAATGGGGGCCGGGAATTCTTCCGTCCGGGCTTTACCCGCGCGGTCGAATACTGGGATATCATGGGGATGGTGGAATCCATCGAGGCATATATTGAATTGTGGACTTCTGATCCTACGCGCGCAAAGGTGTTGGCCTCCCAGGGGCGCGCATTTATTCAAGAAACATACAGCGAAGCTCAAGAAGAGGCCGACATCATGGACGCCAGCCGTCGGTTCTTTTCCCCATAGACCCATATTATTGGAAAAAAGGGCTATTTTTGTATACGATTAATCAAAGAGGCGAAAATGCTCATCCCAACAATTATTGAGAACACCGGCCGCGGCGAGCGGGTCTACGATATCTATTCCCGTCTTCTCAAAGAGCGCATCATTTTTCTGGGTGATCCCATCGGCGACCAGGTCGCGAACAACATCATGGCCCAGATGATTTTTCTCGAATACGAGAATCCCGAAAAGGACATCATCCTGTACATCAATAGCCCCGGTGGCTATGTGGCTTCTGGTCTGGCCATCTATGATACCATGCAGCACATCCGTCCCGACATCGTGACCATCTGCACGGGTTCCGCCATTTCCATGGCCGCGGTGCTTTTGGCTGCCGGTACCAAGGGCAAGCGTTACGCGCTTCCGCATTCCAAGGTCATGTTGCACCAGCCCATGGGCGCCGCCACGGGCCAGTCTTCCGACATCCAGATCCATGCCAAAGAAATCATCCGCTCCCGCGATGACCTGGCCAAAATCGTCTCCAAGCATACTGGAAAATCCATTACCGATGTCCGCGAAAAGACGGACCGCGACTTCTACATGGGCGCGCAGGACGCGCTGGACTTCGGAATCGTTGACGAAATTTTTGCACCGCGCAAGCTCGCGAAGTAAGAGGCCTGGATGTACCGAACCGGAAAAAGTCATCCCCGCGTCACTTGCTCCTTCTGCGGAAAGGGTGCCGAACAGGTCGCTAAGATCCTGACAGGCCCTGGCGTGCATATTTGCAACGAATGCACCATGATGTGCCACGGGATCCTCGCCGAAGAATTGGCCCGTGACGCAGGCAAAGCCGTGCCCGGTGTAGCAGGCCAGCCTGCCGCTAGCGATTTGCCCATTCCATCCCAGATCAAAGCCCATCTTGACGAGTATGTTATCGGACAGGACCCCGCCAAAAAGGCTCTCGCGGTCTCGGTCTACAACCACTACAAGCGTCTGCAACATCAGGAAGGCAAAGTCGGCGGAGTCGAAGTCGACAAGTCCAACTTGCTCCTGATCGGATCCACCGGTTCCGGAAAAACCTTGCTGGCCCAGACCATGGCCCGCTTTTTAAATGTCCCCTTTACCATTGTGGATGCGACGGTCCTGACCGAAGCCGGCTACGTGGGCGAAGATGTGGAAAGCATTCTGGTGCGCCTGCTGCAGTCCGCGGATTACGATCCCAAGAAGGCCGAGAAGGGCATCATCTTTGTGGACGAAATCGACAAGATTGCCCGCAAGAGCGCTAATGCTTCCATCACCCGCGATGTTTCCGGTGAAGGCGTGCAGCAGGGCCTGCTCAAAATTCTCGAAGGCACCGTGGCGGCCATTCCTCCCAAGGGCGGGCGCAAGCATCCCGAACAACCTTTGGTGCATATCAATACCCGTAATATCCTGTTTATCTGCGGTGGAGCCTTTGAATCCCTGGACCGTATTGTCATGCGTCGCATCAATCGTGGCGGAATGGGATTCGGAGCCGACATCAACAGTGGCAAAGAGCTCTCCATGGGGTCGCTTTTTCGCCAATGTGAGCCAGACGATCTGATCCAATTTGGCCTGATTCCCGAGCTTGTGGGCCGCTTGCCCGTGATCGTCGGACTCGACGAGCTCGATGCCGACGCCCTGATGCAAATCTTGACCCAGCCCAAGAACGCTCTGGTGAAACAGTTTGGGCGCTTGTTCGAGATGGAAAACATCGAGCTGAAGTTTGAAGAAGGCGCTTTGCAGGCGATCGTCAAGCAGACACTTGTGCGTAAAACCGGTGCCCGCGGGCTCCGTAGCGTCATGGAGCGCGTTTTGCAACAGCCCATGTTCGACCTTCCTGGAACGCAAGATGTTTCTGAATTTGTGGTTACCGCAGAAATGGTCGAGTCGGCCATGTTGCCGGAATCTGATGTGGTTGCCAAGCCCGAAGTGGCGACCCGCAAAGCCACCCGTAAAAAGGTGGCCTAAGTGATCAATTTAGCGGCGCGATTTGCCGTGGTTCCGGTCCGCGATTCCATTGTCTTCCCTGGGTCGTCCTCTCCCCTCCTTATTGGGCGGGACTCCTCGGTGCGGGCCTTGGAATTCACCCGCGAAAAGGACGAACAATTTGTGCTCCTGCTCTTGCAGCACAATCTGGAATTGGAATCCATTACTTCGGCAAGCGAACTACATAATATCGGCATCGTGGTGCAGGTCCACAATGTCGTTTATATGCCAAACGGATTTGTGAAGACTCTGGTCGATGGCGTGGTCGTGGTCAAAGCCCTGGACCTCAAAATTGAAGATGGCTGCTGGATGGCCAATGTCGAGCCCTGCACCTACGAGATTCCCGATGAGGTGACGGCGCTTAAGCTAAAAGAAGAAGCCCTTGCCACCTTCCGCCGTTACACAGAAACTGTGCGCGACATTCCCCCCGAATTTCTGCAGAATTTGGTGACCATCGAAAACCCGTTGGATGTGGTCAATTCGATCACCCCCTTTGTGAGGGGCTCCCTCCCAGAAAAGCAACGTTTGTTAGAAAGTGCTTCCTTGGATGAATCCGTTGGCTTGGTTTGCACATTGATGAATGGCGTTGCCGAAATGCAGCAGCTGCACACGCGCGTGGAACAGGATGTGCGCCACCGCATGCAGCAGAACCAACGAGAGTGGTTCATCAACGAACAAATTCGCGTTTTGCAAGAAGAGCTCGAAAGTCCCGAACTATCGAGTCCGGATTTGGCCGCCATCGACAAGCGCATCCGTGAAAAGAGCTTGCCTCCTTTGGTGGAAGAAAAGGTGCGCGAAGAATTTGCGCGCATGCCTAATCTGCATCCTTCCACGCCTGAATATTCGGTGGTTCGCAACTACATCGACACCATTCTCGCGCTTCCTTTTGGTCAGTACACTCCTGACGAATTGAATTTGGATAAAGTGCGTAAAGAACTCGATTTGCATCACTATGGCCTCGAAAAGGTCAAAGAACGCATCCTCGAGCATGTGGCCGTTCTTAAGCTGGCTACCGACGAAAAGCGCACCCCCATCCTTTGCCTGGCCGGTCCTCCCGGTGTTGGCAAAACGTCGCTGGCCAAATCTATCGCCACCGCCATGGGTCGCAACTATGTGCGCATTACCTTGGGTGGCATCCGCGACGAAGCCGAGATCCGTGGACATCGTCGCACCTATATCGGCTCCATGCCCGGGCGCATTGTGCAAGCCCTGCGCAAAGCCAAGTCCATGAATCCTGTGATTCTTTTGGACGAAATGGACAAAATGTCGAGCGACTTCCGGGGTGACCCCGCGAGCGCGCTCCTCGAAGTGTTGGATCCCGAGCAGAATCGGGAGTTCCAAGATCATTATTTGGAAGTGGGCATTGATCTGAGCCGCGTGCTCTTTATCGCTACCGCCAACATGGCTGAACGCATCCCGGGTCCCTTGCAGGACCGCATGGAAACCGTCACCCTGAGCGGCTACCATCGCCACGAAAAGCACGAGATTGTGCGTCGGCATTTGCTGGCCAAAGTCGGCGTGCGCAACGGCGTGCAAATCCCCAAACAGCTCGTGGTGGCTGACGATACTTTAGATGGAATCCTGGATGAATACACCCGCGAAGCGGGTGTGCGCGAACTGGAGCGCCAGCTCGACCACCTGGCCCGCAAGCGCGCGTTAGAGATCGTTTCCAAAACCAAATTCAAGCCCGCCATTGGTCCAAAAGATTTGCAAAAATACTTGGGCGTCGCTCCATTTCATCGCAACCGTTTGCCCACCAAGGTGACTCCGGGTGTGGTGACGGGCCTTGCCTACACCTCCGTGGGAGGCGAAATTTTGCAGCTCGAGTGCGCCTTGCTTTCGGGTCGTGGTCGCATGGAGCTTACGGGCAAACTGGGCGAAGTCATGAAGGAATCCGCACACATCGCCCTGACCCTGGTGCGCCAGCGCGCCAAGCTCTTTGATGTGGACCCCGACATTTTCCGCAAGACCGATATTCACATTCACATTCCCGAAGGTGCGGTCCCCAAGGATGGCCCTTCTGCAGGCATCGCCTTGACTCTGGTATTGCTGAGTGCATTTACGCGGCAAGCCATTGCTCCCGACATCGCCTTCACCGGTGAAGTGTCCCTCACCGGACGCATCCATGCCATCGGTGGCCTCACGGAAAAGACCATCGCGGCCTTGCAGTCGGGCGTGAAGACCGTGCATTTGCCCGCCGACAACGATCGCCAAATTTCCGAGTTGCCCAAGGTGGTTCGCGAAGGCCTAGTGATCAAGAAGCACCAGCACATCGACGAAATCATCAAGCTGTTGTTTGTGCGCCCTGCAAAGAAGAAAGAAATTTCTACCCCAGTCAAGCCCGCGAAACCAAAGACCTAGGCTATGATTTCTATCGATACTCGCGCCAAAGAACTTTCCGCAAATGCCCTGCGGGTAAAAATGCGTATTGCCGAAGCCTGCGCACATTGCCGTCGGGATCCCCGCAGCGTGAAGCTGGTGTGGGTATCCAAAATGCACCCCATCTCCGATGTGGAAGCCGCCATCCAAGCAGGCGCAACGGAATTCGGAGAAAACAAGGTCCAGGAAGCCCAGCGCAAATTCAACACCCCTAGGCCGGGTGTGACGTTGCATGTGATCGGCCCGGTGCAGAGCAATAAATGGACCAAGGCTGCTAAAATCGCCGATTGGATCCATTCCGTGGATAGTTTGGATGCTCTCAAAAAGTACCAGGCAGCCAGTTATGATTCAAAAAAAACCTTGGATGTATTGTTTCAGGTGAATACCAGCCAAGAAGCGACAAAAAGTGGATTGGAGATGAAGGATGTTGAGGCATTCCTCTTGAGCCTGCCCCCCTTTCTCAACATACGCTATCGGGGTCTTATGACCATCGGGGTAAATTCCGGGAACCCCGAGGATAGCCGCAAAGGCTTTGCCTGGCTCCGGCAAATGCGAGACCGCATGCAATTCCGGGGCGGAATTTTTTCCCAATTCACGGAACTCTCCATAGGCATGACCGACGACCTCGAAATCGCCATTGCCGAGGGCTCAACTCTGATCCGCGTAGGCACCGCGATTTTTGGTGCCCGGGATTACACATAAACTTAATCCTTGATACACCGCACATTAAGCCAAAAGTCATCGGTAACAGCAATTCGCTGACTTGTGTTGTCCGATAACAGGTGGAAGGTGTACTGGCTATTGGAGGACCACCACCAGGCCTCGTATTTAGAAATGGAAAAATCTCCGCCTAAAAATGCTCCGGTAGGGACACCTGCAAAGCCATAAGTATCTGAACCCTTGAAATACCCCAGGTCCGCCATGAGTGGAGTCGCATCCGTTGCGGAAGAATTTGTTGCAGATAATAGTTCTCCCCATTCAGCGTCTGTGGGCAAATGCCAATCTGCGGGGCAAATCGTGGTGGATGAGGTCCAATCATATAGGCGACCGTCTGTATCGCAATATGCAGTAGAATCTCGGAAGCATTTGGATGTGGGACTTGCATAATTCAGATTTGTGGCCATCCAGGTTTGGGTGCCGATGGTGACCGTGGGGTAGGGCTGTCCATCGCGGGAGTCAATAAATGCGTTGGCGTCGATTTGGGGGCTGAGGGGCATGGTCTTCGGGGGTAGGTCGCCATAGCCTCGGCAATTGGGCGTGATCACCACATTGAATTTGGTTTGGCTGGTGGGCTTGGTCAGGCCTTCGGCCAGGCTCCATTGCGTTGTGTTTCGGTTCAAAGGCCAATAATTATCCACAAATCCATCCCGGCCCATATCCACTCCGACCGTGTAGGTACAAAGGTTGGAGAAGTGGTGGATTTCCGTAATGTCGATGTCGGGGATGGAGTCAAAAGTCACATGAAAATATAGGAAGTCCGGGTTCATGGGACTTGTATTTACGATAAGAGCCTGGGGCGTAGGCAAAAAAATGGGATTGGTTTTTGGTGCGGGCGGCGCGTCGCCTGCCAAAAAATTTATGGCAGAAATTTCACTAGAAGATGTTTTTCGATCCTGGTACCCGACTACCTCGCCATGATTCCAGACCAAAGAGAATAGTGAAATGTCCGAGCCCTCATCCGCAACGAAATCAAAAAGAATATTGGAGTCTCCATTCATATCCAGAGGATTGAACAGCAAGCGTTCGCGGGCCACGCTGTCCACAGAAATATGCACAGTGACCGAGTCAAATTCGGGAATGCCATTCAAAGAAATTCCATAGGACGTGATGATGTCTGTTTTTTGGGCGTTGTCACCCGGAAAATCGGGAGCCGTATTGGAACAGGACAGAAGAAAGGTGGCTACGAAAAAATGTGGGAGGATGGATTTCATGGGGCCAACCCTGCTAAGCAATCGCCTTCCTGGCATGTCGAAATTCGCCGTGTCTTTTCTCCCGCTTGGTTGAAAAACAAATACACGCCACCCCCAATAGCCAGAACCCCAAGACCCCCAACGATCCATGGCCACTTGCTGGGCTTTTCCATGGTGAGTACACCGTGATTATTCGCGGGCTTTTTCAGTCCCGAAAATATTTGCGCCATCTCAAAGCAGCCACCGCGAAAAAGAGCTTCCATGTCACCGTGAATGTCGAGAGCATAGGAAAGTACAATCACCCCGGATTCCACCTGGATCATTTTCAGGTTCAATGTATACAGCTTATCCACTTTGCTGAGAGTACCTGTGATGATGCGATCTACTCCGAGCAGCTGGCCCGCCTTGACTTGGCATTCGCTGGATTTACATTCCGTGGATTGTTGAAAATCCTGTTCCTGCAAAATCAAATCCATTTTGCGCCGCTCCAGCACGTTGACTTGTGCCGTCTTTGCGAGCTCCGTTTCAAAGCGACTGGCCACCGCGCTCAGGTCTTCGCGGCTGAAGTCTTTGAAGGAGCCCGAAATGTCCAGCACGGCCACATTGATGGCCGCAGAAAGGGAGGTGACGCATAAAAGAAGTAGCCCGAGCAGAATCTGAAATGGGTTCATGGGCCAAAATGTAACATTACTTAAACTTCAGTATTCCTGCCATGTACAGAGGGCGGTTGCAAAGGTGAAAACGGACCTCGCTCAGGCCGTTTGCAGTCATCAGGGGGATTTGAAGGTCTTGGTCCGAAGGAGTGTTCAGGTCAAAGCGAAGTGCGGTATGGGCGTTTCCTTTGGCCATGAATTGATGAAGCGAGCGGAGGCTTCCCGATGCACCGGATTTCACTTCGATGGGTAATACATCGCCTTCGTTCTGGACCAAAAAATCCACTTCAGCATTGTGGTTTTGTCCACCCCGCAACCAATAGTGCAGACTGGGATGTTGTGTGCGCCAGCCCGAATTCCATAAGTGTTGTGCCACAAATTGTTCGGCCATGGGGCCTTCATTGATAAAGCGTCCGGCGCGAAATTCCTCAAAGGGAATCATGCCCGTTCCTAGCAAGCTGCCGGCTAAGCCAACATCCAAATGAAATAGTTTGGCCACCGTGGGATCTTCTCCCGCTGCCAGGGGAACTCCAGATCCGTCGCAGTGGGTCACTTGAATGGCAATGCCGGCGCGGGTCAATAATTCCAGGCTACGGCGGATATCCTTGCTTTTCCAGTCCGGATGAAAACGGTTAAAACGGATTTTCTGTCCAATGTTTGCGGGCAATAGCGCAAATACGCGACGAATCTTTTCGAGGTCCGCCCCGCGCGCGTACTTGGAAAAATCCTCCTGGTAGGTCTCGAGGATGGAGTGATGGACTTCTACGGCCTGCATGGCATCACCTGTCTCGATAAAGCGGGCCACGGCCTCGGGCATGCCCCCCACATACAAGAATTCCCTTAGCCTCTGATTCAGGCGCTCATGGGCCATTAGCGGGATGGACATATTGGGCTGGAAATCGTTAAGGATCAAAATCAGCGATCCATCGCCTTGCGCCTCTAGGTATTCGCTGAAGGTCATTGGACCTAGCCAGCCGTACTCGATGCGGCCCACCGGCATGGAAAACCCCGCCTCGCTTAAGGTGAATTCCAGCAAAGAGCCGGTGGCGATCACGGCAAGTTCTGGCCTCTCCTCATAAAAATAACGAAGGGCCGCGAGGGCCTGAGGTGTGGCCTGGATCTCATCCAAAAATAGAATCCCCGGGCCAACGCAAACGCTGGTAGCGCGCAAGCTGAGGGAAATCTCCTGCAAAATTTTCGCAATGTCGAAGGTCGCGAAGACTGCGTTCAAGTTGGCATGCTTTTCCAGATTGATTTCCCAGAGTGGCACTCCGAGGTTTTTCGCAACATTTCGGACCAAAGTAGACTTGCCGACTTGCCGTGCCCCCCGAATCACCAGAGGCTTTCGCGAGGCGCGCTGGTACCATGTTGCTAGGTTGGCTTCGCCAAGTCTTTTCATATTTTGACCTCAATAATATCACAATTATAGACAAAAATGAGGTCAAAAGCAAGCTAGTTTGCGAAATTTGAGTTGGTTTTACCCGATGAGGCGACTAGCCAGGACAAGCCTCTCTTGAAGCTATTTCAAATACACATCGTCGATTCCCAGGACGGTTCCTTGGCTCGGGCTTAGGAATTGCATGGAATGGATTTTGGGGGCAAAGGTGGACCAATCCGAGTGTCCGGTCTCATTTGCGGGGTCTGGGGTAAACGAATCCAGGGCAACACAAACGCTGGACCAGTTGGGCTTGGCGGTCCGAAGATTCAGGAAAAACCTTCGGGTGGTGCTGGTGGCATGGCCCAGTTCAAACAACTCGATTTTTATCCCGTCGTCCGCCCGGTAGTTAAAGCAAAGGGAATCCAGCGGAGTCAGGTCCACGGTCAGGGAATCTTTCAGGGAAAGATTGAAGACCATCCAGGCCTGCGCCGAGGTGGGGGTTCCGGTTGCATACAAAGTTCCATTGCTGAGAGCCTGGCCCATATCTGCGGAATTGGTGCTGCTAGGAATTCCAAAAGTGATGTCGAGGGTGAAGAATCTCCAGCCCGGGCTTTTGTTCCACGGGCCGGGAAGGGGAAGCGTATTGGCATCTTCAAAATTATCCAGCCACATCAAGGACGGGACCGGGGTGGAATCCAGGGAAAGGTGGATTGGACTCGAAAAAACTTCAAAATGCACGGAGTCGCTTTGGCTATGAAAATTCCCTAGGCGCACTAAGGAGTCACCAACGGTCGCAAAGATTCCGCAGGAATCAGGGATGACGCCGGAGATACTAAAATTCCCCAGGGAGTCAACAATGGCGCGGGCAAAAGAATGAGAAAGCACCACCGTATCGCCCGCCATGCTTGGGGGTAAAGCCCCTTGCAAATGCCTGATGGGGGCTAGTGTCACGGTCCGAATGGAATCCTGCAAATCCACCAGGCTCAGGAGAGCGCCCCACTGCCCGGTAAGGTCCATAACCTGTACCAGCGCCCAGCTTCCTGGATCGAGAGCCAGAAGGGAGTCTTCCGTGCCCAGCAATTGTATTTCTAGGGGCAGGCCTCTGGAATCCAGATTACCCAGGGCGAGCCTGGCTTCAAAGCCCTGTACGCCCTTTCCGCTAGGGAATATCACGGCGATGCCGTTGGTGGTCGTGGTGGTTTTGCCGGCGCTGTTGTGGGAGCTACAAGACGAAATCCCGAGCAAAAGGGTAAGGCAGCCCATGAAAAGAGAAATGCGCATCATTTTTCCTCTACCCGTGAAAGGGGGAACAATTGCAAATTCAATTGATAGACGCGATCCGAAATCTTAGAGTCTTCCACCAGTTTGGCGAGATTTTCCTGGAACTCTTCAATGAGCGTGCGGATTCCGCTCAGGTCGTCAGGGCCGATATTCATGGTCATGGTCGAAATGTCGCGCAGGGGTTTATGCACCGTGTCCAGGGAGTCCATGGCCAATTGCATGGTGGTTTTCTGATACTCCTGGATGGTCTTTTGGGTCCAGCGGAATCCACTGTGCAGGTGATTGTCGAGGACTTCAATACCACCGGAATCTAGGCGCTGGATCAGGCCCAGCTCTAAAAGCACATAAAACGCCTGCTTGGCCTGGTCTGCCGAAATGGGTGGATGAAATTCGGAGGCGAGTTTGGCAAAATTTCCCTCGAAGGGGTAGTAGTCCAGGAGTGAGCGCATGGCCACGCAAAACCAATCCTGGAAGTACTTGGTACGGCTGGCTTCTAGGGTGGTATAGGCGACACCGCGAATCTTTTGCAGTTTTTCAAAAAAGGTGCGCGCTTTCGCTTCGGTTTTGGCCTTGTTGAATCCGACCAAGTTTTCAAAGTATTCGATTTCCTTGCGGGACATTTTCAGGAATTTAGCGACAACAGGGAGGCTGTCTTCGGAAAGATGATTCTTGCCTTGGAAGATCCGAATCAGAAAACTAGAGTCGATGCCCACTTTGTTGCCAAAATATCGCAAAGAAAAATACCCATGAAGCTCTCGCCGGCCCTGGTAATAATTACGCAGAAACTCGCGGTAGTCTAAGGACTCGAAAAGGCTTCCAAAAGAAGGTTCCATAGATCATCAATATAAAGTAAAAGGATGTAACCGGCCAAGCAACTCAACAAAATCGCCACGTTTGACCAGGGTTGTGGGTGAAATAAAGCTATGGGAATTAAGGATGGGAAAACAAGGGCTAGGGAATCTTGTGATGATTCTCCAGTCATCGGGGAGGGTTTATGTGACTACCACTTGCCATGGTGTTCTTCCAATACCCCAAAAAGATCTCCCGTATCCACCCAGTTTCCGTCAATCCTTACTGTTCCCCGAACCCGAACATAACACTCACTGTGGTCAATGTTGATGATAAATGGCAATAGCGGGGGGATCTTCTGTCGGTTCTGGGATCGTTGGAGAACCACCAGCTCCAGATCCATGTCCGGTGAGGTGATTTTCCAGGGCTTGGTCCATTGATATTCCGGGTCGCATTCGAAGCTGACATCCTGGTCTAGGCGGATCCAACGTTTTTGGCTGTCAAAGCATTGCGTATAACATTGTGCAAAAGGGCCGTAGTTCATTAGAGAGCTTAGGCTGAATCCCTCGTTCTGTACAGCGATCCAATGCCATTTGGAACGCGTGGGAACTGTTCCAAAGCAATGGTCGTAATACCCCAAAGCATCCTGGAGGTGAATGTCCCGACCGTCCACTTTGATCTGCCCCTGCACCCGGTTCCGGAAGAAATGCAAAAGGGTGTATTCGTGGGAGAACTTGTTGTCGTATTTGGTGAAGGGAGTAATCGTAGGGAGGATTTGTAGATAAGCAGAAAAATCATCGGTCTTGATGGTACAGCTCCAACCATCCCGCTCCTGGCCCGTATAGTCAAAAGAAAACCCCCAGCCTTTGGCGTGAAGGGAAAGTTGCCCTGCAGGGTTCTTGGGGTTGATAAACCCCTTCCAGGATCGTTCAACCGGAGCATCATAGCGGGGGTCAAAAAGAGTGACCTGGATGGAGTCCATCCAGGCGGTACGGAGAACGGAAAAACCTAAATAGATGCCACTTTTGGGATCATAAACCCCAGAATACCACCATTCCTTCTGCTTATAGTTGGAAAAGATGTTCCAGCGTTGCTTGAGCATGACTTTGTGTTCTTCCAAATCCATCTATTCACCTTACCCCAAATGGAGGTCGAATGTCGAGAAGCGTGGATTTTTGGATAGTATCACTTGGAATGATTGTTGGCGGGGTGGGATGGGAGTTTTTGGGTTTATCGAGGTTTTCTACATTCTGGGCCATGAAGTCAATCCTCTTTGCCTGTGTGGTTTCGCTACTTTTTCTTTCGCTTTTTGGCTGTACCGGGGCCAAAGTCTTGGTGGAGTCTACGCCCCGCGGGGCGGCGGTGTTTGTGGGAGACTCCGCTGTGGGGGCAACCCCCTGGAGTGGAGTTGTGGGTTTTGGGCTGAAAAAGATTACGGTGGAAAACCCGGGCTATTCCATCCATTTAAAGACGCTGGATGTGCAGCGCGGCACGCTTCGGAGTTACCTTGGGGCATCACTGATGCTTGGGGGGGCTGGGGCCATGTACATGGGACTCTATGGCATGAGTCCGCCCTTTTTGCCTTTGATCTATACGGGCATGGGTTCCCATTTGGGGGGTCTGATATACTATTCGTTTTCCCACGACTACACGGTCAGTGCGGAGCTAAACCAAAAATCCGGCCCCCTGGTGCGGAGCCGTAAGCTGCAGTATGTGGGCAATGAGCGCTTCCAATTTGACTACGAAAAAAAGCTGTACCACACGGATTCTATTTGCCTGGAGTCGAGTCGAAAAACATTATGGACTTACGATGCCCAAAAAGACCAGTCCCGGCCCCTGGCCATTGCTGCGGTGCAGCGCTGTGACCCCGGCCTAGGCTCCAAATCCTCTCGTCCGCCGTTTTGGAAATTTTGGGGCTGGTCTTCTCTGACTGTTGCCGGAATTGGCACCGGGGCAATCATCCAGCAAGGAGGAGGAGTCAAAGCGGACGAAATTGTCCCCCTGGGGTTGGGATCTGTGGCGGCTGGGGCTCTTCTAGCCTGGTATGTCTGGGCTCAGAGTCCGGACTTTGAGCGCTGTGAAGAAATCCTGGATGCCATCACGGTCCGTGACTGGGCGCGAAAATTCCCCTGTTATGACGATGCTCCCCAAGAGCCAGTAGCGCCAGTGGTTGAGGCCCCGGTGGCCACGCCCGTAAGCGATCAGCCCGGAATCCGAGTGATTCAGCTTCCTGCAGATTTCTCGGGTTCAGAAAAATAGGGCCTGCACAATGCGGTACCCTGCATAGAGGGCGATTAGTCCGGTCATGACATAGAGCATGTTTGAGCGTTGCTGCTTTTCTTGTTCGGTCTCGCGTAGTTGGAATTTGGCGCAAGGGCCTGTGGATTCGGTGGGCAGACCGTTAAGGGTGCAGAATTCGCCCCGTTCCTCTGTGTAGCCAATATGGCGACAGTTTTCACATTCCTGATCCTTATAGTCCATAATTATTCCTATTTTACTCATAACGGTAGCCGGTGCCGTGTACGGTTTTGATGATTTGTGGATTTGCGGGGTCGATTTCGATTTTTTTGCGGAGCTGGGAAATGTGCTGGTCCAGTGCGCGGGTGCTGCCAATAAAGTCCACGCCCCAGCCGGCATTGAAGATGTCGTTGCGGTCCACCACTTGCCCCTTGTGGGTGGCGAGGAGTTCCAAGATGGCCACATCGCGCGGGCTCAGGTCCATGACGGTTTCGCCCCGTTTGGCGCGGAGCTCCACAGGCAGAACGTCCAAGTCACCCAGGCAAAAGGATTTGGCCCGCTCAGGCTTCTTTTGGGCCTGCACCTGCAAGACACGCCGACTGACGGTGCGAATTCGGGCCAGCAGCTCGCGAGTGCCAAAAGGCTTGGAAATAAAATCGTCCGCTCCCAGTTCGAGGCCCAGCACCCGGTCAATCTCCTCGGATTTGGCGCTCAAAAAGAGAATGGGAATGCGGGCATCCTGACTGCGGACTTCTTTACACACATCGTAGCCGTTCATTCCCGGCATCATGATGTCAAGAATCAAAAAGTCGGGTTTGTCGCGCTTGAATACATCTAAAGCGGTTTTCCCATTAGATGCCTTCAGCACCAAGTAGCCCTCCTTTTCCAGAAGGCTGCTTACGCCTTCCAGAATATGGGGATCATCTTCAGCGACGAGAATTTTCATTTCTTGATTCTCCAGGTAAATTGTGCGCCACGGTCGGAAGGGGCAAGATTCAAGGTTCCATCCATCATTTCGGCAAGGGTGCGGGCGATGCTCAGGCCAATCCCGGTCCCGCTGACGCCTTCACTCAATTGATTGGAAACGCGGTAAAAAGGTTCAAAGACTTTGCCATGCAAATGGGCGGGAATGCCGGCGCCCTGGTCCGCAACTACCACTTCGGTTTCCGTGGCATTCTGACGCAGGGTGAGGGTGACGACTTGGCCTTTGGCCGCGTACTTCTCTGCGTTGCTCAAAAGGTTTCCGATGATTTGCCCGGCGGCGTCCCGGTCCAGTGCGATCTCCCGGGGGGCGTGCCCCGCCACTACAGCATGCAGGCCCCGCTTTTCCATGCTCAGAGAAAAATGCTCCACCACTTCGGCCACGACCTCTTCGAGAGAAATGGGTTGCAAGCTCAAAGTCAGCTTGCGACGTTCCTTGCGCGAGAAGGTGAGGATATTCAAGATCATGCGGGACAAGCGTTCGCTTTCGCTACGGATCACCCGCAATTTGTCTTGTTGGGCCGGGTCTTCCATTTCAGATTCCAACAGTTCTGCGTACAAACGAATATTGGTGAGCGGGGTTTTAAGCTCATGGGAAACCTGGTTCACAAAGTCCACCCGTTGGCGAGCCTCCCTCAAGGACCGGGTGCTCTCGCGCCAGAACCAAAGGGCAACCAGAATCAGGAGCATGGCCAACCCACTCAGCTTAAATAGCAAAGTAATTTGTTCGCTACGCACAAAGTTTGTTTCCCATTCGGCCACAGGTCCGTGGTAGGCTAGTTTCCACCCTTGCAAGGGAGCGGGGAGGCTTTTTTCCGCCAGGGCAATGCTTGATGCGGGAATTTTGAATCCTCCAAAGCGGTGCAAGATTCGTCCGGTTTCATCCAGGAGGATAAAGGCTCCTTGGCCGGGGTCCTTTTCGGGAAGGTCACCGATGATGTGTGCCAGCAGAGCAATGCGATCTACCTCAATGCCGATCACCGAACCCTGGGGACCGCGCATCCAATAGAGCAGATGCAGGCCATCTTCCCAAAACCAAGGGACCCAGCCCGATTCGCGAGTGCGGGAAAGGGCGATTAGGTTGGATCCAATTGTGGATGAATCTTGGTTTAAAATTTGTGCAGCCTGGGTTTCGCTGGATCCACTGAGGTCGAGCTTGGCTTTGGCGCTCCAGAGGGTGCGGGTCCGTTTTACAAAGGCCACCTCTTCCGAGCTTAAGCTGGATGAGCTGTCCGGGAAAAGCAGCCGTCCCTGGGGATTGAGCCAGAATCCACAAACCCCGAGCTCACTGTGGCGTACCAAAACAGCCAGGTCCTGTGGAGAAGATATTGTCAAGAGGTCCTGGCGCAGGTTGTTTTCAATTGTGGTAATAGAGGATCCAATTCCCCTGGCGGTCTGATCCACACGATCGGTCAATAGAGCCAGGAATTGACTACGCACCTGGGCCTGTTGTTCGTTCATGGTGTTGTGGGCGAACCAGCCCAGCACCAGGAGCGGTGCAACAACCATGAGGGAAAGCAAAATGGCCAGGCGCGTGTGTTTCATTTTTGCAATCTCACTTCTTTTGGATGGAGAACTGGCTACTGCGTTCGTATTGCTTGGCTTTCAGCTCTTTGCGGGACTTGTTGAGTTCTTCTGCGGGTGCGGGTGCAGAGAGGATGGCTGCTTCGGCCTTGGCGTTGTCGCTTTCCTTGGCAAGCTCAGGAATGTCAAGGCTTGTGGCTTGGGCTTCCATGTCTTTGGCATTTTGTTGCATCACGGCGCCTGCACCAGCAAAGTCACCCTTGTCGCGCAATTCCAGAGCCTTTTTGCTAGCCATGTTGCCACGGGCTTTGGCGGCTTCCACCACGGCGGGTTTGTACACTTCGCGTTTGACTACGGCTTGGCTTGCGGTGAAACGGACCTGGGCGTTTCCCGAAATATTTTCGCGACGGCCAGAAGCGGGATCATCATACCCGACTTGGACGGAAGCGAGTTCCATGGACTGACCTTCGCGCTTTCCGCTGACTTCCACTTCGAGGAGCAAGGTCTTGTTTTGGCGACCGTAAATTTGGTTGTAGTTCAGGTGGACACTCTGTCCGCGGATTTCAGCGTCCTGGTCCAGAATACGGATAGGACGGACCCCACTTGGACATTGAATGATGATCTCGATGCTTTGTGCGACAACGGAAAGGACGCCACCGATTTCTTGCTGGAAAATGCGGGCAAGATCGGAAGAGTTTTCCGCAAAAGCGTGGTTTCCGTCGCTGGCCATGGCCAATTGACTCATCAGATCTTCATTGTAACCAAGTCCCAAGCCGATGGTCGTGACGCCGATGCCGCTACGGCCGGCGGAGCGTCCCAGGTCCCCTAGCTCCGATGGATTGCTGGGGCCCACATTGGCCTGGCCGTCCGAAAGAAGGATGACCCGGTTGACGCGATTGCGCATTTTAAATTTGCGTACTTCGGCCAGCCCTTTGCTGACTCCGGCGAAAAGCGCGGTATTGCCATCGGAGTAGATCGCGTCGATGGCGCGGAGGGCTGCGGCCCGGTCGGTCAATTTGGTGGCGGGGATCAGGGTTTCGGCTTCATCGGAATAGGTAACCAATGAGAATATGTCTTGGGATCCGAGCATGTTGACAACGGTGCGAGCGGCTTCCTTGGCCTGCTCCATGCGGTCGCCACTCATGGAGCCCGAACGGTCGATGACCACGCTCAGGTTCACCGGCAGGCGGTCCGCGCGTTCAGGTGTGCGGTCGGCACCTTCAAGGCGGATTTGCAACAGGGTGGTCTGGGTTTGCTTTTCGATCAAAACCGGATTTCCGGGATTGACATAGAGGCTCACAGAGGCGATGCTGTGGCTCAGGGCAACGGTGCCGATCAAGGCGATAAGTTTGCGAATCATGGTATTCTCCTAATTGTAGTTTTTGTTTGCGTGGTCCGTGTTTCTGTCTGTTCTAACAATACCTGATTCGGCCGGGCCAAAGGTGAGGCAGTCGCAAGGGGTTTGTAAGGAGTTTGTAAGGGATGGATGGAGATGCGCAAATCGTCCTGCCGGCAATCATGTCATGCCCGGCAGTCTTGTTACGCCCGCCCTTTTGTCATGCCGGGCTATCTTGTCATGCCCGGTACGGGCATCACCGGTGCTTGCTGCATGAATTTGAATACCCTCGGACTCGGTGCGGTGATGGTCCACACAGTGGACAGTGCTCGACTTGATATGCCTGTTCCGCTTCAGCGGTTACAGGCACATATCCACTGTGTGGAAACAACCAAAGGTTGAAGTGGCCAAGCTTTGCATAGCTGCCAGTAACCGTAACTGGCAGCACATCGGCCCTTCCGGCCATGACAGAATGTGCCGTCCTCGCGACTCTCCGCACCCTTCCGTCATCCCCGCGAAGGCGGGGATCT
>CAIRAY010000030.1 GCA_903876665.1 uncultured Fibrobacterota bacterium | reverse complement strand
CAGTGGATAGTGCTCCACTTGATATGCCTGTTCCGCTTCAGCGGTTACAGGCACATATCCACTGTGTGGAAATTGGCGAAGCCAAAAGTGGCCAAGCTTTGCATAGCTGCCAGTAACCGTAACTGGCAGCACATCGGCCGTGCCGGGGATGACTAATCAAGTCGTTTTACAATTATAGTTGCCGGAGCATTAAAATAATATCTGCGGAAAATTTTGCATACAATCATCAATATGTTGGATCACTACTGTCCAAAACAATTGGCAAAAGGCCTTTCTATGTCATCCCCGGCACTCCACACAGTGGACATGTGTCCGTAACGGGCAAGCCCGAACGGTCCCACCGAGGCATCTCAGAATACTGCTGAATGGTGCGGTGATGGCCGTTCCGGCCATGACAAATACAGCCCCCAATCAAGTCAATCATGCCTACAGGCCAATAATACCAATGGTCTAACGAGTTTAGACTAGATTATTTTGGACAGTAGTGATGTTGGATTAAATCGATTCATCCCCGGCTATCCGTGCCCGCAATGCGTTCAGAATGCAACGGTGATGGCCCTTCCGGCCATGACAATGTGAGTCATCCTGGCCCCCTGTTGGGGGTAAGCTCCGACGGGGATGTAGGGCAAAAGACAACCTCTTTCCCTAGACCCTCCTCTGCGGGAGGGTGACAAAATCCTGAAAAAGTAGGGCAATGGATAAAATGTCATTTTAATGCGTTTGCCCTTGGATGCTTCACTTCTTCAAGCGACTATAACGCGAGGTAGTTCCACGCACAACCACCATCCCCTTGTGCCGGGTGAGCGTGGACACTCTCGAGGAAGTTAAAATCTGGTAAATCATGGAGCGTGCCACGGACGCGCAGGAAAACCGGAAGCTGGTGAGGTCCGAGCGAAGCGCTTCCAAGGTATCGTCAAAGCCCGCAACCGAGACCCGCCCAGGAACTGGGACGTCTTGTTCGCCTAGCCACTTCAAGGCATTCAAGGCACAGACATCATTGGCGCCAATCCAGGCAGTGGCACCACTGGCAAGTGCCTTTTCAAAAAGAGGAGCCATGTCCTGACGGATTCGGTTCCAGCCAAGTTCTGTTACCATAAAATCCCGAACCCGGTCGCTGGATCCTTCTATAATTCTTGCGATCGTTGCTTCGGGGAATGTTTTCACCAAAACGGGATCCGTTTGAGCAGGGACCATCCGGTCCCAAGATGAATCTCCATCTAGGCAAAATGCCTCGACTCGGCATCCACGGATTGCGGCTTCTGCTTCGATTCCCTCGAAGCGTTTGAGCGACCACTGGTTCCCATGCCAAGGAGAAACAAAGGCCAGGTGGGTATGGCCGAGTTCCATTAGATGCCGGGATAGCAATGATCCATTCTCTGCCGAAAATCCTTGGTCATGATAGTTTATGTGTGAGTCTACCGAAGATTCATCCATGATATGCTCATCGAACCAAACACAAGCGGGCATTTTCAATTTGGATATTTCTCGGCAAATTATTTTGGGATCATGGTAATGCCACGAGGTTGCGATCACTCCCACCATGTTTGCATCTAAACGAATTCGACCACCATCCCAGACACGTCTTACCAATGAAAGACCAGCTAGGCCCGCCTGCACGCCAAGCTCCCTCCAGAAATCTGATTCCCGGTCGGAATCCATGCGGAAGTGGCCATCCGACGCTCCCGCCCCAAGACAAAGGATGGTGGGGGCCGCAGCCTTACGGAGCCCTCTAGGACTAACCGGAAAATGAAGTCGTCCGCGCCGTTCGAGAAGACCTTCCTGAATTACCAAATCCAGAACCTTGCTCACGGTTTGCGCATGGCAATTCCATTGGACCGCCAGCTCCTTGATTAAGGGCAAAGGCGAATCCCAGGGATGGATGCCCTCGCGTATTTCAATCCTAAAGCGAGTCGCCAAATCAACAACACCCAACCTCGACGTGGTAGCCTCGGTGCGCGGAATCTCCCCCACCCTCCAAAGACCCGACCGAGGACGGGACTCCACCAGCCCCCGCCCGCGCAAAAGTTCCAAGGCCGCCTGAACGGTGCGACTACTGGCACCTTGGCGCATGGCCAAATCACGCACGGTGGGAAGCCTGCCTTCGGGCCATTTCGATAATTGTTTGGCGAAGATATCTGCCAATTCGTTTGCATTGGACATGAAGGTAAAATACCCTTTTTTCCCTAACAAAGGAAAACAGAAATACAATAACCGGCATATCCCGAACAACCTCCTTTTTTGTTTCAGGTGCTGGGGCTAAATTCTTGCTTAGAACCGGTGCAACCAAAATTTGTCGCGATTCATGCGACGGAGGATCTACCATGAAAAAATCATTTGCCTTGTTTACATCCCTTGTGGTGTTCGCGGGTTCCGCCTTTGCAGCCATGGTTCATCCTGGAACAAGGAGCGCGTCCGCATACGAATTGGACTTTGTAAAGGTCAAAATTGCCACCGGAGCTCAGCCCTGGACCGCACATTTAAATAGCGCAAAGACCGCTGGATCCGACTCGAGGGCGCTAGGGCTAGCCTGGAACTGGTACTTGACTGGTGATTCGACATCCGCCAAAGCGGCCATTGCCGTTTTAAAAACATGGAATGGTCACGCGCCTTATCAGGGTGGTGCAACCCAAAGCGCATTAGAAGGTGCTTGGGTGGCGACAGTGCTTGCGCCTGCTGCAGAAATCATGAGCCAATATCCGGGCTGGAGCGCCACAGACCGGACTGCAACAAAAAACATGTTCCGAACCGTATTTTTACCTGCCATGCTGCAAATGAGCACATGGAATGGCAATGTGGATTTGACCCAGATCGATGCATTACTCAGCATTGCTGTATTCCTTGATGATCAGGTCTCATTTGATTTGGGTATCGAAAGGTTGAAAAAGCGTCTCCCTGCCTACTTCTATCTTGCATCAGATGCTGCTTCGGTAAGAAACTACGGCGGAAGCACAGATGCAAACTGGGGTAATTACTCTCCGGTATTGAAATGGACAGATGGTCTGACCCAGGAAACCTGTCGCGATAACGGTCACCACGCACAGTTTGCCATTGCAGGCGCCCTGTCTGCCCTGGAAACCGCTTACCTTCAGGGCATAGACCTCTATACACCCAACCAAGAGCGCATGATCGATGCCATGGAGCTGATGGCCCTTCAACTGAATTCCAAGGACATGCAGGGGACCTGTGGCGGCGCCGTTACCGCTGACCGTTACAACACCTTGGAGGTCGGCTACAACCATTACCACAACCGCAAGGGCATTGCCATGCCTCAGACGCAGGCAGAAATCGCCAAAGAACTCCGCAACGGGGCACAACAATTCAACATGTTCCACGAAACCTTGACCAATGGCGACATCGTTTATGGCCTATCCATAAGCAGCTCGGGCACCAGCTCCACCACAGCATCCTCAAGCACCATCGTCCTCTCTTCCAGTTCCGTTGGTGGCACATCCAGCGCGGTGGTTAGCTCCTCGAGTGCCACAGTGACCTCATCCAGCTCGACCCTGACTCTTGCCTCCATGATTGAAGACCTGGAAGATGGTGATTCCAAAACTCTGTGGAATGGCATTTGGTTTTCCTACACGGATTCCGATGTCACCGGTGCATCCACCATATCCCCTTTGACATCAATCACCGTGCCATTCCTGCCCGTCGATGGAGGCCCTGTAGGCTCGACCAAAACCGCGACATTCACCTACACCTTGGATGCTGGAGCCCTCACCTATGACCCCTTTGTCGGATTTGGCATCAAGCTCCAGGCCAGTGAACTCGCCTACAGCCTGAGCAGTTGCACCGAAATTCGCTATGCCTACAAGGGCCCTGCGCACCGCTTCCGCGTCAACCAGCCAACCATCACCGATGGAAATTTCTATGGCGTGAACGTTGTTGCCAGTGCAGCCTGGACCACCAAATCCATTCTGTGGACCGATCTGTTGCAAGATCCAACCTGGGGCGTGGTAAAGCCCATGACAAAAAATGCCGTCGAAGGATTCAGCTGGCAGGTTCAGACTACGACGGGCGCCACCGGCTCCATTTCTATCGATAATATTCAGTGCATTGGGGCCACAGCTCCTGTTGTAACCAGTAGCTCGGGCACCGCAACCTCGAGTTCAGCCGTGGCCTCATCCAGCTCTTCCACACCTACCGCTCTCAACGCCATGCAGAGTGCCTGGAATATGTCGATACACGGAGAAACTCTGGCGCTGAGTTCCGTTTCGGGTTCTCAGGTCAAAGTAACCTTGACCAACCTCCTTGGAAACCAGCGCAAGGTGCTCTTTGCCGGCGTAGCCAACGGTAGCCTAAGCCTTGGATGGGGTGCCGCCATGCCACAGGGTCGCTACATCCTCTCGGTCCAGGTGGGGCATCAAACCCGTCAAATGTTGGTGTCGGTTCTGGGTCACTAACATCCCATTCACATCTTGGATAAATGAAAAACTCCCTGCAATTTGCGGGGAGTTTTTTTGAGTTATTTCCTGGGGTGATCGAATCGACAAAACCAAACACAGAAAACCATCCATCATGTTATCATTATTTTACCAGATCCACCCAACCTGGTTTGCGGGTAAATTCATAAGGAATCATGTTGTTTGGTCACACATCAATTTCGCCTTTTCGCGATGGAGGTATCCTCATGAGATTACAATCGATTCTGCTCACATCACTCCTTGTGTTCGCGAGTTCGGTGTCTGCGGCCAGGACTTGGATTCACCCCGGCACCCTCGATGGAAAAGCCGAACTGGATTACGTAAAAACCCAGGTTGCCCTCAAGGCTGCTCCCTACATGTTCGAAATGCAAACAATCAAGTATAACGAAGGTGGCCTCGCCACCGCTCCGGGCGGAGTAACCACGATCGACGCCAACGGGGGCACGGCGGACTTGGCCAAAGGAGAGGGGCGCAGAGCCTACGGCAATGCGTTGCTCTGGTATCTAACCGACTCCGTAGTTTATGCGGAACGGGCGATTGCAATTTTGAATTCCTGGTCGGGGCTTCAAAGCATTACGGCGATCCCGGGCAATCAACAGAACTTACTTGTAGCGGGATGGGTCGGCTCGCTATTTGGCCCAGCGGCAGACATTATGCTGGGATATCCAGGCTGGGCTGCAGCGGATATCGCAAAGGTCCGCGCCATGTTTGAGCGGGCATTCTACCCCGTGCTGAAGACCGCGAGTACCTGGAACGGAAATGTGGATTTGCATCAAACTTCGGCCCTGATGGCGATTGCCGTATTCAACGAAAATGAAGCCTGGTTCAACGAAGGCATCGCACGCTTGGCAGTCCGGGTGCCTGCATATTTCTACCTCAAGTCCGACGGCGCCCTTCCTCCCAGCATCGCGGGCGACAACGGCAGTGTGACAGCCTTCTGGAGCAACCCCACCCAATGGCTTGATGGCTTAACCCAGGAAACCTGCCGCGACAATAATCATCACGCCCAGTTCGGCATGAGTGGCGCACTTGGAGCCATGGAAACAGCCTGGCACCAGGGCGTGGACGTCTACACGACCTATCAGACTCGCATGGTGGCGGTCATGGAGCTCATGGGACTCCAGGGAACAAGCGGAAGCATGCAGGGGGCTTGCACCAACAATCAGACCACAAGTGATGTATACGATACTTGGGAGATCGGATATAACCATTATAAAACACGCAAAGGCGTAAATATGCCCAATACGTTGGCGATGCTTACCACTAAAGTCCGTCTTTATGCAAGTAACCCTGGGTCCTGGAATATTTTTTACGAGACATTGACTCATGCGAACATTGTGTATGCCAATGGTGGCGACACTTTGATTTCTGGTGGTGGCACCCCTAGTTCCATAAAGGCCATCGCTTTAAACGGCATGCAGGTGCCTTGGAATATGTCTCTACAGGGAGAGACCCTGGTCCTGAATGCAGCACCTGGCGAATTGACCAAGGTGAGCATCACCGACCTCCTCGGCAATCAGCGCAAGGTACTATTCGCCGGATTGGCCAGTGGCAGCCTCAGCCTTGCCTTTGGCAATGGCATGCCTTCGGGCCGTTACATCCTCACCGTGCAAGTGGGCCACCAAGCCCGACAACTGCCGGTCTCGGTTCTGGGCCACTAAAAACTAATGTCAAAGGGAGTTCCCTGGGCTCTTGCCATCAGGGAATTCAAAACCACAACATTCACCATATCACGAATAATCAAGTTCTGAGGTTCTCTGCCCGAGGGTAAATTTATTCACAGAGTACCCCCGTTTTCACCAAAATTTCTCGCTTTTGCGAGGGAGACTTTCCCATGAAAATATCATCGATCATCTTCGCATCCTCTCTGGCTTTGGCAGGTTCCGCATCGGCGGCCATGACTTGGGTTCATCCCGGTGCCTTGGACAGCAAGGCGGAACTCGATTTTGTGAAGGCTAAGATTGCGGCAGGCGCAGAGCCATGGACAAGCCAGCTCGCCAAAATGAAGGATGCTGATGGGGGCTTATTGAAAGTGGCCACTCCAGAAGTCAATATGCTAAGCCAGGCCAATGAAGCCCTTTCCCGTGATGACGCCCGCCGGGCCTATGGCAATGCCCTGGACTGGTACTATACCGGTGATGTGGCTGCCGCCAATAGAGCCATTGCCATCCTGAATGCATGGACCGTTTTGCAAAGCATCAATTATGGCAGTGACCAAAGCAAGTTGGAAGCCGGCTGGGTTGGATCGCTGTTTGGACCCGCTGCCGAAATCATGCTGGGCTACTCGGGCTGGCAAGCTGCCGATATCGAAAAGGTCCGGGCCATGTTCAAACGGGCATTTTATCCAGTTTTGAATACCGCCAGCACCTGGAACGGAAATGTGGACTTGCATCAGATTTCTGCCATGATGGCCATTGCGGTATTCAATGAAGATGAAACCGAGTTCAATCTGGCGGTAACCCGCTTGGCTGCGAGAATGCCCAGGTACTTCTATTTGACAACGGATGCCACCCCGACTCAAGATTCTTGGTTTAGTCCTGCTCAATGGCTGAATGGCTTGACCCAAGAAACCTGTCGTGACAATAATCACCATTCTCAGTTTGGGATGAGCGGTGCTTTTGGTGCAATGGAAACCGCATGGCACCAGGGAGTGGATCTTTACTCCACCTATCAAACCCGAATGGTAGCGGTTGAAGAGCTCATGGCTCTACAAAGCTTTAGCGGAAGCATGCAGGGGGCTTGCTCCAACAACGCGGCCTCAGCCGATGTGTATGCCACCTGGGAAATCGGGTACAATCATTTGCACAATCGCAAAGGCATTGCCATGCCAAACACCAAAGCCATGATCGAAGGCAAGGTTCGTAGCGTGAATAGCAACGGTGGTTCCTGGAGCATTTTCTACGAGACTCTGACTCATGCAGAAGTGGGTGGATCGGGCACGGTAGGCATGGCCAACAAGCCCGCCCAGTCCACAATGCCCGCTTCGGTATTGCTCCGCAAGGGGATGTGTGAAATTTTTGCCAACAAAGCAGCCACCTACCAGATCACCACCCTCGGCCTCAATGGCTCCATGGTAAACCAAGCATCCCTGCCAATGGCAGCGGGTTCATCGAAATTAATTTCCCTGGGTCTGGAGGGTGCGCCCGCCGGGATTTACATGGTTCAGGTGCGCTCCAGCGCAGGAATCATGGCATTCAAGTACATCAAATAAGTCACTCGGAACACCCGCATGAACCTCAAAAAATTCGCCATCATCCTTGCTTCGCTCGTTTGCTTCGCACCAGCCACGGAGACCGTCATTTGGGACGGTTCGCTGGGAGGGGCGGTGAGCTCGGGGGGATCCTGGTGGTGGTTTGGCGACCACGATAGCACCTCGTCCTCGAATTTTCCTGAGTTGAATGCTGACATAGCCCCTTGGGTAGAAGCGAATGCCGGGATTATGGATGTAACATACACACTAATGCATTCCGCCAACGGTTACGCCTACTACGGAATCGGATTCAACTTTGTGGATCCCGAGGTCGATACGCCCCAAACCTGGGAACAAATTTGTGTGGAGTATTCGCTCACCGGAACGGCACGCGTGGCGTTTCAGTTGAAAAACTTTCACCACGTCACCCACGATAACGACTATGAAGTGTTATTGGCCAAAAAAGACTCCATTACCAAGACCTGTTTTACCCCAGCAAACTTCAAGCAGCCCGGCCCCAACCGCACCGATTCAACAGTATTCCCCATTGACTCCCTCCTTCAGGTCATGCGTGGCATCAAATTCGTAGCAAATGGGAGTGCACCGGTCGGCACGAATTTGGTCAGCAACCTAAAGCTAAAATCCATCTACACCATTGAAGGTGCATCATCCATAAGCCCTAAAGGCACTCCCCAAAGCCTGCGCCTCACCCAAAAAGGAAACTCGATTTCCATCAATGGAATGGGACGCGGAACTGTTTCCATTGAATTGGTAAACCTCAGTGGAAAGGTTATTGCAAAGAACGTTTTTGCGACAGAGCGCGAATGGAACATCAGCAATATCCCTAGGGGCATATATATGGCCCGCTTTCAGAACGGAACAAACACTTATACGCAAAGAATCGCTATTCTACCTTAGACGACTATGTACGTCATCAATGGTATGGTATTTATGAATGGTCCTGCTGCAACAAGCATGTCATGGCCGGAACGGCCATCACAGAACTCTGCTAGATGCACGGTGATGCTCCACACAGTGGATAGTGCTCCACTAATTGGCGAAGCCAAAAGTGGCCACTCGGCCGTGCCGGGCATGACAGAGAAGCGGGGCATGACAGAGAAGCCAGGCATGACAGAGAAGCCGGGTCCTGCTACAACAAGCATGTCATGGCCGGAACGGCCATCACAGAACTCTGCTAGATGCACGGTGATGCCCGTGCCGGGCATGACAGAGAAGCGGGGCATGACAGAGAAGCCGGGTCCTGCTGCAACAAGCATGTCATGGCCGGAACGGCCATCACAGAACTCTGCTAGATGCACGGTGATGCCCGTGCCGGGCATGACAGAGAAGCGGGGCAT